>CAYRNA010000022.1:0-28325 GCA_964425555.1 uncultured Spirochaetales bacterium
CAACAACCAATCCCTGCTTCTTGGTATGATTTGCTCCAACGAACCAGGCATTTACAGGGAAAATGAGTACGGCATACGCATAGAAAATCTCCTTGTCGTTCAAGAAAATCCTCAGACTCATAACTACTTTTTTGAAACGTTAAATTTTCTTCCTTACGATAAGAAACTCATTGAAAAAGAATTATTGACAGCCGAAGAAATTTCATGGATAAACGATTATCATCAGCGTTGCTATCAAACATTATCCGCAACCATAAAGCCCGACCAACAGTCTCTGCTGGATTTTCTTCGCAACAATACGAGTGCTCTATAGGTGATGTCCTTGTCTCTGTACAATCTTAAAAAAACTCTTTTTGCAATTTTGCTCTTGGCGCTGGCAATTCCCTACGCCCTTAACGCTCAGGTGACAAGAGAACAGCTTTTAGCCAACGAAAAATTCTCAAGCGGTATCAACTCCTTTTACGAACAGCAATACAACAGAGCTATTTCTGAATTCCAAGAGGCTCTCAAGCTGCTTCCCACCACCACTCTGTACAGAGAATGGTTGATTCGCAGTTATTATTATTCGGGATTTTTCACCTCGGCTCTCGATGAAATTCGCTACTTACAACAGTTTGATAGCAGTAATCCTATTTTAGATAAAATGCAAGAACTCTTGGATTATCGCAACCAAATTCGCCTTGCACAGCCTTCTCGTGACCTGTGGTATTCTGTCTTGACCATTCCTGTTTCTGAGCAAGGTTATAGGGGAAAAGTGTTGACGCCTATGGGACTTGCGACCTCTCAAGATGGCAAAAACATCATCTATGCCAGCAGTCTGGGCAATAGTTCGGTTTTTGGCTTTGATATTAATGGCAATCTCAAGTTAGAAATGCTCACTCTCAACAAGCCTTTTGGCATTGCCATGCTCAATAATAAAATTTTGGTGAGCGACTTCGCCCAAAACCGCATCAATATCCTCAACTCTTTTGGCATAGTGACAGGCAATATTATGAGTGCAGATCCACTCACCGCAATGAATGGCCCCCAGTACCTTACAGTCGATACCTTTGGCAATAGAAATATTTATGTCAGCGATTTCGGCAACAAGCGTATTGCCGTGTTTAACGCCAACGGCGACCCAAGCTACAGTTTTGACGGTAAAAGTCCACGTTTCAACGGTCTTTCCAGCCCTAGCGGTATCGCTATCAATAATCAGCAAATCTATGTCGCCGATTCTCTCAAACAAAAAATATACGCTTTTGACCTCTACGGAAACTACGCAGAAGAAGTCATTTCCTCAGGTTTAAATCAACCCGAAGAGATACTCTTTCTCACCAGCAACGAGCTGTTAATCGCCGATACCTCAGAAGTCAAACTCTATAATCTTACCACCAAAAGTCTCACGCAAGTCTATCAATCTCCCCTTAAAAACACCAAATTTTCAGGCATGGCACTGGATGGAAACAACAGACTGTGGCTCAGCGATTACATCAACAATCAAATCGTCAACCTCGCTCAACTTTCAACGATACAAAACGGACTTTGGGTCTCTACCTTAAAAGTAAATACCAGTCGCTTCCCCGAGGTTTTACTCACTTTAGACGTCCAAGATGCCATGGGCAACCCTTTTGTCGGCTTGCAAAAATCTAACTTCTCCATTTATGACAAAGGGCAATACGTCAACACGGAAGTAGAATATCATTACAACGAAAGCAATGATTTCAACTTGCAAATTATTTATATGGCGACAGAAAATAGCCAGAAAAAAGCGCCTATGATACGTAACTACTTAGTCGAGCTAGAAAATTTCTTCATAGATACCGATGAAGTTTCTCTGGTCGAATGGGGCGAAAACAATCCCTATTTCATTGATAAAAACAATGGCAATATTGACCAAATTTTCCGCCAACAAGGCTTTAAGAGTCTCACAGATAAAGTGAATATTGGACTCAACCTCAGGCAAAGCATAGATAAAATGATATTGAGCCACAAGAAAAAAGTCATTTATTTTAACTACATAGACAAACTCAATCCTCTCGACAGTTTCGCACCCTATGGTTTAATAGAATTAGCGAATTATATGAAGGCCAACGAAGTCCAGTTCAACCTCATCAATTTAAGCGGTCACGAAGTGGACAAAGAATTCGCCTATTTAAGCCATATTACGGGGGGGACCATATTGGATAGCAACGATGTATCAAGAAATAGTCGCTTGAATCCCCTGATGATAAAACAGCGTTTCAAACCTTCTGGTCGCTATATGTTAAAATATAAAGTACAAGACGAGAATATAAACACAGGGGTTTACAGACCTTTAAATGTTGAAGTCTATGTGACAGGCACAAGCGGCAGAGATGATTCTGGTTATGTATTACAAGTGACCAATTGATAAAAAAGAAAAAGGATGTTGACTAAATCAGTAAATATCTTAACTATTATAGATAGGTTATAAACATTGTGTAAGAAATGTAAGCCAAAGTCATCTTGTTTTTTGATGAAAGAATATTTTAGCAAAAAACTTGGGGAGATGCTTACCCTTTGAACGAATATGACAGCACGTAGGAAGAATAAATGCCACAAAAATTGATTATAGTCGAGAGCCCAGCAAAGGCAAAAACCATTACCAAAATACTCGGTAAAGGCTACACTGTAAAAGCTAGCGTTGGTCACATCAGAGATTTAGAAAGCTCTGGCAGAGGCGATAAAGCCTTTGGCATAGACATTAAAGATCATTTTAAACCGCGCTACAAAATACTTCCTGGTAAAGAAAAAGTCATAGAAGACCTTAAAAAAGCGGCTCAAAAAGCGGACGAAATCTACCTCGCACCCGACCCCGATAGAGAGGGAGAAGCCATAGCTTGGCATCTTAAAGAGGTGTTAGAAATTGCTGATGAGAAAACGAAACGCATCACCTATCAAGCCGTTACAGCCAAAGCGGTCAAAGATGCTCTGGACAATCCTAAAAACATAGATATGAATCTCGTCAATGCGCAACAAGCCCGACGCATACTAGACAGGCTGGTGGGTTTTAGACTTTCGCCCTTCTTGTGGAAAAAAGTTGCGAAAAATCTCAGTGCGGGAAGAGTGCAATCCGTTGCCCTGAAAATCGTCGTCAGCAGAGAAGCCGAAATAGACAAATTTGTTGCCGTCGAATACTGGAAAGTTGAAGCCATTGTCTCCCCCACTGCAAAACCTCATAACTTTAATTGTAAGTTGGTCAAATGGAAGGACGAAAAATTTGACATAGGCACTCCTAATAATCAGGCGGAACAAGTTAAGGCCATGATTGCCATTCTTGAAAAAGAAACTTACCGCATCGCTGGCATAGACCGCAAAAAATCTGAGTCAAAACCGCCCGCACCCTTCATCACTTCGACCTTGCAACAAGCCGCCAGTACCACACTGGGTTTCAGCCCCGAGCGAACCATGCGTATTGCCCAGCAATTGTACGAAGGGGTAGACCTGCAAGACGGCCCCGAAGGGCTCATTACCTATATGCGTACCGATTCGACACGCATTGCCTCTGAAGGATTAACCGACGCCAGAGACTATATCGCCGAAAATTATGCCGCAGAATATTTGCCCGCAAAAGCCAACTTTTTTGGCTCAAAAAAGAATACTCAAGATGCGCATGAGGCCATTAGACCTTATCACGTAAAATACACTCCCGAATTCTTAAAATCTTACCTAAAACCAGAGCAGTACAAATTGTACCGCCTCATTTGGAATCGCTTTGTTGCTTCACAGATGACGCCCGCAGTCTTCAATATTACCACCTATAAAATAGAAGCCAATCAGGCACTTTTTGAAGCCAAAGGCCGTGAATTAGTTTCACAAGGTCACATGATTGTGGGAGGGCTAGACACAAAGGACAAAACCAAGTATCAAGATCTGCCCAGCGTTCAAGAAAACGACGCTCTCACTCTCGAGCAACTCGACCACGAACAACACTTTACAACACCGCCACCACGCTACAGCGAAGCAGGCCTTATTAAAGCCTTGGAAAAAGAAGGCATAGGCCGACCTTCCACCTACGCGCCTATTATCCAAACACTCAAAGAACGAGGCTACGCTCTCTTAAAAGACAAAGCCTTTCACCCCTCCGAATTGGGAAAAGTTGTCACGCAAATACTCGACACCAATTTCTCCAATGTCATGAGCTTGCGTTTTACAGCCAATATGGAAGAAAAGCTCGATGAAGTAGAACACGGCAATAATAGCTGGGTCGAACTTCTAGAGGCATTCTACACCCCCTTTGACCAAGAAGTGATACACGCCTCCGAGCACGTCAAAGCCCTCAAAGGTCAGCCTTACGAAGGCGAAGAACGTTGCCCTCTTTGTGGCAAAGAACTCGTTATACGTTATTCTAAAAAAGGCGCCTTCCTCAGTTGCTCCGCCTATCCAGAATGTAATGGCATTTTATCCATGCCCAATGAAAATGAACTGCAAAGCTCAGAAGATTATCCGCCTTGTAGCGATTGTGGCAGCATTATGCTCCTCAAAACATCACGCTTTGGCAAACAATTCTTGGCCTGTAGCAGCTACCCCGAGTGCAAACACACCGAAGCCTTGGATCAGGATGGTCAGATAGTAGAATTGCCCAAAATAGAACGAGACTGCGATCTTTGTGCTAAGCCCATGATAGTCAAAGTTGGTCGCCGAGGCCCTTTCCTTGCCTGTAGCGACTACCCCACGTGTAAAAACACCATGGCGATAAGCAAAGACGGCAAACCCATAGAAGTACCCAAGCTTGATCACAAAGAAGTGTGTGAAAAATGTGGCGAAGAAATGGTCGTTAAAATTGCAAGCCGTGGGCCTTTTTTAGCCTGTAGTGGCTTCCCCAAATGTCGTAATACCAAATCTTTTCCCCCTAAATAAACTAGCAAACAAGAAACTGGAGATATAATATCAATGGATGATCCACAAGACCCAAACAAAAGACAACGTCGCACAGGTTCTCCCAAAAAAAGCTTTAATCATGTTCTGATTTTTTTGTCCGTGCTTGTACTTGTTCTACTCTTTGTTAATAATTTTTCACAAGGGCCGTCCGCCAATGTCATTGAATTCAGTCAATTTAGAGACAAGGTTGAATCAGGCGAAATCAAAGAAGTGAAACTGACATCGACAAAATATTTGGGTTATGACAGCGTTCAGGACACGGCTCAAACCAGCTCAAGCCCCGCATCGCAATTTAATCTTTTTGTCTCCCCCACAAATCCCAGTTCATCCACAGATACAAGCACCGTCTACGAAACCGTCCCTGTCAATGATACCACTTTCATCCCCTTGCTCGAAGAAAAGGGCGTCGCTTATTATGCCGAATTAGAAAAACCAAACTATTGGCTCGGTGCTCTTTCTTGGATGCTCCCCTTGATCTTTATCTTTATCATTATGCGCATGCTTACACGAAAAATTGGTGGCATGGGCGGACCGGGTGGAGTGATGAACTTCGGTCAAAATAAATCTAAAATCGTTTCTGAAAGTGACATTCAAACAAAATTTGCCGACGTGGCAGGTTGTAATGAAGCCAAAGAAGAGCTTGTTGAAGTCGTTGACTTTCTCAAAAACCCCAAAAAATACAGTGAGATAGGTGGAAAAATCCCCAAAGGTGTTCTCCTTGTAGGGCCTCCAGGAACGGGGAAAACTCTTATTGCTCGTGCCGTTGCCGGTGAATCAAATGTCACTTTTTTCAAAATGAGTGGTGCAGAATTTGTTGAAATGTTTGTCGGAGTCGGTGCCGCAAGGGTCAGAGATCTTTTCAAGCAAGCAAGAGAAAAATCTCCCGCCATTATCTTTATTGATGAATTGGATGCCATAGGAAAAAGTCGTGCCTCGTCCTACTCTACCAATGACGAAAGAGAACAAACCCTCAACCAACTCCTCGTTGAAATGGACGGTTTTGATGCCTCCTCTGGTGTCATTGTCATAGCCGCAACCAACAGACCCGAGGTCTTGGACTCTGCCCTGTTGCGACCTGGCCGTTTTGACAGACAAGTTCTCATTGACAAACCCGATTTATTGGGCAGACAAGCCATACTCGAAATACACAGCAAAAACATAAAATTGAGTTCAAAAGTTGATCTTGAAAAAATAGCCAAAGCAACCACAGGCTTTGTCGGTGCTGACTTGGCAAACCTTGCGAACGAAGCCGCCATATTAGCGGTAAGAAAAGGGCGCAAATTTGTTATACAAGATGATTTAACAGAGGCCATAGAAAAAATCCTTATCGGTCTCCAAAAGAGAAATAGGCTCATCAACCCCAAAGAAAGAGAAATTGTCGCCTACCATGAAACAGGTCACGCTCTCATTGCAGCCTTTACCCCCGACTCTAATCCTGTGCAACGCATTTCTATATTGCCGCGGGGAATGAGCGCTCTAGGCTATATGCTACAAGTACCCACCGAAGACAGATTCTTAATGTCCGAGCATGAACTCATAGGCGAAATTGACGTGCTCCTAGGCGGTCGTGCCTCCGAACAAGTCATCTACGGAGCGGTCACAACAGGCGCTTCCAATGACATAGAACGAGCCACCGAAATTATACGAAAAATGTTTACCATCTATGGTTTCAACAAGAAATTTTATAACATGGCCCTTTCAACGCAAAGTCGCAACTTTTTAGGCGGTCAAGAGCAAGTGAGTAATTATTCTGAGGTGACCAAGGACTACCTAGACAACGAAATCGCTAAGCTCATAGACCAGCGTTATAAACACGTTACCGCCATCTTGGCCAACCACAAAGACCTCCTTCAAAAAATCACTCACAGATTGCTCGACATAGAAGACATGGAAAGCGAAGAATTCTTTAGAATGATAGACGAAGACGAAAATGGTCAGACAACCATAGAGGAAAGAAAGGCCGCCAATCAATCTGAAGTCTTAGCGACTCTTTATGGAAAAGAAAGTGGCGAAAAAAGAAACGAAGCCATTAAAAAACGTTTAGAAGCTGAAAATGTCAAAACAGTTAATCGTTATGCCAAGAAAAAAGAAAAATTAGTCGCCACTGATGACGGTCATTTATCCATAGAGCAACAGAATGAAACAAATGCAGAAGAAGAAAAAACTGACCCCGAATAAAATATTATCTTGTATTTTATTGCCTTGCGCCATTGCTCTCTCGCTGTCTGCTTACGTGGGAGATCAGACGGGCTTTCTGGGAGATATGACATTGCAATCCTACAATCCCAAGAGCATACAGGCCGTCAGAGACAAGGATATTGGACTTCTACTCAACCCCTTGGATTTGACAGAAGACGAAACCCTCCTTTTTCAAAAAACAGAGCGCTTTCTTGCCGCCTTGCAATTACGCAACTCAACAGAATCATTTTATGACCCACGATGGGAAGGCGTTCTCAATTTTTTAATCGCCGAGCAATTGCCTAACTTTTTAGACATTACACAGTGGTACTTGGGTGATTTTTCCCATGAGTCCGCCACGCTTGAAAACAAAGAAATACCCGTTAAATTTTTGCATCCCCCAAATAGTGTGAGACCTTATTCCTACGGCTATCTTGTTTGGAGCAAAACATCGTCGCCAAACACAGCAGGCAACACCGACACCGCCGAAAGTAAGCCACCGCAAACAAGCGAATGGTTATTGAGTGGCTTTGAAGTCAATCTCAGCCACAACGATGTACAATTAGATTCATACCAACCTGGCTTTGATGAAAAAGAACCCCTATTTCAAGATTCTGATATTGTGGAGCCAGAAGGCATTGTCGATACCCTCAGCAATTAAGCTGCAATACTCCCTAATAAGCCCTTATGCCTTTTTCTTGTAAGTATTTTATACTTTATAGCTTGTTATTCTCTTTGTTCTTCTCGCTCACTGCGCAAGAAGATGAAGGGCAACTTTCTGCTTACGAACAGCAGCAACTCGCCTACGCCCACGAAGCTTTTGAACAGGGAAACTACGAACAAGCGGAAATTTTTCTAACGCCGTTAATTCAAAAATTTCCTAATAACAGCGAAATAAAACAACTCTATGCCGAATTGCTCGTTTTTAAAGACATTGATGAAAACTTTGACCGAGATGATTTTGATTCTACTCCACCAGAAATAAACGAAGAGACCGTTACCATCACCCCTATTTCAAGATTCTGATATTGTGGAGCCAGAAGGCATTGTCGATACCCTCAGCAATTAAGCTGCAATACTCCCTAATAAGCCCTTATGCCTTTTTCTTGTAAGTATTTTATACTTTATAGCTTGTTATTCTCTTTGTTCTTCTCGCTCACTGCGCAAGAAGATGAAGGGCAACTTTCTGCTTACGAACAGCAGCAACTCGCCTACGCCCACGAAGCTTTTGAACAGGGAAACTACGAACAAGCGGAAATTTTTCTAACGCCGTTAATTCAAAAATTTCCTAATAACAGCGAAATAAAACAACTCTATGCCGAATTGCTCGTTTTTAAAGACATTGATGAAAACTTTGACCGAGATGATTTTGATTCTACTCCACCAGAAATAAATGAAGAGACCGTTACCATCACCCCTACTCCTCCTGTTGCCCTCAATAATTCTATTGTAGAAAATACAGATGCGCAGGATAACAATGATCTCTCAAATTTTTTATTCAAATTGGATTATGGGCTTTTGAAAACAACTGAAATACTTGAGAATCAAAACTTAAACAGCATTACGGGAGAACTAGAGTACTACTTCCCCTTCTTCAATAACAAAACGGGCATAAATGCTCTCTATTCCCTTTTAGTTCCTCCACAAACAGGGCAAACGGTTACTATTTCTGACATAGGACAAAACAATTTACAGCCTTATCTACAACGTTTTTTACTCTTTATCAGTTTAAGAAACGAATTACTACCCAGTAATGAAGTGGCCATGGAATCTAAACTTAATTTTGGTACTGACATTATTATAAGTAAGCTCTACCAAGAGCAACAAATACTCACCAATACCATTCCTTTTTTCAGCGCACGGCTCTATTTACGAGACCCCACATTGGCACGCATAGACAATAACGTTTTCACGCGCAATTTTTTTGCGACATTCTTCGTATCCCAGTCCATTTCATTTAATCAACTATTAAATATCGCTCCCATAACCGAATGGTCTCTGGGCTTGGAAGGACAAATTCTCAACCTCATTCTTGGTGTAAAATATTCGCAAAGTTACTTCACTCAACCTTCTGCCACCATAGCCGTAACAGGTTTCTCTTTTACGCTTGGTCTTGCATATTAAAAATACAATAAAGAAGATTTAAACGCTGTTTATATATTTTTACTGAGCATTTCTAGTAAATATATTTATTAGACTTGATTTAAGAGTAAACAATAGTGTAATATGAGAAAGGTAAAAGAGTTTATGCAATCAGGCTGGGTGAAGAAATGAAAAATGAAAATACAATTCACAGTATAATAGACGTTGAAGCGTTTGAAGAACAAGCGAACACAGTCTTACGTCCTAATATTAAATTTGAAGGTTCCCTCACAGGGCAAGAACGCATCATGATACAGTGTGAATTCACTGGAGATATTGTTGACTGCAATGAAGTCTGCATAGGTGAACACGCCAATATTAAAGGAAATATAAGCGCAAAAATTGTTTATATTCTCGGTCATATAGAAGGTGATGTTGTTGGCTCTCAGCAAGTTTCATTGCTTGAAGGCGGTATGCTAAAAGGTGATATGATAGCACCTATGACAAGCAAGTCTCCTGAAAGTATTTTGAAAGGACGCATGGATTCACCCGTATAGGCACATTACAATGAAATTTATATATATTAGCATAATTTTTTTACTTGCATTATCGCAACTAACAGCGCAAACTACCCCTAGACAATACTATCAAAATAGAAATTATCCCGCTGCGATTAAATCCGCACAAGCCAATCTGAAAAAGACTCCTCTCACAAACCGAAAGGCAAGAATAGATAATTACATTGTCATTGGTTGGTCTTATCTCAATCAAAAAAAATATGACCTTGCGTATCAGTATGCCAATCAAGCCGATGGCGAATTTCCTGAAGATCCCCTAATTTCAGCCATCCTCGGTACAGCCCTCTACTATTTGAATGATTACCAACGTGCAAAAGTATATTTAGAAAATTACATTAAAAAGCGTCCCACAGGCTCTGATGTCAACAGTATTTATTACTTGAGAGGTCTCATCTATGAGTCTAACAACGAATTAAATCTAGCTGAAATTGCCTACTTGGCAGCCGTCAACTTACCCAATAGCTACAATGACATTAATTGGCGATTGACTTTAGCTCGCTTACAGGTTAAATTGAACAAGAACGACGAAGCCCTTAAAAATTATGACATCTTAGCTAAAATTGCTCCCAATAACGCTGCGGTTCAAAGAGAACTGGCGGCCTTGAACAAAACCCTTTAGGACTACTTATTATGAAGGTAATTATAGCCAATGACCATTCTTCGGTAGAGTTTAAAAAAAATATTATTCTGTGGTTGCAAAAACACGATTACACCGTACTCAACCTAGGCGCCGATGATGAGCAATCTGTCGATTATCCTGACATGGCCAATAAAGCCTGTTCTCTGTATCTCGAGTCACCTGAAGCTTATGCCTTCATCATTCTCCTTTGCGGTACAGGCATAGGCATATCCATAGCAGCGAACAGACACAAAGATATACGCTGCGCTCTTGTGCATGATAGCATGACAGCGGCTTTAGCCAAAGAACACAACAACGCCAATGCAATTGCCCTCGGTGCAAGAATTTCCTACAATGAACCTATAGAGAAAATATTGGAAGCGTATACGCAAGCTCAATTTCTTGGCGGTCGACATTTGGATCGCATTAAAAAGTTAGAAATCTAGTAGAGGCATGAAACTCGACATCATTGATGATATGAACAATATCAACCCCGCTGTCGTCCCCCATTAAGATATCAACATTGCAAGAAATTCTATAGGCACACGCTAATAGCACGAGGTAGTACAGCTACCAACTACTGGGAGAAAATATAAGATGAACACAAAATTTAAAGTAGCTTTTGTTAATGGAAAGTTGGGAGATGTCGATGGCGTCTCTTTAGAAGTAGAAAAATGGATATGGGCCTTGCAACAACTCGGTCATGAAATCTATACCATTGCGGGTTTCTACCAAAAACCTCTGCCCATGATTCCCAGAGAAAATCAATTTGAATTGCCCATCATACACTTTAATTCCGAGTTCCAAAAGGATATAGAACCTAAAGTCTTTCCCTACTTTACCAATAATCCACCTTATTTTACAGAAGAACAAAAAAAAGAAATGGAAAATAGCATACTGGTCGAAGGCCATAAGGTGCAAAACCATATCTTGAATCTTATCAAAGAGCACAACATAGACGTTCTCATCGGTCAGAACACCAATGCCATGCCCATGTCTCTGGCATCCATGGTAGGCATGTACCTCCTTTCAACAAAACATTCCATCGCTACTATCTATCATCACCATGATTTTTGGTGGGAACGCAGTCGTTTTACAGAAAGCAATATAGAAGCGCTATTGGTCAAGATGGCTCCCCCAAAGGCAAAAACCGTACGCCATGTCGTCATTTCTTCTTACGCCAAACACACCCTGCAGACATTTAAACGACTCAACGCCACAGTCATCCCCAACTGCGAAGATTTCACCGATTTTCCTGCGAAAGATGATTATAATGCAGATTTCAGAAAGGATCTCGGCTTTAAAGAAGACGACATCATTATCTTGCAACCCACACGTGTTGTTCCTAGAAAACGCATAGAAGATTCCATACGATTGGTCGCACGATATCAACAGCGTTATCCTGAACACAAAGCTAGAATACGCTTTGTCATTTCTCTCTACCAAGGCGACGAACCCGACGTTGATTACTTTGATAATATCAAAAATCTCGGCAAAGAACTGGACGTTGATTTCTATCTTATCTCCGATAGAATAGGTGCGATTCGCTCGACGAATAAAAATGGCAAAAAAATGTACAGCAACAGAGACGCCATCGTTCACTCTGACCTCGTCACCTATTTGCCCATCTGGGAAGGATTTGGCAACGCCTTGCTCGAAACCATAGCAGCGAGAATCCCCATCATCATCACAACCTATCTCGTCTACAAAACGGACATCAAACCCACAGGTTTAACGCCTTTGGAGGTGAGAGATGTCTACGATGAGGACAAAAATCTTCTGATAGAAGAGGAAATTCTTGAACAAATGCACAGGACTCTTACCGATGCAAATTTTAGAGAAGAAATGGTTGAAAACAACTTCAATATTGCTCAAAAAGAATTTAGTTACGACACTTTACTTCAATCAATTACACAACTTTTTAGTTCTTATTCCGATGAAATTAAAGCGTCACGGCACAGACTCAACGAAAGCAAAAAAACCTTTTCTGTTTAGATTAGATTTATAGGAACTTTTTATGTCAATGATAGACAAAATAGACAAGCTACTTCTGAAAATGCCTCCCATAGAGCAGCAAATCAGTGAGCCTGAAACTATTGCAAATAATAAATTATACAAAACATTGATGCAAGAATATTCCTTTCTCAAAAATGTTGAAGCAGACGCCCAAGACTACAAAAAGGTACAGCAAAATATCTTTGACACCAAAAGTCTCTTGAGCGACGAAAGCGACGAAGAAATCAAGGCCATGGGCGAAGAAGAGCTGGCCCTTCTTGAGCCTCAACTTGCTGCTTTAGAAACGAAGTTGAGACTGCACCTCATTCCCAAAGATCCCTTAGAAGGCAAAAACATCATTATGGAAATTAGAGCAGGAACGGGGGGCGATGAAGCGTCTTTATTTGCTGCCGATATGTTCCGTGCCTATTCTAAATACGCCGAATTGAAAAAATGGAGCGTGGAAATTTTAGAAGAAAGTAGCAATGAATTAGGCGGTTTTAAAGAAGTTGTTTTCTCTATACAGGGAAACGGTGTTTACGGTTTCTTGCGCTACGAATCTGGAGGTCATAGAGTGCAACGTGTTCCCACAACGGAATCTGGCGGACGCATACACACCTCTGCGATTACTGTTGCCGTACTCCCCGAAGCCGAAGAAACGGATATTGAGATACGCACAGAAGACCTCAAGATAGATGTTTATCGATCTTCAGGTGCGGGCGGACAACACGTCAACACCACTGACAGTGCCGTCCGTATCACCCATTTGCCCACCAATGTTGTGGTCACGTGTCAGGACGAACGCTCGCAGATAAAAAACCGTGCCAAAGCCTTGCGTGTTTTGCGAGCGAAATTGTTTGAAGCAGAACACGAGCGTTTAGAATCGGAGCGAGCCGACGCAAGACGTTCACAAGTGGGCAGTGGCGACAGATCACAACGTGTGCGAACATACAACTTCCCCCAAAACCGCATCACCGATCACAGAATCAACCTCACCTTGTACAAATTAGCGCAAGCGATGGAAGGTGAACTGGACGAAATCATTGACACCCTCCGCATCAGTGCCAACGAAGAGGCCCTCGCCGAAGCAGTAAAATAACAGGGAAGAACTCATGGACGAACAAACTCAACAACCCTTACACACCCTTAAAGACGCTGTCCAATTTGGCAGTAAACAGCTCACAACTCGTTCGCCAAGCGCCCAGCTGGATACTCTTATTCTTATTGGACTCGTTTTTCAGAAAACAAAAGAACAGATTTTTACAGCGCTGGACAGTCCATTAGAAGCGGATAAAATAGAGCGTTACCGTGATCTGATTCAGCGTCGCAAAGAAGGCTACCCCATCGCTTATTTGACCAACTATAAAGAATTTTATGGTTTGCCCATTTATGTTGAAGAAGGCATATTGTGTCCCAGACCCGAGAGCGAAATTCTCGTTGAAACAGTACTCAACTTAATCAAAAAAAGTAAGAACCCCACGCCTCGACTGCTGGATGTCGCCACAGGTTCAGGCGCTCTGGGCATTGCCATTAAAAACACCCTGTTCAAAGTAGAACTGAGTGCAAGCGATGTCTCCCCTACCGCTCAAAAGGTCTTTGCGCGTAATTGTGAACAAATACTACAACAATCCTGCCCCTTTTACCTCGGCAGTTTACTCGAACCATTGGCGCAAGATCCCGCTCTTCAACCCTTTGATTTTATCATTTCCAACCCGCCTTACCTCACCACCCAAGAAACCGACGAAAGAATACACCAGCTTCATTGGAAAGAACCTGCGCTTGCTCTCGATGGTGGCTCAGACGGTTTAGACCTTATACGCACACTCATTGTTCAAGCAGCATCGCATCTAAAAAGTGGTGGCTATTTTGTGTTAGAAGCGGCTCCAGCACAAATGAAAACAATTGCAGAGTTAATGAAAACTCATTTTAATGAAATCTCTCTCATCAAAGATTTAGCTGGCGATGATAGAATTATCTACGGACAAAAATGAGCTCAGCACAGATAGTATTATTTGAACCAGAAATTCCGCCCAACGTTGGCAATATTGCGCGCACTTGCGTCGTGACAAATACATCCTTGCATTTGATTAAACCTCTGGGATTTTCTTTATCAGAAAAACATTTGAAACGCTCGGGCTTGGATTATTGGCACTTACTCGATTTACACCTCTATGACAACTGGGAACATTTCCGCACCAAAAATCCATCCTCCAATCTTTATATAGCGACAACCAAGGCAACGCAATTTTATAGTGCCGTTGAATACTCGTACGAACACCAACCTCTCTACATTATTTTTGGCAAAGAAAGCAAAGGCTTGCCCCAATACATACACGATGACGAAAATGTCAGCCCCATTCGCATTCCCATGGGAGAGAATCAACGCTCACTGAATTTATCCAACAGCGTTGCCATCATCCTTTACGAAGCATTACGCCAGAATCAGTTCTCACAACTGGGTCATTCTGCACTTCCTAGCTGATTAAAATTATCATGCGTTCATAACCTTCTCTCTTTTTATAAAAACAGTTAATATATTCACCCCAAAATGCCAATAAACTAAATACATGGCTGATGATTTAACGCTAAACAATAATACTGGAACCTCTTTATCTTCAGAAGAAAAACATTTATTTGAGCAAGTAGAACGTGAAACTCAAATGAATAGTCAAAACTTCATGCAGGTGGATCTCGATAGCTTTAGTGTTACCAAAAAAAAAGACTGGTTTCTCATTGGCTTAATTTTAGTTTTAGTTGCTACCATTGCACTCACCTTTTTTTACTTTATTTTCAATAGTAATCGTAACATTGAAAAAACTATTACAACTCTGCTATTCAATCAACAAGCAGCACCCAGTACTGTCCTATTAGATAATCTGCGTACTGAAATTAACACCGCTATTAACTTGAAAGATCAGCAATTGACTGATTATTCTAATATTATTGATAGTCTTAACCTTGACTTAAACAAGGAAAAAGATCAATTAACACTCGATTTAAATGCACAAAAAAAACTTGAAATTCAAAAAATAACCAAAGAAATTAACGATCTTAAACAGGATAAAAATATCAGCAATGCTGTCTTCGTTACTGAAGAAGCTCGTTTGCAACAACAGCTTAACGAGACTATCCAACAATTAGAAATCCGTTATCAAAGACAAATAAGCGCGATAGACGATGTTTACGATAAAAAACTACAACAAGCTTATCAGGAAATTGCAAATTTACAACAAGAAAAAGATGCTATTGCTGAACAATATAATATTCAGGTCTCACAATTAGCCGCTCAAGAAAAGTTGGGCGAGCTACAGCAACAACAACAACTGCAAAAATCTTCTCTTGAGCAACTCAAAGGATTTTATGGTCTCATTGATACCGCGTTCAAACAGCAATCTTATGATGAAGCGATAGGTCATATGAACAATGCCAGTGCCTTTTTAAATGGTTTGCTCAATGTCATGTCACAGAGTGATCAGATATGGGCACAAAATAATATATTCCTTTTAGGTATTCTCAAAGAACAAACTCAAAATATTCAGTTGCAAGATCAACAAATTAAACAAACAAAGATTGCAGACACTGACAATATTTTTGCCGTTGATCCTGAAAGTATAGAACGCATTATAGATTTACTCAATAGTAGCATAAAAGAGTTAAAAGCTGGTAACAACCAACAGTCTCTGAGCCAAATGGGCGATATGATAACGGCAATAACAACCATTCTAGCGCCCGCAATCAGTGACGAAGAAGTTAAAACTTTGCAAGAAGGCTCTCGTGAATATTTTAATTTGCTCGGTAGACAATATACTATCTTGGCAAATATTTTTACTCAAATGTCAACGCTCCTTAACGATGCCAATGTTCAACTCAAACGAAACAATACTGATCAGGCTATCGCTATTTTTTCTCGTGCTCTAGAAAAGAACTTTGCATCTTTAGAAAATTTTGTAGATAAGAAAACTATCAAAAATCTCACTCGGCAGACAGATGTCTATTTCAGAAATTGGAAAGTCTTGCTCAAGAGTGATTTCTTTACGCGCACCTCTGATCTTGAAGCAAGTATACAAAAGAATTTGGTCGACTTGGAAAACGGAGTTGACAAACTCAATGACAAAAATTGGCAATCACAGCAAGATAAAATCACCAAAAACATTGCCTCACTTTACAGTGATATTGTCCCCAACTTAAATGGTACGAGCCAAAAAATCATTAATATTTTTGATAGATACAATGAGAATATTCAAAAAATCCTCATCACTAATAGTAAGGAGTCCAAGCTCATTCAAGACAAAAAACGCCTTATGAAAATCAATAAAGAATTAGAAACTCTCAATAAAGATTTAAATCGAGAACTCGATCTTGCTCAAAACGATATTTTATTTTTATTGGATGGATCTTAATTATTGAAATATTGTTCGAACACTCAAATAGCGTTGTTAATTCAATCTTGCCTGTTAATTTTTTAAATATATACAAAAATGTTGCCATCTTTCCCTATATTTCTTAGTATTATTAAAAGAATATCCCCTATCTATAAGTAGACCCCATGAAACACTTTTTTGCACTCCTTTTTATATCTATTTTTCTCTTATCTTCCAATAGTTGTACAACGGATGATCTTGAAAAAAAAACCATTGCTACCATAGAGAAAAATCCTAGCGCCAAAGTAGAAACAAAGCTTTATTTTAATGCCTTGAAATACAATAAAGAAGACGAATATTTAAAGGCAAGAAATATCCTCACAGGCTTGGAGTCTACAGGAAATACCTTTATTACTGAGCAAGCACAATTAACACTGATGCAACTTGCAACAGAAAATGAAGACTGGGATTATTTCACCAACCTTATCACCGTACCACGCTCCACAAAAGAAAAATTCAATGTCGCTTACGGTCTCTTACAACAAGATAAAGAGCAATTAAATGATGAAGAAAGCGACTATATTACTTCTGTTGTCTACGATTTGCCCACAAGCTCCTATCACGTCAAATTAGCAGAAATGCTCAATTCTTACGACATTGCATCAGACTTATCGTGGCAAACGAAAAGTTATGCCCAAGGCAAAGAAGATATTTACAGGCAACGGTCTACTAGTGCCAAAAAAAATATCGGCAACAGCGATACAAGTAAACTGCTCAAAAAACATCCACAAATCATGGACGACCTACGCCGTGCTTATACGGGTTCGGGCGAAGAATTGTCGTGGGCGAAAAGCTTTATCAAGATCAGCAAGCAAAAAAGCTCCAACGAGGATTTCCGTTATACGGCCATCTTTACCTCGGCAAGACTCGCTCAAAGTGCGGGTGACAAGACATTGGCACGTCGTTACTATGAGGACGCGAGAAAAGCAGCAAAATCACCGACGCAACAAGACAGAGCCTTGTGGTATCAAATGAATTTGAACCAAGGCGATGTAGAAACGTTTTTTGATGCCGCCGCACCTTTGGCAAAACACATGAATTCACCACGCTATTTTGATGATCTTTACGAAAAATACGTCGCCAAAACAATACAAGACAGAGAATGGCTTCCGTTGCAAAATTTTTATGTAAAAGCAGAAGATTATCTTTCCAACGAAATGAAATCTCAGATAGCTTGGACGCTGTGGGTTCTCTCGCAATACGATTATATTGACGACACAGGTCATCACCAAGACTGGTTGGAAACCGCCTATGAAAGCGACCCAGGAAGTTACTGGAGTTTCTTGTCGGCCTACGTCTTAAACCGCTCTCCTGTGGAAAGTTGGATTAGCAGTCGTGATGCCAACGAAGACGTTCCCCTTACAGATGAATCCGTCAAAGTATTTCTTGAAGGATATATCAAACACGGCTTTCTCCTAGAAGGGGCGGAATGGATTCTCGACTACCCTGGATATATTGCGTTACCCGAATTGAGCAACTATTCCCAAAAACTACAGGATGCAGAACTCAATCTTCAGTCTATTCAGATTGCTGGTAGAGGCGTCTATCAAACTCAAGATCATTTATCCAAAAAGGATTTAGAATTACTGTACCCCAATCGTTACTCATCTTTAATTAAACGTTATAGTAAAGAATACGATTTTAATCCCACACTCATTTTTGCGTTGATTAGAACAGAAAGTGCCTTTGTGCCAGACATTGAATCACACGCAGGAGCGCTTGGATTAATGCAATTAATGCCTGCGACCGCAAGAGAGCAAGCACGCAAACTCGGACGGAAATCCATAGATCTTACAAACCCAAAAGACAATATAGAAATAGCGAGCAATTACATACACTGGTTGTATGACAGAGAAAGAGTCTCCAATGATGCCCAAATGCTCATTGCCTACAACGGCGGAATCGGCAACCTTTCAAAATGGCAACGCAGTTTTGGTGACATAGAAGATTTCCTTTTCACCGAAGCTCTTCCCTACTACGAAACACGTAATTATGTGCGTAAAATCATCACTCGCTCTATGATTTATTACGAATTATACTTCAATGGTGATTACAGAGAACGTATTGAAAATTTTTATCCGCAAATGCACAGCCTGTTAGAAAATAACCGCATTGCATTACTCGATGTAAAGGATTAAACCGATGAGCTATTTAGAAGCCGTTATTTTAGGATTAGTACAAGGTGTCACAGAATTTTTGCCCATTTCTAGTTCGGGTCATTTAGTGTTGTTCAAAAACTGGTTTGAATTAGCTCAACTTCCCCGTATCTTCGATATTATCTTACACTTAGGATCTCTCATCGTTGTCCTCTATTTTTTCAGAGACATTGTAATTTACTACATAAAAAATTTGAGCCGTTTTTGTGTGGGAAAAAGAGATGAAGCGGCAAAAGAAGCCCTTGATATTTTCATTAAGCTCATTGTTGCCTCGGCTATTACAGTCATCATAATGTTGCCTTTTCCTGAAATTACTAACCCAAAAATCGTCAGTATGCTTTTTATTATAACGGGTTTATTTTTACTCCTCCCTCATTTTTTCCCACGGCAAAAAAAAGACAATGAGTCACAAGAACTGAAAACGTTGAGTTGGAAGCAGGTAATTTTTACGGGCATTGCCCAAGGATTTGCTACTTTACCAGGGGTTTCACGATCGGGAAGTACCATTACAGCAGGGCTTTTGACGGGAATGAGCAGGAAAACCACCAGTCAATGGGCCTTTTTACTGTTTATTCCTGCTGTGATAGGAGGCGTAATCTTGGATTCAGGAGATACATCGACTGTTTTAAATGAAGTTGGTTTTGCTCCATTCTTAGTCGCTTTCGTGGTAACACTCTTATCGGGCTTGCTTTCTATTCGTCTGCTGACCTTCTTGGTATCCAAAGGGAAGTTGGGCAATTTTGCCTATTATCTCATTCCTCTTGGCATCATAGGAATTTACTTTTTCTAAACCCAATTAGTTTTCAAGAATAGTGACCTCGACCCGACGATTGACTTCGGGGTTTTTGGGGTCTATCATTTCAGTACTGCCAGCACCTTCAACGATAATATTAGTACTCTTGATAAGAGGCGATTTCAAAAATTCAGAGGCGATAGTACTCGCTCTAGCTTCAGATAATTTTTGCTCGGATGCAGGTTGACCAACAGAAAAAGTATGGCCTCTGACCAGTATATTCCTATCGGGATACTGCTCTAGCAAGTGTGAAATCACCGCTAGTTTTTCTTCTTGACCAGGTAATAATTCTGACGTATTCGTCTTAAAGAGCAAATTATCAATATTAATTTTGATGCCCTCATCAACTTTTTCTACCTTAATGTCCTCGTTCTTTAACGCCGTTCTTATTTTCTTATCTTCATTCTTTAAATCTTGTGCAACAATTAAATAGCCTTCAGCATGCCCAGTAAAATCATATCTTTGATTCCCTTCCAAGAAGAACGTAAAATGAAATTTGTCATCAACATACACAGGCTGACCTAGCTCATCATCCCAGAGAAAACGCCCCACGGCTTGTGATTCAAATGCTACTAAATTGGGTATTTGATATTCTTTTTTTTCTGCCTCGGTGAGTTCGTAACGGTAGCCATAAGACAAGGCAATAATATCCGTATTTTTATCTTCATATGTTTTCTGACCAATATATTCGTAGGTCACCTCAAAAGGAACTTCAACAAAATATGGTACACTTGACCAGCTTCCGAGGTCTTGTTTTTCTGTAGCAGGATGCGTCCATTTATCACCAAATTTCAATGCCTTTTCAGGGAATACTAACATATTTCTTAATTGCGGATAAAGTACATCTTCGGCTATGCCACTCACTTCACCACGAGCATTTCTATCGTATTCACCTGTCGCATTTTCTTCAATCTGTATATAAGGACCATTGTTTTTGCGCTCAGAAATTTGATATACGCTTTTGATTTGTGCACGCTTTTGAGCATCCACACTCAAAACATCAACACTCACATTATTGACAATATCACTCACATAGAGCTCACTCCAATTTTCGAAAACTTGCTGATCCACTTGCGAGCTGATTCTATACCTCAACCCCGGAACATCCTTATATTGAAAGACTTTTCCTTGCTCTTGAGAAAAAAATGGAACTGTCGAGATAAAGAAAAAAGTAAAAATAATTATACGTGTGATATTCATGTTTA
This sequence comes from uncultured Spirochaetales bacterium, assembly GCA_964425555.1. GTDB lineage: Bacteria > Spirochaetota > Spirochaetia > SP-2023 > CAYRNA01 > CAYRNA01. The sequence continues at coordinate 20,909 of CAYRNA010000022.1, forward strand.
TAACTACGACATATTCTATAAAATCTTTATGAACTGTCCCTCTGAAATACTTACAGAGCAAAACTGGGACATAAATCTTTTAAGACACATTCTTGACACAGAGGTTTTGTCGCTTTACAGACAAAGCGACCATGGTAATTGATCACCATGGAATAGCGACTATGGTACGAAGGTTCAATAGAATGGGCTATTGTTTTTTCTATGGCTTCCGCACTCTCATTCATTCCACAAAATTGTAAACGTCGGTTGACCCTCATAAAATGTGTATCGACGATAATGCCCGGTAGATCAAAAATATGCACTCTTATGACGTTGGCACTTTTACGGCCTATCCCCGAAAAACAAAGTAGCTCATCCATAGCGCTGGGCATTGTACCTTTGTACTTTTCAAGAAAAAGTGTGGCATTCTCCAATATATAGCGGGCCTTCCTTCTATACAAACCTATCACACTAATACAGGCTTCAAGCTCTGGCAATGACGCTTGAGCAAGGTCAGCGACCGTGGGATATTTTTGCCATAATAAAGGAGTGACTTCGTTCACTTTGGCATCTGTTGTCTGGGCTGAAAGTAACACCGCAATGAGTAATTGAAAAGCCGTTTCATAATCAAGAAGAGAATAAGATTCGCTGTAAACTGCGTCTAAAAGATGATATACTTTTTTAATACGCATGCAATATTTAGGTCAAATTACTCAATGCCGCTATGCCTGCTCCAACCATGGGAGCGTTTTCAACCTGTATCAATTCGTAATACCGTTTTTGCTCACCCTTGAGCATCTTGTCGAGCGCTCTTTTTACCATGTGCGGGAAATTTTTATAGCCATAAAAAGTGGAGCCATCGACAGCCACCGCAATGGGTCTTAAAGGGCTATGGCCTTTGTCCGTTCTTAAGATCAAGGCGGCAATATTAGTAGCGACAAATCCTGCGGCACGTTTTACTACAGCCGAGCAAAGATAATACATTTTCTCTAAATTATCCAAACTAATTGTATGTGATCTTTCATGTAAATATCCTCTTTTCATCAGATTGTCAAAAGCATTGAGATCAAATTGATCAATTTTTTTAGCTAATTCAATGCTATCTTTATCGTCAAAAAGTCCCGCTGTAAGGGCGTCGTTAAAATACGCTTTGAGCAAAGGAACAATATAGCCGCCCGATGTCATCTTCTCAAAATGATAGGTGTCAGGATTATTCGTTGATTGATCAAAGAGTACGTCCACTTTTGAGCGAGGAAAACCTGAAAAATTACCGTGCTCTAGGTTGATAAACGTATTGTCAGAACTCACGGATTCTTGCACGGCGGAGGAAAGTAGCGTTTTGTTTTCTGCATAGCACGAATTCGCCCCCGTCCCGAAAATGATACCGATAATGGCATCAAAATTGTCGTGATTGGTATTGCCGTAGTGTGCGAAGGCCGTTGCCACGGTATCATTGAGCATGACTATCTTAGGATTGATCTGAGGGAAACGCCCTTTTAATTCATCTATTAATTCTTGTCCTATAAAAGAATTTTCCACTTCCAAGGCTTTGATTTCTTTGGTGAAGTAGAGCAAACGACCATCTTTGTTGGGCATGATTTCAGTAGGGTAAGAAAAGCAAAATCCTATACGATCTGTCTTGAGGCAAAGATCACCAACAAGGTCTGCAATCTCTGCAAAAAATTCTTTTTTAGTCAAACTCTCAGAGAATCCAGGCATTTGTGTTTTGCGAAAATCTTCAATAACGTATTCATTGTTGTCGTTTAAATAGAAAATACCACAACGTAAATTGGTACCTCCCGCATCAAGAATCAAGACGGGATCATTTTGCTTTAAAGGAAGATGTGGCGGGTGTAAATAGCTCACCAGCATCGCTAATGACGATTCATTTTTCTGAAGACCTGCGTCCATTTCTTGCAAAAAGAAATCTAAATAAGGCTCATAATTGCCGTGAATATTCACAAAATCTATCTTATTTAAATACGCTTTAACTTTACTTTTAATCAGACTGGGTGAATTTTCGTGATTTAATGACATCGTTCTATCTTTATGAAATACCTTTTTTATTCAAACGAGGTACTTTATATTTTCCTTTTTTCATTTAAAGTGCGTTTGAGTTCTACTTCTTTACTATGTTGAGAATATATTTTTTTGAGCGAAAACAAATTCGCAATAGTAATATTACTTTCATTAAAAGAGATCACATCTTCTCGGGTAATTTTTTGCACAGCCCTATTATATTCTTTTTCTTCCATACCGACCATGGAGCATAATTCTGACCTTGTAAAGTTCAACAAATAAGGCGCATCTTGCTCTAAGTTCACCTTTAATTTTTCTAATTCCAAAACAAGCATGTCGTATATTTTCAAGACAGGGTCTGTGAAGAGTCTATTTCTCAGACGACCACGGGTGCTGTGCATGCGTTCTGCAAAAACTACCGCTAGACGATAACCCAGTGCAGGCTGTTGCATAATGAGCGTAGCAAATTGATTGCGTGGTACAATAGTTAATTGCGTATTGGCTTTGGTACTCATTGCCGACGCAGAACGTGGTTTGTCTTCTATCAAGGCCATTTCCCCGAACATACTTCCTGCTTCAAGCTTGGCAATCATAATTTTCTTTTTACCTACAATCTTGAAAATTTCAACTTCACCACTGACGACGACAAAGAGATGATCGCCCATCTCGCCTTCTGTGATGATTAATTCATTGTGGTTACGATTAATTTGGGTTATTTCATTATCAGGGAATTTATCAAAAGGTACGGCACCCCTTTCAGTCAAGGTAGCAAGACGTTGCTCTACAATTTCCAATATATCTTCTGATAACTCGTCCTTGTATTCATTTTTCAAAACAGTGTAGGCTTGGTAGGCATTATTGAGCATGGATTTATCATTAAAAAAATAAATACCCGTATCCAGCAACACTCTAATGGTGCTAGAAACATTTCCTTTTCCAGCAACATCTGAACCTTGGGTCTCCGCTGCAACAACTTCTTGATCCATGGCTTCTATCTCTCGTAAGCTGGTAGAGAAAAAGTGCATTATTTTCATTCCAATACTAGGAAAGCTGGAGAAGAGTTGTTGCATTTCTTCTGCTCTAACACAAAAAACCACAACGGGATCGCTAGCATAGGCTTCTGAAGCAAACATTGTTTTTGTCAAACAAGCTTCTAAACCAAAAAAATCTCCTGCAACGAGTAACTTAGGTCTATCACTACCTTTATCAAAAATCTGAACACTGCCAGATTGAATAATATAAAAATAAGATAAACGTTGCCCTTCAATAGCAATATAAGAGCCTCCTTTGAAGCTCATCACTTTTAATTTTGACATACTATTTCTGTTTAACCCCTGTGTTACATACACAATTTATATTATAAAAGTAATCTAAGATATTATCCTGCTTTATTCTTGTTTTTTCGTTCACGATTTTTATCCTTCCTTCTTAATTCTCCATAAATAGGAGAAACGGAAGCCAGCGAGTCTCGCCTTTCTTCAGAAAAAGGCATATAACGCCAAAACATTTCTCTTACTGTCTTATGTAATTTTTGTATACCTTCACTCTCTTTTGTTATCCATAATACATAATCAGGAATAAAAAATTTTTTCGGATCTTTGCTTATTTTTTGTTGCATAAGATAATAGAGGTATTCACCCGTCAAGCCTTCTTGTAACCAGTATGCACCGCCATCTTCTTTGGCCCGCAACCATCTAAAATTTGCCAAGGCCAAAGTCAAACCCAGCTTAACATTTTGCCCATAAAGTCCCACGCCCAGTAAGCCTCTACTTGTCTTTTTATTTCTGTCCATGGGATCGTGAATTTGCCAACAGACACCCCTGCTTCCATAAGAAGGTACAATCAAAATATTAGGGTGCATGTAAATTCGTTCTTTTTTGACTACTTTATAAAAAACCTCTGGGTCTCTCTCTTCTAACTCTTTTAGAATGCTATGAATACGTTTTTTCGTTCCAATTTTATCAGCATCAACAATAAAGGTTTCCGACAAAAAAGGGAACTTATTACCCGTAGGTCCTTCGGTCAATTTTATCATTTCAAGCAAATTACCAGCTTCGTGATGGCTCAACTCCACATCAAAAAAACCGTGTCCCGATCTTCCAGACTCTCCATCCTCGTGTCCAAGTTCATCAAAACTGTCGCTACTGGTCAAAGCCTCTTGTTGTATCACAAGTTTCTCTTGTGTTTGCTTTGCAACCTCAAGATTTGCTAACAATCTTCTGTGATTGTTATTAGAGCGTACGACACCCTTAATCTTTTCGACCATGCCTTTCAGTTCGTCAATATCTCTGTCGTCTAAGGCTTCGACTTCGCTACTCTGAGAATGTTCATTAATAAAGGAAGTTGCTATACTGGCAATCTCTGACAATAAACTATTTTTGTCTTCTAGCGATATCTCCATATCGTGTTCTATATCGTTCATACGAAGATGAAGATTCTCATCTTGCCTTCTAAGATCTTCTAATACTTCTTCGCTATCGGCTCCACTTTTTTTCTTGTTCATTTCCATTTCTTCAGTAGGATAGAAACTATTACGTTGTCCCAACGCGACAGCTCGCACCCATTCGTCCGCATAATAAAAATGTTCTACATTCTCAACGCCTGAAGTTAAAGGGCCAATGACACTCTTCAATTTTTCCCCCAATAACTTGGGATGAAGTAAGCTAAATCGTGTAAATAATCGTTCTTTGCTATTAAGCTCTGGTCTATCTTCTTTCCAGATATTGGTCAAGAGTGTGTGCTTGAGTCGCAATAAAAATCTTTCTTTCTCTTGCTTAACAGTCGCATCAGTCGTATTCACATAGGCATTGATCGCTTGATTAAATACAGTGGCATTATTGCCCAGATATTTAATTAGATCAGAATAGTAAGTAGGCTCGTCAAATGCACGAGCAGGACTATTGAGATGAGATAAATCTTCTTTACCCATAATTTTTTATTCTTCTACCCTTTAAGAAATGACACACCCATTATGATAATAGTCATATAACAACAATAAAACAACAATTGCCCTTTACAAACAAACGAGAAAATGAGTCTTTTTTACTTAGAAATAGTTTATTTATTCAACTCTTCCTATTAGATAGACACTATTTTATAAATATTCAATGAATTTGTCAAATTTTCATAAAAAACATTGCCATCATCATCATAATTATATTTATTAATAATAAATTATATATAGAATCAAAATATATATCATACAAGGAGCTTATTTTATGAAAAAAATTATTATTATCCTACTCTGTGCTAGCCTTCTGTTCGTGAGCTTTTTTCACGCAAAAGACTCTACCGTTGGCAATGCTCTCTTCATTCCACCCCTTTTACAGCCCGAAATAAAAGATGGTAAGAAAATCTTTTCCCTTAATGCAGGGAGAAGCGAAAATCAAATTTTAGAGGGCAGAACAACTCAAACCCTGTCTTACAATGGCTTGCCTATGCTTGGACCAACTATTGTTGCCTACAAAGGTGACAATGTTCAAATAGATGTCACCAACTCCTTATCAGAAATAACAACCGCTCATTGGCATGGCATGCACTTAGACAGTGATAATGACGGTAACATGTTTCAACAGATTGCACCCCACGACACATGGGCCGCCAAATTTACGATAGAGCAAGATGCGGGCATCAATTGGTTTCATCCTCACGCAATGGATATCACCGCCGAACAAGTCTATCAGGGGCTTGCGGGCTTATTTATTATTAAAGATGCTGAGGAAGACGCACTCAACCTCCCCGAAACTTACGGGGTCGATGACATTCCCATCGTTTTTCAAGGCAGAGAATTTGACAGAAAGAATCAATTAGACTTTGGTCACCACACCATGATGCACGGCAATAGCGAAAGAGGCCCCAGGATGATGAGGCATAGAAAGGGGCGAATGTACGACAGGATGGCAGCGAGAATGTTCAATGGTCAAGTTGGCGATGTCGTGTTAGTCAATGCCCAGAGACAGCCCGTATTTAATGTGACGACTAATTTGGTAAGGCTGAGAATTCTCAATGGCGGAAATGCCGGCTTCTACAATCTTAAATTAAGCGACGGCACGCCCCTCAATGTGATAGCGTCTGACCAAGGTTTGTTGCCGCAAAGGATAGCCCAGCAATCTTTGGAGTCTGATCCCGCATCACGTTATGACGTTATTTTGGATTTGAGCGACAAAAAAATTGGCGATAGCATTGATCTTATCGGCCTAGAAGAAACACAAGGCAACAGACAAGTCTTAATGACATTTAAGATCAAAGCACAGAAAGACAACGGCACGCTCAGCGACATCCCTTTGCAACTGACTCCGACTTTAGAAACCGTAGCGATAGACGACCTTGTTATTGACAGAGAAATTGTCTTGGCGACCATTGGTTCTGGTCATTATCTCAACAACGAAAGATTCAACCCCAACAAAATTTTATTTGACGATATCAAGCAAGGTCAAACCGAAATATGGAAGATCTCTAATAAATCTGATGTGAGTACAATCGCCCACAATTTTCATTTACACGGCGTAAAATTCCGTATCTTGTCTTTTGACGGTAAAGCCCCCACCGCTGTCAATGCTGCTTATAAAGATACCGTTGCCCTGCCTCACAAAGGCGATTACGCCATTATTCAGGTCACGTTCAATTACCCTGGAATATTCCCTTTTCATTGTCACGTTCTTGAACACGAAGACGGCGGCATGATGGGACTTCTCAATGTAATATAACGCAACGACTGTCCGTCTATAAAATTTCCTGTACGAGCTTTTTTCTAAACGAAAACTGAGCGTATGGGATTTTTTTTGCCTTCTTGCATTTCCGCAAAAATATCATGTCATCTCGCCGGTGCATTCATTTTGCACATTTTATAAATTCAATCTTCCCATCTGCTCTTTTACGTGTTATACTGATGGTATCAGTGCTAAAAAAGTCGACGGCACAAAAAATATAAAAGGGAAGGAAATATGAAAGAAGTCGCTAAAAACCTATTTGTCGGATCTGATGCCGATTGCTTGACTACAGATTACGCTGTTGTTCACGCTTGCAAAAGTTGTCACCAACAGGGCGTGGGCTACACGGGCAGTCTCAAAAAATCTCACCCCCACTATCTTATTTTTGAACAAGACGATAATTTGTATCTCAATATGGTGGATATGGAAAGGGAGTTGCTGGCACATTACACCCACGGCATGATGAGCGCTGCGTTTAATTTTATCGACACACGCTTGCCCCACAAACCCGTGCTGATTCATTGCAATATGGGCATGTCACGCTCTGCCTCCGTTGCTCTGCTCTACCTTGCACGCAAATCTCAGATCAACGCAACATCCTACATTGCCGCCGCCACTGACTTCGCAGAGCTCTACCCGCCGTTCAGCTTAGGCACGGGTGTACAACTTTATCTGCAAAATAATTGGGATGAGTTGATGCGTCTGTGATG
>CAYRNA010000023.1:0-1077 GCA_964425555.1 uncultured Spirochaetales bacterium
TTTTATACCCATTAAATTAAATGACTCACTCCTCTTTATTTCAAAGCATGAAGATTCAAATATTTTTTTAAAATAAACATTTTTAAAAAAACAATTAAGCTATTTTCGTAATCTCCGTTATTCTAAAGCAAGAGCACGGATGCTCAATATATTTTATCACGGAGGATAAAAACTATGATTATTAACCATAATATAAGTGCTTTAAATTCAACAAGGAATTTAGAGAACGCCTCAATGGCAGGCTCAAGAAGTTTTGAAAAGCTATCATCAGGATTACGAATTAATCGTGGTGCTGACGATGCTTCAGGACTTGCACTTTCTGAAAAAATGCGTTCACAAATCCGAGGTCTGAATCAGGCTAAAAGAAATGCACAAGACGGTATTTCTTTTATTCAGACGACTGAAGGATATTTGGATACATCAACATCTGCAATTCAAAGATTGCGTGAACTTTCTGTACAAGCATCTAACGGTATCTATTCTGATGAAGATAGACGTCTGATTAGTTTTGAAGTAAATCAGTTGGTTGATGAAGTTGATAGAATTGCCTCACAGGCACAATTCAACGGATTGAATATGCTAACGGGTCGTTTTGCAGAAGCTAATGGACCTACGCCTCCTAGTAGTTCTATGTGGTTACACGTAGGTGCAAATATGGATCAAAGAGAACGTATTTTTGTACAAACGATGACTGCAGAAGCTCTCGGTATTAAGCAAATTGGTACAGGAACCGTTATGAGTGTTTCGACTGCCGATCAAGCTAACCGTAACATTGGTGTCCTTGACAAATCTCTTGCTCGTTTGAATGCACAGAGAGCCGATTTGGGTGCAATGCAAAATCGTTTAGAATTGGCTGTTCAAGGTGTAAGTGTTGCTTCTGAAAATACTCAAGGTGCGGAATCTAAAATCCGTGATCTTGATATGGCAAAAGAATCTGTTAATCTTTCAAAGAATCAGATTCTTACTCAAGCTTCTAACGCAATGTTGGCACAAGCTAATCAAAGATCACAAATGGTATTACAATTACTACAGTAGATCCAAGATTAAGCACATCATGATTAACTATCGTCTTATCTT
>CAYRNA010000023.1:1177-3426 GCA_964425555.1 uncultured Spirochaetales bacterium
CAATCCCTTTTGAAAGAGAAGCTCACTCTCAAGGTAGAAGATCTCAGTCAAGAACTCAATGTTTCTGAAAATACTATACGCAGAGACTTCGCCAAACTAGAACACGAAGGTTTTCTGGTACGTTTGCATGGAGCCGCATCTTTAGCTCCACAATTTATACCGCAAAGACTCCCCTACGAAAAAAGAATATATCTTAACTTAGAGGCCAAACAAAAAATTGCTGTCAGGGCTGCCGAATTAATTCAACCGGGCGAAACAGTTGCCGTAGATTCTGGTTCAACCTGCTTAGAATTACTGCACATTATCAAGTATAGAGCTGATATTACAATTCTCACACCATCGCTTTCTATCTTAGATCTACCGAGTAAAACACACGAGGCTCAAATCATTCTTTTGGGAGGACTTGTAGAGAAAAAATCTAACTCTCTTTATGGCCCGACAACAGATCTCATATTAAAAACAGTACCCATAGACAGAGCATTTATTGCGGCAACCGCCCTTGACGATCACGGCAATTTGTATATCAATAATTTTAATGAGATTGCAACGAAAAAGCTTATGATAGCAATGAGTACGCATAGCTATGCCCTTGTCGACAACAGCAAGTTGCACAAAAAGGGCATAGCTCAATTTAGTACTCTCAAAGAATTTGACAGCACTATCAGTGAGAATTAATTTCCTGTTACAGGGTTAATCTCATTACCAAGAATATTTTGGTTCATTTCTTTTTGAGTGATGGTTTTCGTATTAGGATAAGCCACTATAAAGAATAAAATCCCAAGCACGATATAGGCAGCCAAAGCAATCCAAGGTTCTTTTGCGATAAAAGCAGGACTTCCTGGAACTATCAACAATAAGAAACACATCATACTCACCGCAGCAGCAATAGTAGCGACTACCACGCCTTTCTGATTTTTTTCTCGTTTCATTACTTTAATCGCGACCATACAAGTGATGAAATAGGCGAGAGCAGTACCCACAGATGACATATCTACGAGCCAAACAACAACTGCACGACCAAAAAAGATGGATGTAATAGCAAAGAAACACACAAAGAGCAAGGCAGCAGAAGGTGTTTGATAAACAGGGTGTACTTTTGCAAAGCTAGAGGGCAGAAGTTTTCCTCGTCCCATGGCTAACAGAAGTCTTGAACTCGCAATAATAAAAGCATTCACACCAGAGAGCACTGCTCCAAGCATAGCAATACCCAAAATAATAGGTCCAATACGTCCAAAAAGAACCTCAGAAATATACGCCGTTGCAAAAGGAGCATTGTTCTCTTTAAGAGTTACGATAAGCTGATCGAAAGGGGCGAAAACGGCAACGCTGTAAGTGGTTGCAGCATACAGTAAAGCACCAACGAGAACAGAAAAAAGCATTAATCCTGTTGTCTTACTGGCACTAAAATTAAGTTCTTCGGTAAATTGAGGCACCGTATCAAAGCCGATGAAAAGCCATGGTGATATGGCAACAATGCCGACAATACCGCCGAAAAGACTCACATTCTTAGGAAGAACCGGTTGTAGATTACTGAGAGTACTCCCTTCAGCACTAACGCTCCCGAAAACAAGAATAAGGATGCCAAGAGTAAGAGCGACGGCAAGAATAACCTGAACACTACCTGCAAACTCTATTCCTCTATAATTGGTATAGGTAAATAAAAGTATTATGGCAATCAGAAAGAGTAATTCTCCCATATAGACGGGCCATCCTGCAACCACGTAAAGTTCACCACGTGTCAGCAAACCTGGAGCTAAAGCTCTAAAAACAAGCGCTATTCCCATCAAGTTGGCACAGGTTATGGCGATATAGCCCAGTAAAATCGCCCAACCACAGACAAAGCCACCTTTGGTGCCAAAGCCCGCATAGCCATAAGAGAACTCCCCCCCAGCAACGGGTACACGTTCAATCATATAGCCATAGGCAACGACTATAAAACTGATAAGAATACCACTGATAATAAAGCCTAGCGAACTACCTAAGACTCCCGAACGAGGTAAGAATGTGACCTCGGGTAAAATAAAATTTCCCCAGCCAATAACGGCACCTAGTGCAAGCGCACCTACGTGAACCGGTTTTAATGATTTTTTTAATGAATGGTCTGGATTTCTCATGATGAATTCCTCTGCTTGTTAGCTTATTTTTGTTAAATTATCTTATTTTTGATTATATCTAAGACTGTAATATTTCATTTACAATATTTCCAATTAACACCTCTTCATTATTTATTTTTTATCATTATCAATAAT
>CAYRNA010000023.1:3526-27148 GCA_964425555.1 uncultured Spirochaetales bacterium
GCTTCACGCAACTGTGCTTCTGTAATAATAAGCGGAGGAGCAAGAATCATTGTATTATCACGACCAAAAGTTAATACACCACGTTCTCTTGCCATAGCAAAAATCTTCTTCATTTTGCCTTCTTTATCATAGCGATAAGAAACATAGGGTTCTTTCGTTTTTTTACTCTTCACTAATTCTATACCACTAAACAAACCTTTGCAACGAACATCGCCCACACAAGCGTGTTTTTCTTTTAATTCTTCTAAAATACCACGTAATACGCTTTCTAATTGGGCCGCATTCTCTACCAGCTTTTCTTCTTGCACCACTTCAAGGGACGCCACCGCAGATGCACACGCCACGGGATGCGCACTATAGGTCAATCCAGCAACCAAGGGGTTTGTATCAAAATATTTGCTTATTTTTTCACTCACAATAACGCCACCGAGTTGAATGTAACCGCTGTTAACACCTTTGGCGAAAGTAATCAAATCTGCTTGAACATTCCAATGATCTAGGCCAAACCACTTCCCTGTCCTGCCAAAACCGGCCATAACTTCATCAGAAATCATTACAATACCAAATTCATCACAGAGTTTTCTGACCCCTTGCATCCAACCATCGGGAGGAATGACAATGCCATTGGCGCCCACGATGGGTTCTTGTATGATAGCCGCAATAGTCTCTGGGCCTTCAAAAATAATTTGATCTCTGAGCATGGCTAAATGCACATCGCTGAGTTCTTGCTCATTTTTATAGGGAAAATAAGGGCGGTACATGATGGGGGCATTAAACTTGACAAATCCTGTCGCCCCCGGTTCTGAAGCCAATCTACGGTGATCACCTGTTGCCGCCGAAGCACCCGCAGTAGCTCCGTGGTACGAACGATTTGCTGAAAATATTTTATATTTCCCCGTGAAAAATCGCGCTATTTTCATAGCATTTTCATTCGACTCGGCTCCCCCACTGGTGAAAAAAACTTTCGCCATATTACTGGGTGCAACTTCTATCACTTTTTTGGCTGCGGCCGAACGGGATTCTACGGCATAGGGTGGAGAAATATATTGCAACACATCAAGTTGGTCTTTTATGGCTTGAATCACCTTTTTATTGCCATGACCAATATTCACATTTACCAATTGCGAAGTCATATCGTAATATTTATTACCTTTGTCATCCCAAATAAAAATGCCTTCTGCTTTCTGTACTACCATAGGATCAAGCTGACCCTGAACTGACCATGAATGAAGATTGTAATCTAATGAATCTTGCTTTATTTGTTTGCCTTCCATAACTTCTCCTGCCTGATGATGTTAAAAAAAATAAACACATAGTGTCTAAATACATACTATCACACATAAAGAACATTTGTCAACTTATTTTTTCAAAAAAGGAAATCCATCCATCACTACAGGCAGGAACAGCACCTAGAAAGGATATCACTAGATTTATATTTATTTTAATGTATATATATAGAAAAACCAAGCATGCTTCGCATTATTTATATTCGATAAAATCTTGAAAATAAAATTTATTTTATAATATCCAACAAGAGTACAATGTAGTTAATTTTTAATTTTACGCCACACTGTACGCTCTAAAAAAGCAACAAATACACATCCATCAGTGATAAGAGGAAACGAAGTTTGGTTTGGTTCTGTTCTATGACAGGATTTTTTCAAATTGTGGCAAGAGAGTATCAATTAATTGCTCAGTCATTTTGTTGGGATCAAGCTCGGGGAAAAATTCAACCAATTCCATGCCCACAACATTCATATCAGATTTTTCTATGGCTTGAAACATGTCGCACAAGTGAGCAAATGATATCCCATCAGTTTCTCTATAACCTGTGGCAGGGGCTATTTTAGGATCGAGAACATCGACATCAAAGGAGACCGCGACACCGTCTGTATTTTGATTTACCAAAAAAAGAGCTTTTTCTATGCTTGCCTGATAATCATCCAAAATTTCTTCTGAAGTAATGATATGAGCGCCAATTTCGCAGATAAAATCATATTCGCTTTGCTCATACGACCGCGTTCCCCAAAAGACGAGATTGTCGGCTTTTACCTTGGCTTGCTTACAGCCTAAAGTAGAGAACGCCTCTTCGCCATAGCCCAACAAGGATGCCGTCGACATTCCGTGCCTATTGCCAGAGTCAGAACTCTCTTGAGTATGAGCATCTAAGTGGGCATCTATCCAGAGGAGACCGAGCCTGTATTGCGGTTTTTGTTGAATGAGTCGCTTATAAATACCGCTCCAATGAGCGATGGCGACGCTGTGATCACCACCCAACATGATGGGTTTTTGAGCAAGAGAAGTCACACTGCAAATTTTCTCAAAAATAGACACTTCTGGTTCAGAACTATCGGGGAGACAAGAATATTGTACATTTTTCTGTTGTTTTTTTAATTTATTATAAAGCTCAATCGCACCGATTTCTGCTCCCCTAAAAGAGCCATTTTTACCATAAGGAGTACAAATGTATTCAATCATAGAGTACCTTTTCATTTCAATCTTGTTGTCTAGAATTCCTTTTTGATGCTTTTTAGCAAACCGTGTGCGAGATCTCCTTTTTTGAGTGTAGAAACTTTTCTTTCGTCGATAAGACCATTTTCTTCGGTATTTTTTATGACATGACAAAATCCATCTATCATAGGAGAATCAACAAGTTTACGCGCTTGATTTTCTGCCCCCAATTGAGTTTTAAATCGGGCTTCTTTATTCCTAATCGAAACACCTATAAAGTTGCCATCTATAGAGTATTGACACATTGTGCCGTCTTTAGAGGTTCTCGATTGTATTGTATAATAAGTAGCTGACATAATAATTTTCTTCCTTTAGCTCAAAATAACAGATGCTGGTTCTTTTCTAATATTCATAGCTATAATATTTTGCGGTTCTGTTAATAATGACATAAAATCAACGAATTTTGCATAATCTTTTTTTGCAACATAAGCCTGAATGGTGCCTGCAAAACCACCACCGTGCACTCTAAAAGCTCCCTGCGAGCTTAAAAACTGCGCACACATGCCCAAGTAAAGACCAACGCTTTGCTCTCTATGATCGATTGTATGCAAGACATTCTGTAAATACTGGTAGGACGAATATCCCGACTCTTTCACCAGTGAGAAAAAGTCAGAAGCACGATTATTGACAAGATTATTTTTGAGCATTTTCACTCTTTCATTTTCGTCAAGGAAATGCATAACACGAAGGATGGCCCTGTCATTTTGCAGATGACTGCGAAGGTCTTTCAGCGATTGATAAAACTGATCCTTACTAATTTCCCGACAAGATTTTTTATTAAAATAAGCAGCTATCAAAAGCATTTCGGCAGGAATGGCGGCGTAAGCGTCTGTTAGCTGAGCATGGTCGGCGCCTGTATCAATAATGACAAGTTGGTATTCATCTTCTAGAAAAGGTGGCAGACCGAGCTGTTCTATTTGTGGAGTAATTGGATCTTGGAAATCAATGTGAATAATACCGCCAAAAGCACAGGCGAGTTGATCCATCAGTCCACAAGGCTTGCCAAAATATTTGTTTTCTGCAAATTGAGCTATTTGCGCCAACTCAACGAGGCTAAAACTATCTTTATTGTAAAAATGATTGAATATGGTTCCAATAAAAATCTCGAAAGTAGCCGAAGAACTCAAGCCAGAACCGCTGAGAACGTTACTTTGCGTCACACCTTCAAAGCCACCACTGTTTCCACCTAGAGCTTGCATGCGGGCCGCAATCCCTCTGATGAGAGATGTACTACTTTCTTTTTCATCTTCACGCATTTCTAACGAATCTAGATCGAGCTCTATCATACCAAATTCTAAGGAATAAAGCTTGACGAGATTGTCCGTTCTCGGCTTTATAATGCCCAGTAGATCAAGTTCCACAGAGGCCGCTATTACTTCGCCGAGGTTGTGATCAGTGTGATTGCCAGCCATTTCGGTACGACCGGGGGTAGAAAAAAGAGCCACATTGGCTGTGTCACCAAAGTTCTGTTGTTTGAAAGCCTCAACGAGTTTTTCTATGCGTTTGTATTGTTTGTCCGTATCTTGATAATACTTTTTCAAAATACTCGCATCGCTTTTTAATTTAGGTAGCACTTCTTGCAAAAGTATCATGTCAACCTCACATTGTTATTTTTATTGAGTACAATACTCATATTCTTATTCAAAATAATATAAATACTTTGTGACTATAAAATATTATTTTGACTTATTAACGGACAAAATATAGTATTATTCTCATTATTTTGATAAAGGAAAACACAAATATATCGATATATTTCTATTATAGCTTAATCTGCATACTATGTCTATTTGAACACTTTTTAAAAATAAAGAATAGCTTTATAATGAAAACGTTTGAAAAAAACGCCAACTAAAATGCTAACATATGTATAGTTAAAGATATAAGTTTAGATCAATTTGAAACGAGGATAATATGAACTCAGCCCTAGCTCTTCTAAAAACCAGAGGATTTATACAACAATGTACGGACGAAATCAATCTTGGAGCCTTGCTTGACAACGAAAAAGTCACATTTTACTGCGGGGTTGATCCCACGGGAAGTTCTTTGCATTGCGGTCATCTTGTACCCCTGATGGCGATGCGACATCTGCAAACATACGGTCACAGAGCGATATTATTAGCTGGTGGGGGAACCGCTCGCATTGGCGATCCATCGGGAAAAACGGAAAGTCGTCAAATGATTACTTACGATGAGATTGATCAAAATGTTCAGGCGCAAATTAAACAATTTAAGCTTGTTCTCAATTTTGAAAATGACCAGACAGTGCTACTCAACAACAAAGAATGGTTGCAAAATCTTAACTATATCGATTTTTTGCGAGACATAGGCAAGCATTTTTCTGTTAATCGTATGTTGACCTTTGAGGCCTACAAAAAACGCTTGGAGAAGGGTCTCAATTTTATTGAATTTAATTATCAGTTATTACAATCTTATGATTATTTGGTTCTCAACGAAAGAGAAAACTGCCAATTACAGATTGGAGGTGATGACCAGTGGGGCAATATAGTTGCGGGCATGGAGCTAATACGAAAAGTACGTAGTAAGTCCAGCTATGGTCTCACCTTCCCCTTGGTGACCACGAGCAATGGCCAAAAAATGGGCAAGACTGAGAAAGGGGCGGTGTTTTTAGACGCTGAGCTGACCTCTGTTCATGATTTTTATCAGTACTGGCGCAATGTCGATGACAGAGATGTCAAACGCTTTTTGTTGCTTTACACTTTTTTGCCTACGGAAGAATGTGAAATTCTTGGTAATAAAAAAGATAAAGAGATCAATGCAAGTAAACAGGTTCTCGCTTATGAAATCACTAAAATGATACACGGCAAGGAAGAAGCGGACAAAGCACAGCAAGCGGCTTTAGCCCTCTTTGGCTCCCACAGTTTAGCACAGGATATGCCACAGGTCGATTTAGCTAAGAAATTATTTGAAACAGATTATAAAGTGATAGATCTTTTTGTAGAGGCCAAGCTGGTGAACTCTAAGAGTGAAAGTCGCCGCTTAATAGAACAAGGTGGCGCTTATCTTTCGGGCAATAAAATCACTGATCTTAATGCGACGGTACAGTTGTCCGCTTTTGACGACGACAAATTAATTTTACGTGCGGGCAAAAAGAAGCATGCACGAATCAATTTAATCGATTAAGGGCTTATAACTCTGCGCGTAAAGTTGCGATATTGAGTTCATCCAAATCTTCTGGGAGTATAGAATATATGCTCCCAAAGGCCGTTGCCAAAACGTCTGGAAATACACTTCTCAGCTCATTGCTACAGATCAACACGTGTATGCCACGACCTTGTTCTTTCATATAGTTATCGATAATAGGAAATAAAACTTCTATTTCGCTTAACTGTGATTTATCATCTATCTTGTACAAAGCAAATTCAAAGGACGCAAACTGATCCATGGCATCTAAGGTCAAGAATTTAGCTCGCAGTTCCGCAGTGGGATCAGCATAAGCAGGTGTCAGCCATCTACTGGGGAAAAAATCGCTTGCAAGGTATTTTTTCATCACCTCATGATCTTTGGTGATGGCGTAAACCTTGTATGTGTTATTTAATAATTTATAAACTAAATCTTGCGCTTTTTGATCTGTCGCATTATAAAAAATGACGTTATTCACGGTATCACCCTACTTTGGCTCAATCTTTGCCAGACCTCTTATAAAAAAGTCTGACAAGATTTTATCACGGTTCTTCTCTAATGAGCGTATTCAACAAATCGAGATTCTCGAATGATGGTCACACGAATTCTACCAGGGAATTTCATCTGTGTTTCAATTTCATCGACAACAGATTTTGCAATCTCTTGCGCTTTGTCGTCGTCGACAATATCCGTATTTACCATAATACGTAATTCACGACCCGACTGTACCGCAAAAGCTTTGTCCACGCCTTTAAAGGACATGGCAATATGCTCTAAGCCTTCTAAACGCTTAATATAACTTTCAACATTTTCTCTACGTGCGCCTGGACGTGAGGCCGAAATAGCGTCCGCCATTTGTACGATAATGCTTTCTACAGAAGTATAAGGAACGTCGCCATGGTGAGCGGCAATAGCATTGATCACATCGTCGCTTTCACCTATCTTCTTGGCAAGTTCAACACCCAATTCAACGTGCGTGCTGTCGCTATCACTTTCCATGCCTTTACCGACATCATGGAATAAACCACCACGTCGAGCCAACTCGGCATTCGCACCAACTTCAGCCGCAATCATTCCAGCCAAAACCGAAACTTCTTTTGAATGCGCCAACACATTTTGTCCGTAACTCGTTCTGTAATGAAGGCGTCCCAAAGATTTAACCATTTCGGGAGCAACATTAGGAATGCCCAAGTCAAGTAAAACGCTTTCGCCTTTTTCGTAGATAGTATCCCCTATCTCTTTGATCACTTGGTTGACCACTTCTTCTATACGTATAGGATGAATTCTGCCATCAAGAACGAGTCGTTCTAAAGCCATTTGAGCGATAACACGGCGAATGGGATCGAAGCAAGAAATCACAACCATTTCGGGAGTGTCGTCGATAATAATATCAACACCGACAAGGGTTTCTAGACTGCGGATATTACGCCCTTCTTTACCAATAATTTTCCCTTTAACTTCGTCGTTAGGCAAAGACACGGTTGTCAACGCTATGTCAGAAGTTACTTGGGTGGCGAGGCGTTGCATCACATTGATCAAAATACTACGTGATTGCTTTTCTGCGGAGAGCTTGGCTTCTTTTTCTATTTTTTCAACAAGAATAGCCGCTTCTTTTTTCGCTTCGGCTTCAACTTTTTGCGTAATCATATTTTTCGCTTGTTGAACGGTGAGCTGTGAAATTTTTTCTAATTCTTTGTTTAAAGTGAGAGATTTTTGTTCGTATGTTTCTTCACGCTCTTTAAACTCATTTTCTATGCGACGCTGTTCTTCTTGGCGTTCTTGAAGCTCTTGCTTCTGCTTATCAACAGCGCGTTGCTCTTCTTTAGCTTCCCTTCTTTCCTGTTTAATTTCTTGCTTTTGCGGGCCCAGTTCGTCTTCAGCTCGCCGCAGTATAGTGACTGCCTGCTTTTCCGCATTTAATATAATCTTGTTCGTTTCTTTCTCTGCAATTGTTTCAGCTTCATTCTTCAAACGTTCTATCTTGTTTTCTATAGAGGTTAAATGTAATTTGGCGTATAACCATCGGGAAACTATCCCTAAGCTAAAAAAAATGGCAGAGACAATCAATATTGGGTATAACATAATTTGCCTCATTGTTTATTCTATTGTATTTAATTCATATTCGTTTCTGTAAATCTAGCCTACACCATATTAAGCGATAAGGCATAACATATTAGTAATATAGAAATCTATTCTGAATATTCAACTCTAATAATAGGCTTGAACCGCTATCTGTGTCAATAGCATGATTTACAAAACGTACCTTACAAATACATAAAGAGAAGAGATAATGAGACTCGCAAGGGTGATGAAGCCACTTAGCTTAAAAAAATCGATAAAACTCACATTAATATTATTTTGTTTAAGTATGCGTATTCCGACAACGTTGGCAGAAGCGCCAATAATAGTGAAATTTCCGCCGAGACAAGCCCCTAGCGCAAGGCTCCACCACAGATATTGCCCTTCATTAGGACCGACCTTAGTCAACATGCCTTCAACCAGTGGTATCATGGTTGCCACAAAAGGAACATTGTCTACAATTCCAGAGGCTATACCCGATGACCATAAAATCAAAAATGAAGCCACGGCCAAATTGCCCTCTGTGAGTTCAAGCAAAGAATGCGACAACAATTCCATCACGCCTTGATGCTCCAAAGAATAGACCATGATGAACAGACCGAGGAAAAAGAAAATCGTTGACCATTCCACTTCTTTGAGAATTTCTTCATTGCCCTCTTTGCCCATGGCCAAGAGCATAAGTCCCGCACCGCTCAAGGCTATGATTCCTGCTTCGACATGAATGACAGAATGAAACAAGAAGCCGACAAAAACTAATCCTAATATAAAGCCCACTTTCTTTAACAAAGGTTTGTCTTTAAGGAAAATCTTTTCATCAAAGCTCATCACTTTACGTTGTCTGGCAAGAGAAACGCCCTGCAAATTTTTCCTTTCACGCAGAAAAATAAAGCCAATGAAGAACACCATAACAATAATAATCACGGGCCCCATATTGAGAACAAAATCTATATAGGACAAATTGGCGGCACTACCAATAAGGATGTTAGGAGGGTCACCAATAAGGGTAGACGCTCCGCCTATGTTGGACGCAAATATTTCTGATAAGACAAAGTTGATGGGATTCAAGCCTAGCTCGACGGCGATCAAAATGGAAATGGGAACAAGAATAATAATGGTCGTTACATTATCAAAAAAAGCAGAAAAAATAGCAGAGATCAAACACAAATTAACAAGAATCACCATGGGTTTCCCCTTGGAAAATTTGATGATGCGTATCGCTAGGTACTGGAAAACGCCTGTTTTTTGCAGTATCCCCACCTGTATCATCATGCCGATCAACAGCAACAACACATTCCAGTCAATATGTTCATAAGCGAGCTCACTGGACAGTAGGCCTAAAAAAACCATCAGAGTCCCGCCCGTGATGGTCAAAGCGGCGTGATCCGCCCAATCGAAAGTAATAGCAACAAAAACAACAACAAAAATAAGGATTGCTAGCCACGCTGAAATAGACATTTACCCTCTCCTAGACATACATTTACTCAAAACAATGTTTCTTATTCTATCTATTTTGCAAATGCAATACTAGCAAAAAAACCGTTGGACTTCACGATATTGAAAGAAACATAATTTTGATATGATTTTTTGCGAAAGATTGCATTAAAGGATGAAAAACAAAATGACGAGCATCGTTTATTCTCTTGTAATATTCAGTCCGTCGTCAAAAATCAGTGCAGGCCTTCCTAAAGTCACATAGAAATTTACTCTAGACTCAACTTCAAGGTATTGCTTCAAAACAAACAACCGTTCTATGGCTAACCAGTCAAATTGCACTTGTAATAAATTTTGCAAACTGATTGTTCCCAGCTGATATTCCTTATTATTTAGCTCATACGTTTCTGCATAAGCAATTCGTGCAAGGTTTAAGTGCTGCTTTTCTTGTGCTATGAAAGCGATATCATTCTGATATTTCAACAGCTCATAACTTGCCGACACTATTTTTTGCCTAAACTCTAAAAGCGCAATATTATATTGTTGTTGAGCAATATCAATACCAGCACTAATGGAACCGCCACCGTAAAGCAACTGATTAATCTGTGCATTATAAGAATTGACGAGACTGAGCGTGTCATCAACTCCCACATTAACACCCACGTCAAAGGTAGGAAGCCGCGCAAGCTTACTGCTTTTGATATTCAGAGCATGCGCCATCACCTTTGCTTTTGCACCCAAGACATCATAACGCCTAGCCAACAACCCAAAGGAGAAATAATCTTCGCTCAAACTCCAATGATCAAAATCTATATCGACAGTAATTTCCTCCGCTGGAGTGAGTCCCGACAAGGCGTAAAAATCATAGTAAGCATTTTTCGTATCTTGCTCCGCTTCCAACAACGAAGACTCAAACTTCTCCAAGGTGGCTTTTATGAGAAAAAGATCTGATTGCTTCTTTTTGCCTATCGCCACCTCATCTTTTATCAGCCCATATGACTCACGTACAAGGTCAAGATTCAATTGCGCGATATAAAGCAAATCCTGCGCTTGACTGAGATTGAGCCAGTTGCTCACCACCTGACTGATGAGTATTTCACGGGCATAATAGTACAAGTACTGCGCACTCAAAACGTACTCATCCGCCGCCACCACTTGCGCCTGCAACGTTCCCCACGCATCCGCTTGCCAAGAAGCGCCAACGCCTATACCCGCAATATTAAACAGTTCGCTATTCACTCCTCCAAACAAATTCACCTGTGGCAACAGACCAGAATTGATTTTTTTTCTATAAGCCTCATTGAGGTCTATTTGATGAAATTGTTGTTGCAGAGTGGGATTGCTTTCAAGGACAAGGTCAATATAGGCGTGCAATTCTTCGTCTGAAAATTCATCGAGCCAGCCCGTCAGCTCTTCATTGCTGAGTTCATCTTCTAGCTGTGCAAAATAGGCGTCAAGATCTTCACTCTGTCGCTCTACTGTCTCTGCGGTATCGAGCTTGACCTTTGAGAAAGAATAACACGAAACGAAGGTCAAAAGAAACAGCGATATCAAGACACGAAAATAAACAGACATATTATAGTATTTCAAAATGTAAGAAATATTCCCAGCTCATCATTCTCAATAAAATCTGGCGAATGATGGCGAGAAATTCAATTTTATCGCTATAAACAGCCACCGTCAGCTGATGTCCTCGAGGTAAATCAAACTCTTTCAAAGAATCGCCAAAGTCAAAATAGACGATGTAGCGTTCGTCTGTTGGCTCTTCCAAGGCGACCAAGGTTCCCGAAGCTTGCACTTCTCCAGGAGAAATAGCGGGCAGAACCTGCATCACTTTACCCCTAAAGACACGCCCCGGAAGTGACGGTACAATGGCTTCTACATTAAATCCTGTCTTGATATTTGCTATGGTCAGCTGGCGAAAAGCAGCGGCATAAACTGTCGTTTCCGTATCTATAATACTAGCGAGTGGCGCAAATGGCAAAGGAACAGACATCACACCCGGTCTCACTCTCAGTTGTGTCACTATGCCATCAAAGGGCGCTCTAATCGTTGTTTTGTCAAAATTGAACTGTGCCGTTTCAAGATCAGATTCTGCTTTGGACAATTGCAATTGATAGGTCTGAAGATCATAAAGACGGCCCGCTTGTTGCTTATATAAAACCTGCTGTTCTTGCACTCTTTGTCTATAAAAATCTCTTTGTGCCACAGTTTTCTTCAGTTCTGCAATAAAAGGCGTTTGCTCTATTTGAAACAGCTTATCTCCTTTCTTGACCTCGTCCGTTTCTTCAACATAAACAGATTCAATATGCCCCCTCACATCGCTAATAATGGGCACAGAAACAAAATAACTACGCCCTTCTATAGAAAGCGGGTGAAAATATGACATCCCTAGAAAAATAGAACCAATAAGAAACACGCCAATGATGGCCGTCGTTGTCACATTCCATTTTGAAGGAACGATGTGAAAACCTTTGTAAACAACAACAACTATGCTGAGGTATAAACCAATACTTAATATGTCCATAACTAGAAATCTTCGTGCTTGTGATTTTTAAGGTGTAGCCTTATATTATTGAATAAATTAAACATCACATGCCTTTTTCTTTTGCTTTCGTTATGCTTCTTCAATTTCTTACTCTTTGAGTCAATATTCTTTTCTTCGTCTTCTTCATTGGGTGGCACGGGATCGGTGAATAAATAAGCCCAAATCCACAAGAAAGGCCAAATAGTATGAAGTAAAAACAAGCTGACAATACCTGCCGCATGTATGGCCTCAAGGTGAGGATGCTTACGTTTTCTTGCAATCTCATAGGGGATGTCATGCACAGCAATAATGCCATAAACCAAGACAATAAAAACAAATATAAGCAATAGCAATCCTATCCAGTCGAGTATGCGCGTTGATGTTTCTATCATAAAACTATCCCTTTAAAAAAACCTTAATTGCTATCATTACCTTGAGCTTTTAATATCCCTCCTGCCGCTAATATACTTGTTGAAAAGTGAAGTCAGTAAATAAAAGAAATCAAGTTTTTCTTGTATTTTTCTCTCTAATTCCATAGAATGTGAAGAAGTAGGGTACTTATTAAAAGAGAACAAACGTGCTAGCACCATTCATTTGCTTGTCTTGCCTTTCTCATGGGATGAATTGCGAAAAGGGAATGGTTCTCTTTTTTTATTTATCTGTTTGTCAAAACTTCAATAGATAATGAGGAATGAACGCCTAAGTGAAAAAAATAATTGGGGAATCTGTATCTCCTGGCATAGCAATGGGCAAGGCCTTTGTTTTTTCTCACACTATCCCAGAAGTCAAGCGCTTCAGCGTCCATGATAGTCAGAAAGCAGAAGAGCTAGAACGTTACTATCGTGCCATCAAAAAAGTTAAATTCTCTTTGATCGTCCTAAAGAATCGCTTGAAGGTGAAAAAGACGGCCTCTTCCATTGGTCTCCAATTGCTCGATACGCATCTAACCATGCTCAATGACCCCTTCTTTCACAAACAGGTTCCTAAAGCCATTCGCAATTCCAACTTTAATGCCGAATGGATTCTACAAGAAGAAACCGCTAAAATGTCTGCCATGTTTGCACAGATAGAAGACGAATACCTCAAAGCCCGAGAAGCCGACTTTAAAGAAATGAGTTTCAAAATCATTAACGCCCTTCTTGACATAGTAGAATCAGACTTGCGCAATCTACCTAAAGGCGCCATACTCATTGCTCACGACCTGCAACTTTCAGACCTCCTTAAAATTGATTACGAGAATCTCCACGGCATAGCCCTTGATATGGGCGGGCAAACCACGCATACTTCCATACTCATTTCTGCATCCAACATTCCCTTGCTCATAGGTTGTATAGATGCAACCCAAGTTATTCCTGATGGTCAAACCGTCGTCCTTGATTCCTATCACTCACTGTTAGCCTACAATCTTGACAGCGATGAAATGAAAAAATACATGGAGCAAAGAGACGATCACCTCAGCTATCAACAAAGATTAAAAGCAGAGACGAAAGGTGAAACATTTACTCGTGATAACCAGCGTATCTTTGTCAAAGCCAATGTGGAAAGTGCCGACGATATTAAACGTTTTGCCATAGATGACATAGACGGTATAGGTCTCTTTCGTAGCGAATTTCTTTTCCTCAATCGCAGCGACATACCCAGCGAAGAAGAACAATTTCAAATTTACACCAAAGTTATTTCTCACCTCAAAACAAAGCCCGTCATTATTAGAACCATAGATTTGGGTGGCGAAAAAAAAGGTACCGCTTTGACCAGAGGTCTAGAAGAGGACAATCCCCTCTTGGGCATGCGCGGCATACGCTTGGCAATGAATAGAAAGGAGAGTTTTGAAAAGCAAATACGAGCTCTCTTTCGTGCCAGTGCTTTTGGCAATCTTTCTATTCTTATACCTTTTGTTTCAAGTACGCAAGAATTTGATGAGGTGTTGACTTTCATAGAAGAAGTGAAGGCCGGCCTGAAAAGAGACAACCTGCAATTTAACGAAGCTGTGCCCATAGGAGTGATGATAGAGACTCCTGCAGCGGCTATCGCCATTGATAGATTTATCAAGAAAGCTGATTTTTTTGCCATAGGAACCAACGATCTCACACAATACACTCTGGCTGTCGAACGAGGTAATCAAACCGTTGACTACCTCTTTAACCCTTATCATATTAGCTTGTTGCGATTGATCAAGAACGTGATTGCCGAAGGCAAAAAAGCCAATAAAGACGTGCATATTTGCGGTGAACTCGCTGGCTATCCCCTTGCAACCGTGTTGTTATTGGGCCTAGGCCTCAAAAATTTTAGCATGAATGCCGCCAATATGACTCTGATCAAAAAAATAATTCGCTCTGTAGACCTTGAGCAAGCAGAGAAGCTAGCCACAAATATATTAGAACACGACAAATCGTCTGAAATACCTGCATTACTAACAAAATGGATGAGTGAAAACCTTGAATATATCAAATATTGACATTCCCACGGAATCTCTGCCTTTGGTGGCCCTTGTTGGGCGACCTAACGTGGGGAAATCCACCCTCTTTAACCGCCTTGTTGGTTTTAGAAAAAGTATCACCCATGAAACAGCAGGTGTAACCCGTGATTTCGTGTCGACGACCTCGCGCATCAACGAAGTGCAAGTCAAGCTCGTTGATACGGGTGGCTACAAAAGCATAGACGAAAGTCCTTTTGACGCCCTTGTCAGTCACAATAGTCTGCAGATTTTGGACAAAGCTGACCTCATTCTTCTTATCATAGATATTAAGGACTTTACAGCGGAAGATGAAGAATTCATTGCATTGGTCAGAAAATATAGCACCAAAACCTTGCTCGTTGCCAATAAAACGGACACACCAGAGCTGGAAAGTAGCGCTTACAATCTCTATACGCTAGGCTTTCAAAAAGTGATAGCCGTTTCCGCAGCCCACAATCGCAATATTTATGAGCTGGAAGATAGCATAGAGGAATTTTTGCGCCAACACGGTCAAAATCTGAGGGCTGAAGTTGGTGTCACAGACGACGAAGAAGCGTCTCAGCTCAAGATCGCCCTCCTTGGTAAGCCCAATGTCGGTAAGTCTAGCCTATCCAATTTTATGAGCGACAAGAATCGTTCTTTGGTTTCTCCCGTAGCGGGCACCACCAGAGACGTTGTCGATATCTCCTTTAAGTACGACGGCAAGGAAGTCATCTTGTTGGATACCGCTGGTATTAGGCGTAAAAAGAAAGTACACGAAGACCTAGAATATTACTCTGTGAATAGAGCTCTCAAAAGTGTAGAGAAAGTGGACGTGGTCTTGCTGATGATTTCTAGCGAAGAGGGACTCAGCGACCAAGATAAAAAGATAGCCTCGCAGATTATCAAGCACGGTAAAGGGCTTATCTTTGTGCTGTCCAAATGGGATTTGCAAGACAGAGACAAGAAATCTTTTATCAGAGCCCAAGACAGAATACGCTTTCAGTTTGGTCACTTGGATTACATCCCCATCGTTCCTGTTTCTGCTGTCAATGGTTATAACATCAAACCTTTGCTGAGCATGGCGCTGGCAATTAAACAGCAGTTAAACCATCGTATAGAAACAAGCGTTCTCAACAAACACCTCCAAGAATGGGTTGCTTTCACCCCTATGAAAGTTCACAAGACGCAAGAAAAATCAAAGATACTCTACATGACTCAAGTGTCTGTTGCGCCCATAGAATTTGTTGCCTTTCTGAATAAGAAAGCCAAAATGCCCAGTGAATACCATAGATTTTTATTAAAGAAAATCAGAGAGAACCTTGGGTTTTCTTTTGTTCCTATCACTCTTACCATTCGCCCGAGAGAGCATGACTAGACCGTTTAAACTTGCACTTTTAGCCATCTTCTTTGCGTTGACCTTATTCTCTAATTATGCGCAAAACATTCCTCTTATGCTCAGTCAAGCGGGTCTGACAGAGAACACAAAAGTGCGAGGAGATCACTATAAGTTAATGGTAGAAGGGCAAGAAAATGACTTCCTCGTTCCTTCTGAAATTTTTCAGAACAGCTTTGGTGATGACGTACAATTAGACATACAAATTTTTGCCGATGGCATCTATTTCATCTACATCAACAGAGGTCCCACGGGTTTTGATATTGACTCCGCAGGTACGTGGGCTATCAAGCGTTCTGTCACCACGGGCAAAATTATACAGGCTAAAATATTCTTACTCAACGACAAAGACTCTTACCTGCTGATAAGACCACGAGAACAGCAGAGCGACGCATTCTCTAACAACGCACAGGTTTATTTAGATTTTTATTTGCAGGGGCTACCCTATCGCCTTAATTTGATACTGCCCATCTCTATAGAAAACCTTATCAAAAAGGATATCGCTTACATCATACGATTGAGTAGCACCAGCATTGATTGGCCAACGGTTTTTCCCAATACGCAAGCTTCAAACCATGCCAAGGCCATTGCCTTTAAGAATGAGATAGAGAGCCAATTGCCGCTGCAACACCCAAGCAAAACGGTCATGGACGAGCAGGGGAATTGGGTGCCATTTTCTCGCTACATAGATGACACTCTCCCCATCAACTACAAGTCATTGGCGCAGAGCAAATGGATCATTGACCAGCTCTACGCTTCTCTCGCCAAAGCGGACGAGAGCCCTTATACTCTTCTACTGCCTTTATTCCAACCCCAAGAATCTGTCTATGACGAGAACTCACTGTGGCTGACGCAAAGGCAACGCTTTCCTTTAATAGGGCTAGAGTGGACACGCAACTTGAGTAATATGTTGGCACAAAAAGAACAGCTCAGCGATGCTCTAACGTATAACGCCAATGACCTTATTTTGACGCCACCGCTCAACTACAATCTCAATTTGGGCTATTCTTTGGAAGAGATAAAAGTGGTACTCTACATGGGGATGATAGCAAATCCCGATAACTTCTTTCTTGGCGCAGTCAACTTCATAGGCAACAGACTGCCCCAAATGCGACACTTTTATGACGTAGCAGTCTTCGTCCCCTATATTGACGAAAACAAGGCCTTTCAAGTCACTGTATTCACCAATGGTCGTTCACAGACACTAGAGTCTTACTTGGCACCCTATAAAAGCGATGACTTTGACTACCTACCAGGCGTATTCATTCACCTCAGTCGTGTCCATTTCCCCTACATCATAGACATCAACAACTAGTCGCGACACTGCCACTGAGCGAGTACTTGCTCTAAGAACAAGAACGAACCCGTCACCAGCAGGGGTCTTTGTTTGTTGACGGCCTGTTCCCATGCCAATTGACAGGCTCTGCTCAAGTCATCTTCTGTGTGATACACAAGCGTGTCACTCGCCGTGTTCTTGACTGCAAGGTCAACGCTCGCACGGCCTAATACCGTCGGTAGCTTAAACACTGTCACTATGATATCAGCCGTGGGCCACTGTTGACGCAACAAACGCAACATCGTGTCTTTGCTCTTGTCTTTCTTACAGCTAAATAGTATGACGGGGGTCTGTTGTTCCACCCCTTGATATTGATCTATCAGGTTGGTGATGGAAGCGACAGTATGCGCACCGTCTAAGTACACCACCTGCCCTTTCATAGAGCGTTTCTCAAAACGACCTGGCATCTCCAAGCGTTCCAGTGTTTTTATGGCTTTGTACAAGGACGTAGATGGTAACTGGGAAAATGGGGAAAAGAGCAACTGAAAGCTTGCCAAGCTCAGCAAGGAGTTATGAGCCTTTACCCTATTGCCGTAAGAAAAGGACGCTTGATGAAATGTCTGTGCGTATCTGTTACAAAAGTAATCTGCACCGCCTGCCCCTTCGCCCAGAACAAGCCACGGAAAAACGTCTTGAATACGCAATACGGGAGCTTGCTCTCGCTGAGCTTTATCCGCAATCACCGCCTCACTTTCGCTGTCCAACACCCCCACGACTACACTGGTGTGTGGCTTAATAATGCCTGCTTTCTCTGTCGCTATACTCTGTAAGTCATGACCCAATATGTCCGTATGCTCCAACTCTATAGATGTGATCACCGTCAGTACGGGTTGCAGTATGTTGGTCGTGTCCAAGCGTCCGCCTATACCCGTCTCAAAGACAGCATAATCACAACCCGCCTTGCGAAAAATATTACACGCCAACACAAACAGTGCCTCAAAATAACGCAATTGCAACTGTTGGTGTTCTTTCAGGTAGGCTATCAACTCATGCAGATGAGTCTTGTACAACTCGTCGTCAAAAAAGCCCGTGCCACTCTGTATGCGTTCTCTGTAATCATAAACATGGGGAGATAAAAAACAGCCCGTGGCAATGCCCTCACCGCCCATCATGCGTGCCAGCGAAAAGCAGACGCTGCCCTTGCCCTTAGAGCCAGCAACGTGTATGCTAGAAAATGCAAGATGGGGGTTGTGAAAGTCAGCGAGAACAGAACGCAAGGCATCAAAACGCTCACTGCTCATATCAGTCTTAGCGCTCACATCAACAGTGACGAGGTTAGCGGTGCAACACAGAGTTAGTTCTTCAAAAAGGGGGGTGAGACTCTGCCTATTGCTCATTACTAATGTCGTCTAACATGGCACTTAGTACAAGCGGTTCTGTTAGACTGGGGTAATCGTTGAGCAAGATGCCAAGATCTTTGTAACGCTGTAGAGTCGTTGCATCACTTTTAGCGGAGTTGTCCGCACTATCAAGGTCATCGTTCATCAGCTTCCCTTTAATAAAGTTATAGAGGTCTATATCGGGGCGTGTAATCTTGGTCGGGCTAAGATTCTCTACATAGACAAAGTTAAGCTCTGCGTTGAGGTCGTCTTGCACCGTTTCCCAATAGCTACTGTCTAGCTCATCTGTGGTAAAGTCAACATTACTGGCAACATAGGCCGCCAACAGGTTCTTCACTTCAGCGGCTTTGTCGTCAAGCCATCCATCCAAATCTTCGGGTAGAATGTTCTTTTCGTAGAGTTGCCACAGGTCGTTGATCTTAAGCTTGACGTTGGTAGAAAACTCAAGGTGAAAGGCAAAGCTCGGCTTTAAAAAGGCGGACGTATCCTCTGCACTCAAAAACAACTTACGCCTCAGATAAGACTGTGCAAAATCACCGTACACATCCGCAGAAGGCAATTCTCTGTCAAAACTCAAAGTAAAGACTCTTTTATCTCCTGCATAAGCAAAAGACTTTGTCGTATAAGGTATGATTTTTTGCCATATCCAGTAGTGAGTCTCTGGTTCATAGACATGCTCAACAACACCGTAAACATCACTGACAAACACCGTATACACCAGTTTATCTTCGTAAAAATAGCCTTGAAAAGCGACGAAGGCCAAGAACAGCACGATCAACCAAAAGGAGATCACTCTCTGTGCCTTTTTACCCTTTTTCGCCTTCTTCTTTTTCGCAGTAGACGAAGTCGCAGGGCTTACGGGTGGCGGTGTCGCTGATTGTGCTTTGGGCTTTTTTCTCTTTAGCATATTCCTACTCTTTTACTCCGTATTCCTTGCTCACTACCCATCCTAAAGGTATAAATCCAACAAGTTGGTCCACGATGAAATCTGATAGTCGGGTTTCTTTCTATTATTATAGTCTTCTCGCAGGCGTAAAGAAAGCACATCTCCAGCAAAGAGAACCCCTTTACCGCCCATACTCTGATAAGTCCAAATGTCATTGCGCATATCGTTACCTATATAAATGGTATCGGCTACGGCTATTTTTAGTTCGTCTTTAATGTAGGCAAGCACACGAGCAAACATTTCTAGCGAAGGCTTGCCCTCGCCTTGTATGAAAGACCACGAGCAGAGCTGGGGATCTATGGTGCATTCTGGCAGTAACGGAGAGAACAAGGCCTCTAAGATAACGGGCGTATAAAACTGACTGTTGGTCACCAAACCATAGGGTATGTTGTTGGCTGTCAGGTAGTGTAAATAAGCGACAGAACCAGGCATGATGTCGCAGGGGTTGTCGCTCCACTCATAAATAAGGGAAAGCCACGCTACGCTCTCATCACTGACAGTGCCAAGGTAATGTCCCTCGCTTTTAAGGGTGGTCAACAGCTCTGACCATATAGCCAGTATGTCTACTTCGGGGTATAATTTCTCGCTCTGAGAGTTTGTTTTACTGATGATTTCTTGCAGGCGTCCTCTCAGCTCGTCAAAGCAAAGATTCTCAAAGACTATGCCTTTTTCAGCGAGCTTCTCGAACAAAGGATAAGTCAAGCTGTCTTGGCTAGGCAGGGTCAGGCCTATCTCGCCCGCACTAGAAGTAAGCAAAGTACCGTAAACGTCCATCAGCACCACTTTACTGTCGGTAATCTTCTTCTTTTTACAAGGAGGAACGTTGGGTGATGTGACGGCTAACTGCTTATGTTCTCTATTAATCCACTCTATCATATCTTGGTACATAAAAGATAAATGCTCTGGAAACCACTGCTTAAAGTATGTATTCATTTCAAACTCCTTAAAGTTCTATTAAAAACATTAATAGCATAATATTCTACCATTTCTAGCAAAGTTAACAGACTTTTAGAGGCTATACTCTTCTTGCCTTAAGGAATCTGCGGATATCTGATCTGCCAGCACACCCAACGACAAGCGAATAAAACGACTGTTGTCATTGTACAAGTACAGAACACGCTGAAACCAAGGCGTATCTCTAACAAGCGTGGGCTTTTGTGTAGAAATAATGGTCAAGCTGTCGGCTATACTTTCCAGCTCTTTGGCTATGTTATAAAAATAGTTATGAGGCACGTAGATCACCACCTGATAGCCACTATGGGCCGCCGAGATAGCCGAGGCAATAGACCGCCTGCGTATTTCTGCGGTAGGATAATAAGGCACAGGAAAGTACCTTGCATCCTTAAAGAACTTGTTCTTCTCTCTGCCTACCACACTATAAGGCCCAATAAAAAACAGTGGTTTATCGCCCGTACTAAAGCTCTCTTTCTGTCTGACACTCATACTGTGCGCCACTATGTTGAGTGCCTCCGCTTGATTTTCTTTACTAGGAAAGTTAAACTCTTGCTCGTCATCATCTTGCGAATACGACGGTATGTAAATGGCCTTCATCATTAAAATACGGCGAGTAGACTCTTTGACCCGTGCATAAAAGGCTCTGTCCTTACGCATTCTAAACAACAAAGAACTAAAGGTAGACTCTAGGGCTTCGCTTGAACGAGTGTAAAGCAACAAATCAGAGCCACTCATAATGCTGTTGTAGATAGTCTCTTGCAGGTTGAGTCCCCCCGATCGTGCGCCGTACATCAGCATATCGTCGGTGACCACCACCCCTTTATATTGCCACTGATCACGCAACAACTCAGTCAAAAAAAACTCAGAGCGAGAACTGGGAGTACGCTTGTCGACAATCTGCGGAAAAGCAAGATGACCCACCATAATACCCCTGACATTTTCGTCGACAAGCATCTTGTAGGGCAACAACTCTTCGGCCTTCAGTTGCTCAAGGCTCACGTCTATTTGAGGCAGGCGTCCGTGCGAATCGTCGGGGGTACGCCCATGACCAGGATAATGTTTAATCATGCTAATGACACCGTGCCGTCGTTGCCCCTTGATAAAGGCCAAAGCGTGCAAGGCCACCTCTTGTGGATCAGCACCAAAAGACCGTGTCGCAACGATGGACGACTGAGCGTCTAGATAAAGGTCAAGGTTGGGCGCAAAGTTCATGTTAATGCCCAAGGCCTCCAACTCTTTGCCTGCTATTAGCCCAGCGTTAAAACTATCTTGATAACTAGGGCTACTGCCCAAGGCCATGGCACTAGGAAGCCGTGTTGTTCGCCCCCCTAAATGTTCAACCAGTCCGCCTTCTTGATCGGTGGCAATAACAAGAGGTATGTCCCACGCATTCTCAGAAGCCGCTTCTTGATACCTGTCTAGTGTGCGTTTCAGTTGATTTAGATTATCCGCATTCCAACCGTAGACCTTCACACCGCCCAAATTGCGGTCTCTAATCCACCGTAGTATAGCAGGAGACGGCACCTCGTTATTATAACCGAGCATAAACAACTGCCCCAACAACGCAATGTCACTCATGCTTTCTAGCTGTTGGTTTACTTGTTCTTCTATCAGTACAGGGTCTTGAGGGATGATCTCGGGGTGAAGCTGTTCGCTTCCTCTCAATGCATCATCACGATTATCTTGCAACTTACTCGTAAGATCGCTTTCACGCTGAGCGTCAACACCAACCTGTGGGTCGATGTGGTCTTGCAACTCTACATCACGGTCACCGCCCAACTCTAGCTTTCTACTTTCAGCAAGCACAACCTCGCCCTCATCTTCAGTAAAAAAGAGAGCGACCGCCTGCCACAAGAACACCGCAACAGCCAAATATACAATAGCAACCTTGACTTTGTGCCACACTTCCATAGCCATTTTAGCTCAGCGAATCAATATAATGGCTCGTATAATGGGCCGCAATAGCACCATCAGACGCCGCTACCACCAGTTGACGAAAAGGAGACACACGCACATCGCCCGCAGCAAAAAAGCCCGCAAGGTTGGTCTCCATCTTTTCGTTAGTGATAATGTGTCCCGCATTGTCGCACGCCACTTCTTTAGGCAAAAAGGACACGTTGGGATCACTACCCACAAAGATAAAGATAGCGTCAAAAGCCTCTTCGTACTCTTCGCCAGTCTGCACATTTTGCAGTACAATAGACTGAACCTTGCCCTCACCCTTAATTTCTTTCACCACAGTAAATAAACGTGGCTCTATGTGTTCGTGACCCAAAGCCCTCGTAGCCACAGCCTTTTGAGCGCGCAATACATCTCGTCTATGGGCCAACACAACAGTATCAGTCAACTTGGCAAGATAAATAGCCTCGTCACACGCAGCGTCACCGCCACCCACAACCAGTATCTTCTTATCCTTAAAAAAAGGCCCGTCACAGGTAGCGCAATAAGACACACCTTTACCGACAAACTCCTCTTCACCCGCAACACCCAACTTTCTGTGGTCTGCACCCGAAGTCGTAATCACAGCAAGCGTAGAAAAATTATCTTTTCTTGTCTTCACCGTATATGTTCCGTCTGCCTCGTGAATAATCTCACTGACATTGGCACTTTTCACCGTAGCTCCAAAATCTCGAGCCTGCTCTTCCATATTCTCACTAATATCTATGCCACTCACAGGGCCAGGTACACCAGGATAATTCTCCAAATCATCGACCAACAAAATCTGCCCACCTGGAGCGTTAGACTCTATTAACAGTGTGCGTAGATTGGCTCTTGCACCATACTGAGCCGCAGAAAGGCCAGCAAAACCAGCCCCAATAATAATTAAATCCCAATCCGTTTCTTTCATATAACACTTCCTATTTTATTCAATGGTTCGCCCCTACCTAAGGCGACACCCATTCTATAATAAATATAATGCGTCGTCTTTGTAAGACGTATTGAGTACTATATTGCTATTAAATAATATAGCCTGCGATTGCAAGCCTCTTGAACACCAAAGCAAAACAAGGTCTAAGCCCCCGTCATGCCTCAAGCAAACTTTGTTCTTTGCACAGCGACCAATTCGTCGCAACGTTCATTATAAGGGTGACCAGAATGTCCCTTCACCCACTCCCACTCAATATCGAGCGAGCTTTTATAGGCAAGCAAAGCTTCCCACAAATCTTTATTCAGCACAGGCTTACCACTAGCGGCCTTCCAGTTCTTACGAACCCAGTTATCCAGCCACTTCGTCATACCATTCATCAGGTACTGAGAATCTGTCACTATCTTAAATTGTCTCTCGCCCAAGTCTGTCTTCACATACTCAAACGCCGAAATAGCCGCCTGCAGCTCCATACGATTATTTGTACTCGCCTTTGCGCCACCGCTCAGTTCAACTTCTTTGCCGTCTATAACAACAATAGCCGCCCAACCGCCAGCGCCAGGATTACCAGTACAACCACCGTCAGTGTAAACAGTTATCGACTTAGCCAAAACTATTTACCAAGCTTATTATAATCAATAGGTGCTGGTTTAGGCTT
>CAYRNA010000024.1:0-10706 GCA_964425555.1 uncultured Spirochaetales bacterium
CGCTGTAAACCAGAAGAGGGGATGAGGGCTGAGTTATCGATCGTATTCATCTATTAAATGCTAAAATAAATGAATACGAAAGACAAGTCTTGTGCTTATGTTTTACTATATTCTGCAAAAAATCTAACCCAGTCTGGTGGCACATTAATATCAAAATTAAAGATTAGTGGCAACAGGTAGTAAGCGAAAATCGAGAGCAAAATTGTGCTAATGACATTGAGCCAAATACCACTGCGTACCATGTGCTTAATTTGCAAGTAATGACTACCGAAAACGATGGCGTTGGGCGGTGTTGCTATGGGCAACATAAAGGCAAATGAAGTACTGACTGTTCCCGTAAAGATTAAAATGAAAGGATGAATATTCATGGCAATAGCGGTTGCCGCCAAAATGGGTATCATCATGGTTGCGGTTGCGGTATTTGATGTAATTTCTGTGAGAAAATTTAACAAAAGTACCATGGTAAAAATAAATAAGAAGACAGGAATTGTATCGAGAGCGCTAAGGTTTGAGGCTATCCACAGTGCTAAACCTGTTTTGCTAAAACCTTGTGCGAGAGCGAAGCCTCCACCAAACAATAATACTATGCCCCATGGTATTTTGACGGCAGTCTCCCAGCTGAGAGTAAATTCTCCTTTCTTGAGATTTACGGGTATGATGAAGAGGGCAAGCGCACCAGCAATGGCAACGACGGAATCATTAATATAACGTGTGCTATACACAAAGGCTTCATTGGGAATGTACTTGAAAAATCCCCGTGTGAGCCATAGAATAACCGCAATGGATAAAACGACGAGAGTGTTTTTCTCCCCCTGGTTCATCTTGGCGAGTTTCTTGATTTCTTCATCTATAAAAGAACCAATATTAAGGCTATAGCCTTTTGACTTATAAAGCACTTTCGTTAAGAAGAACCAAGCGACAAACAAGAGCATGAGACTTAAAGGAAAAGCAAAAAGCATCCATTGTGCAAAATTGATTTCCACTTGAAACATTTTGCTCATTAATCCAGCCATAACCGTGTTGGGAGGAGTACCGATAAGCGTTGCTATACCTCCAATAGAAGCCGAATAGGCAATACCCAGCAATAATGCGATGGCGAAAGAACTCTGTTTTTCATAGCCTTTTTGCTCTATGTTTTGGGGCTGTAAGATTACGATTTCTTTAAGAATGGAAATTGT
Source organism: uncultured Spirochaetales bacterium (assembly GCA_964425555.1). Lineage (GTDB taxonomy): Bacteria > Spirochaetota > Spirochaetia > SP-2023 > CAYRNA01 > CAYRNA01. The sequence goes on from CAYRNA010000024.1 coordinate 1,179, forward strand.
GATAGGCACCATCATCAGAGTCGTCGCCGTATTTGAAATCCACATTGAAAGAAACCACGTGGCAAGCATGAACGCCAGTATAATAAGGTCGGGACTCATACCAATTTTTTTGATTAATTTTAAGGCTATGCGTCTGTGTAGACCCCAATGTTCCATGCTGACAGCCATGAAAAAACCACCAATAAACAAATATATGATGTGGTTCCCATAGGCTGCAGTTACTTGAGATATGGGAAAAACGCCGAGAACGGGATAGAGCAAAATGGGCAATAGCGCCGTTGCGGGTATGGGTATGGCTTCTGTGATCCACCATATCGCCATAAGAACGGTGCTGGCGGCAATGCGCCAAGCGGGGAGATCCATGCCTTGCGGCGGTGGCACCAATAACATAATGATAAATAAAATAGGGCCTAGTATAAGACCCACTAAGCGTGGTTTTGACATAACAACTTCCTCCATAGAATGATACGAACTAAATTACATTGTAACAGAGAATTTCTGACTTGTCAAATAATAAAGATAAATATCTATCAGGAATATTACTATGTTCTCAATTTTACTTTTTCACAAAGGGAAAAAAGAAGTTGGGATCATCCGCTAAAAGCAGGGGGATAGAAATGGTGTAAATATCAATGTCGTGGTCAACTTTAAAACTAGTTTGCTTCAGCAATTGAGGTTTTGTTCCCTTTTCGTAAATCTGAATCTTGTAGCTTTTACCATGACTTTCGACCGCCTGATTAAAGTTTGGAATGACACGAACAGGCTCTTTAGCACGAGATAATTCAACGATGAGTTCACGAGGATATGAACTGAGTTCTATGCCATTGGATGATCTATTTTTATTCTCCAAAATGAAGCCGTGTTTTTTGCCTATGTTAAACGAAAATGCTGCGATGAGCAAAAGAATAACGAGGCAGGCAATGCGTATTAATAAACGTTTGGCGCTCATAGCTAAAATCATTATACCGTTTCCTCATTTGATTGGGAGAAGTTGAAGTCTGCTTGGTTTTTTTTGCGTATTGTTTCCACCGCATAAAGTATAAGAGCGAAAGCGATGACGCCGTAAGAAATAAAGACACGAAAATATTCTCCCAGAGCGGCATTATTAAAGAGATTTTTTCCCGCCGAAGGAGTAATAATAAACATGGTGTGAAACAAAATGAGTCCTAAAAAGACGTGTCTAATTTTCGCTTTATTGACGCTTCCACCACCGACAAGCAAGGCCGCGATAGAAAATAATCCTATTTGTTCGTGAGAATTATAGGTATTCAGCGTGCCTATATTTTGTAGATAAAGCACCATGCCCACACTTGCGAGTACGGTTGAGATGACGATAGATTTAATGCGTATTTTGTTGACATTAATGCCCATGGAGCTTGCTGTTTTGGCGTCCTGACCTATGGCACGCATGTCTTGCCCCAATTTTGTGCGGTAGAAAAATCGTATGCCTACGGCCAATAAAGTAATGAGCAAAAGCGTAAATAAGGGAACATTGATACCGTAAACGGTGATGCTCCAAAAATTTTCTATGCTCTGTCTGATATCTATGAGATCAATAGAACTGCGTATGCCAAAACCTTGACTGAGCAGAATTTTCTCATTGGTAATGGGAATGATGCTTCCCATAAAATAGAGCACAATCAGTTGATAAATACCGTTCACAAAATAGCCGAGTATATAGCCCGTGACCATTTCATATCCTCGAGCTCTATTGAGCACCACGCCACAAAAAATTCCTGCCAGTATGCCCAGTGGGATGGCTATGAGTATGGCTAAAACCACGCCAGGTATGCCTACAATTTGCCAATTGGTGATGAAGATGATGCCTATCTGTCCGCACATAGCCCCCAATACCATGCCAAAATTCAGCCCCATTCCTGCCAGTATGGGCAATAATAATGCCAGCACTAAAAAGCTGTTTCGTGAGATACGGCTCATCAGTTCTCGACCTATGTAGTCGAGGGAAAAACCAGAGAGAGGGAGGCTTGCCACACAAAATATAAAGAAAATGATGGGGACGAGATTTCCTATAAAAAGATCTTTTCTATAAGAAGCGAGGGAGAGATTCGCTTTTAAACTATTCATTTTTTTGGCATATCGTTGCATAAGTGAAGAAAAAAACACCATTATTGAGCCCCCTTTTTGACACGTGTCAGGGCATAAATAATCATGCCATTAGAAATAATAATACGCAAGACTTCAGACATGTCATTGCCCGCAAAATCTTGTAATGCCGGTGCGTTAAAAACCGATGGCGTCATTGTCAGTATTCCTTGAAAGAGGAAGGTCCCGACAATAGCATTTAGTATAGTCGCTTGCCTCACCGATGCTCCACCAATTAAGATAGCAGAAACAGCGGGTAGAGCCATTAAAAATGGCGCCATATACAGCTGAATAAATCCGTAACTTTGTTGATAGAAAATGATGCCGAGCGCCGCTAACCATGTAGAGAGAATCACAGAAAATACACGCATTTTGTCCACATTGATACCAGCAGCATCCGCATAGCGAGGATTATCTCCCGCCGCCATCATTTTGTGACCGAGCGGGCTTTTGCCAAGCCAGTGTATACATAAACAGAGCAAGGCAATGACGAGCAAAGTCATGAGAGGCAAGTTAAAGCTACCTAGTTTGAGGGGAATGAGTTGGTTGAGGCTGTTGTAAAAATATGATTCCAAGGAAATCGTCGTTCTCAGTCCAGACCCAACATAACCCCAGACCATGTCAGCCTTGGTGTAGGGCAAAATTAACCATGCCATGGACATAAAAGCGACGGCGGAAAATCCTATATAGGTAGCGATGATCATTTCATCACCCTTCACTTTATTGAGCAACTTCCCATAACCATAGCCGAATAAAAGCCCAAAGGGCGTTGCTAAAACTATCGCCATTAGCAGACTAGGAAAACCTGTGAAACCAAATTGCAGGCTCATAGTTGAACCAAGCAGCCCCCCTACAATTCCCAGAGGCAGACCAAAATTGAGTCCGCATCCCGTTTGTATCATGGGAATCATCGCCAAAACAAGAACGATATTCATGCAGAAACGAATGAGGGTTGCATAAAGAGATTCTTGCAGAGACAGGCCTATGAAGGGCGTGATCGCATATAAAAAAAGTAAAAAGAGGGTGATTATCGTTCGTGGCAGACCATAGTTTTTCGCCATTGAGGCGAGTTTAAGGGTAAATTTATTCTTCATCATCACTGTATCGTTACCATAAGTTTTCCAAAAAGTTCTATACTATCAGTTGGGTCAAGAGTGCCCGCAATGCGTCCTTCGTTGACGACGGAAATTCTATCACAAATACTCCTCAGTTCTTCGAGTTCAGACGAGCAAATGACTATGGTCATGCCAAATTTTTCGCTATAATAGCGCAACTTTTCAAGGACGATGGCTTTGGCACCAATGTCTATGCCTCGTGTCGGTTCTGAAACGAAGAGGAGGTCTGGCTCGAGCAAAAATGCTTTTGCCAAACAAACTTTTTGCTGATTTCCACCAGATAATTCTTTGACTTTTTGATGTATGCCAGTGCACTTTATGTTCAATTCTTGCACCATTTTGCTCACATCATCGACCACTTTTTGGTTATCGTTTTGTGGCAGTATGCCAGCTATTTTTTTGATGTAATTACCGTTGATAATCATGGCAGGCAAGATCATGTTATGAGCAATATCTTCTTCAAGCAAGAGACCTATGCCCCTTCTATCTTCGGAGACGAAGGCTAATTTATTTTTTTGCACAGTATAGGAATCATTGAAGGGCAAGGATTCGCCCTTGTAGAGCATTGTGCCGCCTGCTGCTTCAAGGCCCATCAGACCGCAGGGAATACCCAGTTTGCCTTGACCAGTCATTCCTGCAAAGCCGTGGATTTCACCTTTTTTGATGGTGAAGTTGGCGTTGTTTATTTTTTCCCCAGGCATATTGACCCACAGATCTTTGACCTCAAGGATGTTTTCTGCTTGCGAAAAGTCTCTCACGGCGTTGGTACGTTCTGCGATTGTGCGACCGACCATGGCGTGCGTTATTTCTAGAATGTCTATGTCTGTTGTCGGCTTGTTGAGGGTGATTTTTCCGTCACGCAAGACCAATACTTTATCGCAGAGGTCTGTGATTTCTTGCAATCTGTGGCTAATGAATATGATGGCTATGCCTTCTGCGGCTAAGCCTTTAATGGCCTTGATCAAGAGTTGAGCTTCTGTTTCGGTGAGGACGGCGGTGGGTTCGTCCAAGACCAATAGTGAGGTCTGATCTTTTTCTATCTCTCTAGCGATTTCTACAAATTGTTTGAAGCCCACAGACATGTCAGAAATGGGCATGTCAAGGTCTAATTCTAAGCCCAAGTGTGCGACGGCTTTTTCCGTTCGCTCTTTCATTACCTTGGTATCAAGGGTATTAATTTCGTCGCCGAAAACTTCGCTCAACCAAGTACTGTGCGTTTTCTCTCTATTGATAAAGATATTTTCGACGGTGTTGAAACCTGGTATAAGGGAAAATTCTTGATGCACCATGCCAATGCCTGCAGCAATGGCGTCCATGGGTTTGATGAATTTAATTTCTTTGTTGTTATAAAATATTTGGCCTTCGTATCCGCCCGTAGCGTGTATTTCGGGCATGGCGGATAAGATTTTCATGAGGGTAGATTTGCCCGCGCCATTTTCGCCAACGAGGCCAATGATTTCACCTTCGCAGAGCTTGAAATTAATATCTTCTAGAACTTTATTCTTGTCAAAAGACTTAGATATATTTTTGAATTCTAAGATTGTCTTATTTGTCATACACCTTGACTTCTTTGTTTTTTATCATATTTTAAGGATTTGAGACGCATCTCTACCCATACCATTTTATGGCAATATTAACATTTTATTGATTTGATTCTTCTCCGTATATATATTTTGCGGTTAAATAATTCTTTGTACATGCGGATAAAAAAACAACTCAGAAGATACGCAAATATCTCCTGAGTGTACTATTGATTAAATCTTGTTAAAAAGCTTACTTTAGGTAAGTATATTTATCGTCAATGTCAATATCGGTGTTGCCCAGAGGGCCTCTACCAAATACATAAGTATCTTGGTAAATCAAGAAGTGATTTAAGACAGGAGTGTCAGTTGTGAAATCAATGTTATAACCACTGTTCCATTTAATTCCAGGAGAGTTTTCACCGAAGACGCTCATCAGTTGATCTTTATCATCAATTTGATTTTCGCCGTTAATCACTTTGATAGCGTGCTCGCCCAAAGCGATGGATGTAACATAACCCGTTGAGTAAACCCATGTACCAAATCTATCTGTACCACCTTGTGCCACAATAACTTCTTCTTCTTTCTCAACAATAGCGTTGAAATCGCCTGCTTCGTTGGTAAGGTCTAGGCCTAAAGCTCCAGGGTAACCCATAAGAGGTGAAGGAAGATCTGCTTCTACAAAGATTCCGCCATACTTTAAAGTTTGTTTGATGAGCGGTTCTGTGAGTGCATCGTTGGTTGTAAAGAATGCTGTATCAGCACCATATTGTTGTATCCATGCAGGCACTTGCTCTAAGATAAAGGCTTGTGCACCAGCAACACCGACGTCACTGAGTGGGTCAGGAGCGCTTTGGTTGATGAATTCTATACCAAGATCAGCGGCTGCTTTTTCCATGATTTGACGTCTATAGCTAAGAACTTCTATACCCATGTGACGTGGGAAAGAAATGTGTATAAATTTGGTCGCACCCAATTCTTTGGCAGAATTAATGATGAGATAACCACGAGAAATATAATCTACGTTGGTGATGACATCTGCTACATTTTTTACAATATTAGGATCTTCTTGACTTTCGCCAATAAGCAATAAAACTTCAGGTCTTCGCTCTCGGATACGACGAAAAGCTTCGGCTGTTCCAGGAATACCTTGGTTAACAACAACGGCTTTCATTTGTGGATCGTCGGCTAATCCTGCTATTTGTGAAATAACAGTTTCTTGCTCCTGTGTAAAGTTGTCTGGGTAAGTAAGATGTTGAATCATACCGCCATCAGCCACTGAACCGTAGCGTGAAATCAATTCTTCCGCTCCTCTCAAGTCATCTTCTGACTGAGATACTGTACCAGTAACTATACCAATGTGAAATTGGTCTGAATCTGTGGTTGCGCTATCAGCCATGGCCGCATCGTCTTTTTTCTGGCAAGAAAAAAACAATATGCTCAAAACTGCAGTAATTCCTAGAATATACTTTTTCATAATAAACCTCTCTTATGTTTCTGTGCAATCATAATATACTATAGAGAATCTTAATGTCAAGTTAATTTGAATAAAAAAGACTAGAAACAGTATAAATATAGGATTTTGTGTGCTGATTGAATCAGTGTGTAATTGTGTCTTCTATATTCTTACAAAAGGGTTGTTGTTCTTTTCAAACACGACGCTGGTTTTATTGCCGTGACCAGGGTACAAAAGCGTCTCTTCGGGTAAGGTGTAAATTTGTTCTTTGATATTTGTTTCAAGTTGCTTGTGGTCGCTACCTGGCAGGTCTGTTCTGCCTACACTTTGCAAGAAAATAAGGTCGCCGACAAAGGCACATTTTCCCTCGGCACTGTAAAAAGTGAGGCTGCCAGGGCAGTGTCCATCACTGAAAAGCGTGCGCCATTTTTGCCCCAAAAGTTCTATCTCTTGATTCGCTTCGATAACGGTGAGGCTCTGTGGCAAAGGTGTGCTTGAAAAGTTCGCTCCGCCCCAGTTGTAGGTGTCCGCTTGAGACGCCCACTGTTCACAAAGCGATGTGCCATAAACGGGAACGTCGGGAAATTCTTGTACGAAGGCGGGTAAATCTAAAATGTGATCATAATGCGCGTGAGTGAGGAGTACGGCTTCTAGGTGATAGCCTTGTTCTATCAGTGGTAGAATGCAGTCGTCTATCGCACCTTCGGGGAGGTCTATGACGATGAAATTCTTGCCTTTTTTGACAACGTAGGCATTGGTTTGTATGGCTGAAAGAGGGTGTGTTGTAATTTCCATATGATGTCCTAGTTTGTAATTAATAGTTTGTTGTAAATGTCTTCGTTGAGTGCTTGGAAATCTTCTACACTCAAGTTTTCTGCTCTCGCTTTGAGTATGTCGTCTGTCAATTCTACGCGCTGCAAAAAATCTACCACGGTACTGGGCTTAGCGATATTTTCCACCGCAAGTTGCTGAATATTGCGCACCAAGTAGGTTAAATTGTTGGCAATGGTTTTGCGTCGAGAATGAAACAGTGATTTGACCGTGGTCTTGAACAAAACGTCGCTGGGATATATTTGTATGTCATCCTTGGGAGTCAGTACTATCACCAAAGATTCCACTCGTGGTACGGGATAAAACGAACCAGGGCGCAACGACATGCCTTTTTCCACCTTGCAGAAACGCTGGCATATAATAGACAAGGCCGCATAATCTTTGTTGGAGGGGCTAGCCATCAGACGCAACCCGAGTTCTTTTTGTATGGTGAAAACCATCTTTTGGGGTATGCAGTGCGCTTCTATCATGGAGGCGATAAAGGTCGAAGCGACGTTGTAGGGAAGGTTACCGACAACACGATGAGGGCGTTTGGCTTCCCATTCTGCGGGCCACAGTTTGAGGGCGTTGCCTTCGATTATTTTGGTGCGGGCTTTTTGCTGAAATTGGTCGCCGCCAAAAAGGTATTTGTCCAAGTATTTGACATAACCGGGGTCAATCTCAAAGACGGTGAGGTCAAGATCTTGCTCTAATAAAATATGCGTGAGTGCGCCGAGACCAGGGCCTATTTCCCAGATATTTTCATGAGGCTCAATATCCAAAAGATCTACGATTTTGTGGCGTGCGCCTTCGTTGATAAGATAGTTTTGTCCCCATTGTTTTCGAGGGCTAAGGTCGAGCAACTCGAGTATTTTTTTTATTTCACGGGGGACATTATAATCTATGTGCATGGGATTTTTATCTATATCGTTCATTGGTAGGGTGCGTTCAGTTCCTGTTTCTTTTTTTGACCACGGGGGCTATCAATAAAGATAATATTGAAAACGTGATTCATTTCAATGTTGAGGACATTGCTTTGCATATTCACATTTCCCGTCCAGCGCATAAAATAATTTACGTCGGGGTTAAATTGCGTCAAGTCTAATATTTGTGATTCGTTTTTTTGTGGTACCAGCAAGAGGTAGACGCTGTTAAAATGCGTGGGCATCTTGATATGAGGAATGGCGCTGAGGGGGGTAGCGAGAGCGAAATAGTTGAGTTCGACGTTGTTGCTTAGATCAAAGCTGAGATTTTGCGCATTTTCGGGGTAGGAAATTCCTGATAAAAATTCTACATGTTGTAATTGTGCGAGGTCTTGAAAAAGAGGGACGGCGTTGAAGCGAATGAAGGAACCCGATATTTTGACAAGATTGGGAAGCTGTTTGAACACCGTGATATTTTCCGCTGTAAAAACGGTGTCACGAAATTCTATTTCTTGCAAATTGGCAAGCGACGCCAAGCCTTCTATCTTTTTAAATGCTTTGACATCGTAAATATTAATTTTGTCTATATGGCTTGCGACGACCAATTCTGCCAGCGAATCATCAGCGAGCGTGACAACGACTTTGACGGTATCTTCAGTGGCTGGACTCTCAGTCTTTGCGTTTGTGCGTGGCTCTGGAGAAAGCCCCTGAGCAAAGATTTGAGAGACTGATAACGGCAGTATGATCGTGAATAAAATAGAACAAAGGCCACGATGATTGGGCATGAAAAATCTAGTCATTTAACTCAAAAGTGACAGCGACGGTGGTTGTGATTTCTTGAGAACCAGCGTGGACGGTTGTGTTGCCACTGCCTCCAGAGGAATCCATGCTCAGCGTACGCAATTTTGCCGCAGGGGGCAAGAACGAGTCCGCAGAAGGCAAGGTGGATATGAAAATAACTTTACCCAGTTTTTTACCAGCAATATCAGCGAGTATTTTTGCTTCGTATTGAGCATCTTTAAACGCTAATTCCAAGCTTTTTTGTTGAAATTCTTTCACATCTTTGCGATAAAAATTGAGGTTAGAAAGGGTCACTTGATTGATGTTGCTGATCTCATCTATGATGGCACTGATTTTGGCAGAAGTATCTTCTTTGTTCGCAAGATCTATGTTGAGAATTTGTTTGGCTTGCTGAGCGACAACGACATTTTGATTGTTTTCCCATTTGATAATGGGTGCAATACTGAGGCGTTCTGTTGTCAGTTCGGTGGGGTTTACACCCTTGGCTACCAATGTGTCAATGATTTGCGAGATCACTTTGTTGGTCTGTATGCGGGCTTCTTTCGTTGTCGGCGCCATGCTACTGTATTCTATATCCATGCGAACTCTATCGGCGGGAACAGAAATTGTGGCGACGCCCGTGGTTTCTATCACGTTGATGGCTTGCTTGTTGTTGGATTGTGCCATCAGTGTAAACGGGACAAAGGCGGCGATTAAAAAGAGAGTGTATGCTTTCATAGAAATATCCTTATATAATTTTTCTTATGATAATTGTTACAAGATAAGGATAATGAATAGCCGTGCTAAAGGCAAGATGACAA
>CAYRNA010000024.1:10806-23921 GCA_964425555.1 uncultured Spirochaetales bacterium
GATAATTGTTACAAGATAAGGATAATGAATAGCCGTGCTAAAGGCAAGATGACAACATATAAGAATAGCTGATAAGCTTGAAATTATTGTAAAGGAAGACAGGGTTTCAGCGGTGTCATTTTATATACGGTCTTTTTATCTAAGGAATGCAAATCACTACTTTTATAAAATATATTCTCACTTTCACAAAAGATTTGCATCTTTCTGTATAATCAACAAATACACGATGGGCAATAAAGTAGACTGATATTGTCCGTATTAAACGATAAGACGCTTTGTTCGTTACGGTTTTGTGTTTGTTAAGGATGAGTTTGAGCTTTCAAAAAAGGAAATGGGTGAGGCTGTGAGACAGAAAATAGAAGAAATTTTTATAGGAAAAGAGATTATACCTTTTTTGGTGAGTATGTTTTTATTCGCCTTTGCCTTTGGTATTTTCGGTGCTGTACTCAACAACTATTTGGCGAATATTTTGTTTGTGGATGAAGCGGGGCGCGGGGTCGTCGAATTTTTCCGTGAAATACCAGGTTTGCTCCTCGTGCTTCTGTTGGCATTGCTCTACAAAAGAACAGAGCGAGGCATTTTGTTCACGGCGCTTGCTTCTGCTGGTATAGGCGTAGTGGGCATCTTATTCTTCGGTTCTAATATTGTGGTGATGGTGATATTTCTGATTGTTTGGAGCGTTGGCGAACATCTGTTGATGCCTGTGAGACGTTCTTATACGGTGCATGTGGCGAAAGAAGGCAAGGGCGGCGAAGCCATGGGATTGGTCGGAAGCCTAGAAAGCCTCGCTACTTTTATCGGGCTGTGTTTTACCATAGTTATTTTTTATTTTGGCGATAGATTTTTTGTGGGAAAATTAGATGAACTGGAGCTTTTTCATGTCACTTACGTCGTTGTCATTGCACTGATTGTGATCGCTATTTTCTTTATTGCAGCCATTCCCCGCAGTCATAAACCCGTGCAAAGAACACGCATGAATTATCAGAAAAAGTACAGCAAATATTACGTGCTGGAAATGTTTTACGGCGCAAGAAAACAGGTCTTCATCACTTTTGGCCCCTATGTTTTGGTGCTGATCTATGGTGTGAACGTTCAACAAATGGCGGGACTTTTGGCCGTGACGGCACTTACCAGTACATTTACAACGCCTCTGTTGGGTAAACTGATGGACAAGGTCGGCTACAGAAATATTATGATTTATGATACGGTGATTCTCTTTTTTGTCTGTTTAATTTACGGTTTTGCCGGTCTGCTGTTTTCACCGCAAGTGGCGCTCATTGTGTTGTGCGTCAACTTTGTTCTTGATCGTATAATTAGCCGAGCGAGCATGGCCAGTAGCCTTTATGTCAAAGCGCTTGCCAAGGACAAAGACGAAGCCACATCGACCATAGCGTCGGGCATAACCATCAATCATGTGATTAGCATTGCGGTGGCCTTGGTCGGCGGTTGGATATGGCAGATCTGGGGAATACAGTGGCTGTTTTCACTGTCTGCATTGATGGCCTTGGGGAATTCTATTTTCGCCTATATGATAGCAAAGCCGACAGAGTCACAAGCCTAATGTCAGATTTTCATTCGTCCCTATTTTCGTATAAAAAATTAACTTCGTGAGGTAAGTTTATGAGTCAAACCAGAGTCATTCAATGGTTTCCCGGTCACATGACCAAGACAAAACGTCTAATAGAGGAGCACCTTAAATACATAGATCTCGTGATAGAAATACTCGATGCGCGCGCTCCTTTGAGTACGCACAACCCCTTTCTCAATGAGTTGCTGAAGAACAAGAAAAAGATCGTTTTGCTCAATAAAAAAGATCTCGCTGATCCCGCTATTACCGAAGAATGGTTGCGCTATTACGAACAGCAAGATAATATTGTGCAAGCGTGGAGCATTCAATCCGAAGTGGGCGAAAAGTCGCAGTGGCTGATAGACAAACTGATCTCAATGTTTGATATGAATCCTTGGTTTCGCTACAGGGGCGCCAGATGTTTGGTGATAGGTACGCCCAACGTGGGCAAGTCTACTTTCATCAATATGATGCTAGGTCGCTCTAAGGCAAAAGCGGAAAATAGACCGGGCGTCACGCAAGACCTGATACGTTATCCTGTCAGTTTAAAGCTAGAATTATTTGATACGCCAGGTATGCTGTGGCATAAATTTGACGATCAAAATGTGGGCGCCAAGCTCGCTCTAATGGGCAACATCAAAGAGAACATTTTGCCACAATATGATATTGTTTTGGCGAGTTTGGTCAGCTTGAAAAAATGCTATCCGCAATATTTACAAGATTTTTTGTCCGTAGACGCCGAAAAATTGCAAGTGTCAGAGGCGCATCAGTTGTTTGAAATAGTGTGCAAGCGTTATTTTCCCACCCAAAGTGTGGACGATTACGACTGGGATGAAGGAGCGAAGCGCTTTCTGCGTGATGTGCAAAAAGCAAAACTGGGCAGACTGTCTTGGGAATCTCCGTCCATGCACAACGAGGAACGCTTTTCTATGCTGTCGACGCACACCATAGAGTTTGAAGAAGCTGGTGCAGAGAAGAAAGAAGACGAGGTTGTTGAGAAAAAAAGAAAGAAAAAAGTGGTGCCTAAGCTTTCCTCTCAGGATAAAGAATTGCGACGCAAAAACTTGAAAAATGCCAAGACAAACCGTGCCGCAGATAATAGAACCTCAAAGCACAAAAAACGCTATAGTCGGTAGCCCATGTTTTTAGGGGAATTTAAGCAATCCATCAACGCTTTGAGCAGTGTCAGCGATAAACTGTGCGCGACATTTGCCAAGCTGGATATTGTTTCTATTAAAGATTTACTCACCCATTTTCCACGCAGTTACGAAGACAGGCAAACGCCCAAGCATTTTGGCGAAACGCAAGAAGGCGAATACGCCAATACGGTTGTGAGCGTTGTTTCGCACGAGTTTAGGGGACACGGCAAACAGATTTTGATTGTGCATGTCGCCGACGAACACGCCACTTGCGAACTGGTATGTTTTAACCGCAGTTTTTTGGCGAAGCAGTTGGACATAGGCAAGCAGTACTACTTTTGGGGCAAGATCAATTTCTTTGGCGACCAGATGCAGAGCAGTCAATTTGTGTTTGAACGATACAGCGAAACTCCCGAAAATTTCGGACAATTATTTCCTGTTTATGCCACGGTCAAAGGCTTGGGGCAAAAACGTCTGTACGCTTTGATTAAACAGTCCATGGAAAAATACGGTCGCTTTGTGCAGGACGAATTGCCACCCGCCATACAGACGCAATATCATTTTCAAGCCTACAAAGAAGCCTTGGAACAAATACATTTTCCCACCAATTGGAAAAGCTATTACAGAGCGAGAAAGCAGCTCATTTATCAAGAATTATTTCATTTACAATATGTCATTTTGCGCAAGAAAATATTGGACAGGCAAGAACTAAAGCCCGTGCGAAAATTGGCGAAGACACAGCTCGATGCGCTTTTGGGGTCTGTGCCTTTTGAAATGACGGCGGATCAGAAGACCACTTTAGATGCCATTTTGAGCGACATTGCTTCGCCCTACAATCTCAATCGCATGGTGCAAGGCGACGTGGGTTCTGGTAAGACACTGGTTGCTTTTGCGTCGAGTTTGCCCGTGATAGAAGGCGGCGGTCAAGTGGTGTTGATGGTACCCACAGAATTATTGGCACGACAACACTTTAAAAATGCCAACAAATTATTGACTCCTCTGGGCATTTCCATCGATTTGCTGGTGGGGGGAATGAAGGCGCCCGAACGGCGTAATGCACTTGAACGCATTGCATCGGGGCAATCGCATTTTATTGTGGGCACGCACGCCCTGTTTTCGCAGGACGTTAATTACCACAGACTGGAATTGACCATCATAGATGAGCAGCACAGATTTGGTGTGGAGCAACGGCGCTTATTGCTTGAAAAATCGCATTATCAGGATTTACTGACGATGACGGCCACACCCATTCCACGCTCTTTGGCGATGACGGCTTACGGCGATTTGGATGTCAGTCAGATTAGAACCATGCCAGCGGGACGCATTCCCATAGAAACATATTTGGCTTTGCAGGGCAAGGAAGACAAGGTTTACGGCTTTGTAAAACGTGAATTATTGAAAGGGCATCAGGCTTACTTTGTCTTTCCCCTTGTCGAAACGAGCGAAAAATTGATTTTGCGTGATGCCAGTAGCATGTACACTCTGTTGAATGAAAAAATTTACCCAGAATTTAAAGTGGGGTTGGTGCACGCCAAGTTAGCGGATGACGAAAAGCAACTGGTGATGAATGATTTCGCCCAAGGAAAATACGATATACTTGTCGCTACGACGGTGGTGGAAGTGGGCGTAGACGTGAGCAATGCCAATGTGATAGTGATTGATAACGCCGAGCAATTTGGTTTGTCGGCCTTGCATCAATTGCGTGGTCGTGTGGGTAGAGGCTCGGTGGCGTCGTATGCGTTTTTACTTTGTCGACCCGATCTGAGCGAAGAGGGGCAGGTGCGATTGCGTACTATGCGAGACAATCTGGATGGTTTTGTTGTTGCCGAAAAGGATTTAGAGATGCGTGGCCCTGGTGATGTCAGTGGCGTACAGCAGTCGGGTTTTTTGCGTTTAAAGATAGCCAATCTTGTGCGTGATGAGAAAATACTCACTCAAGCGAGAGCGGATGTGCAAACTTTATTAGAAGAAAATTCGCAAGCAGAAAATAAGATTCTCAGCGATTTATTCGAGATCGCTCCTCCTTTTAACGAAGATTTAATTACACTGAATTAATATTAGCAACATTTTGCATGTTTTTGAGCGCTGTTGTACAAACTTTTTGTATAATGTTATATACTAATTCTAGTTGTGTTTCCCAAATAAAAAAGAGAGTTCTATTTGTTTCGAGTTAATAAAATCACCGATTATGCCATGAGCCTGTGCGCCATTATGTACAAGAGGCAAGATGAATTCTTAAGTTCTTCGGCTATCAAGGACGAAAGTTTCCTTTCCTTGGATATCATCCGCAAGATTTTGAAATTGCTGGTGGAAGACGGCATAGTCGAGTCAAAACAAGGCCCCGTGGGAGGCTATCGCTTAAAACGCAGTCCCAAAGACATTTCTGTATTGGACATTATTAATGCGACCGATTCGCCCATGGCTATTGTCGAATGTATAGAAGAAGGCAAGAGTTGCCCCCACGCCGAGCAGTGTGGTTTGGCGTGGCGGTGGTTTATCGTCAATCAACGCATGAAACGTGTCTTGCACGACATCAGTCTGGAGGAAATGATCTCTCTCTCTCCTCCAGTTTCAGGCCTGCCTAAGATGAGCTAGACTATGTCTCGTCTGACAATTTCAACAAGGCGTTGATGCGACTGGGCAAAGAATAGAGCTTGATAAAGCCTTCGGCGTCTTTTTGATTGTAGACTTCGTCCTCGGCAAATGTCGCAAATGATTCTGAATAAAGAGAATATTTTGAACGCTTTTGCAATACTTCGACATTGCCTTTGTAGAGTTCAATGACAACTTCGCCTTGCATTTTTTTGTCGCTGGTCGTGGTCGCTCCCAGTATGGCGTCTTTGAGCGGCGTGAACCAACGTCCATCATATACTAAAGCGGCAAATTTGATGGCGAGTTCACTCTTGAATTCACGCATACTTCTATCGAGAACCAGCTCTTCTATCGCCTGTAGGGCCTGCACCATGATTGTTCCACCAGGCGTTTCGTAACAGCCTCTGGATTTCATACCGACCAAACGGTTTTCAACAATGTCTATGCGACCTATGCCGTGCTTTGCGCCTAGGGTGTTGAGTTGCGTCAGTAGCTGATAAGGGTTGAGGGCCTGGGAATTGAAGTGGGAAATGACACCGTCGGTGATGCCAAGAGTGATGCGTTCACTTTGCTCGGGTGCGTCTTTGGGAGAGTTCGTCCATGTCCAAACCTGTTTCGTCGCTTCTTGCCACGGCTGTTCTAGTTCGCCACCTTCGGTGGAAATGTGCCACGCATTTTCATCTCTGCTGTATATTTTGGTCAAAGATGCGGTGGTTTCTATATTGCGTTCTTGCAGGTAGTTGAGCAGGTCTTCTCGGCTCTTCATGTCCCAAATGCGCCAGGGTGCGATAATGTCGAGCTGAGGAGCTAAAGCGGCAACGGCACTTTCAAAGCGTACCTGATCATTGCCCTTGCCTGTACAGCCGTGAGCGATGGCGGTTGCTTGAATTTCAAGAGCGTATTCAATTTGTTTTTTGGCAATAATGGGGCGTGCCATAGCCGTTCCCAACAAATATCGCCCCTCGTAAATAGCGCCCGTTTTGAGCGTGGGGAAAATGTAGTCGGCAACAAATTCTTCTTTCAGATCGGCGACAAAACAATCTTTGGCACCAGAGGCAAGGGCCTTTTCTTTGACCCCCAGCAAGTCTTCGGGGCTTTGACCAACGTCGGCAACAAAGCAATAAACATCGCATTCATAATTTTCTTTTAACCACGGTACAATGGCGGAAGTGTCCAAACCTCCCGAATAGGCGAGCACTACTTTTTTGTGTTTTTTATTCATAATTAACTCCTAGTTTTTAATATAAAGTAAATAAATACATCTTTCATTTGTCATTGAGTATATTTATACTGAATAATAAATAAAAGATATTTTGAATGGAATCATTTGGAATAAAGGAAATATGTCATGAAAGAACCGCTTGTTTTGCCCGAAATCCCATTTTTGTGCAATGCCACCATTATAGACGAAGCTGTGATAGCGAAACAGCAGCAGCAATTTCCCCAGCTTAAACGAGCAGAACTCATCAATGCTATCGTCAAAGATTTGATCGTGAAGCAAGAGGTTTACAGGCAAAATAATATTGCGATTGAGAATGAAGAAATCTGGTTCACAGAGCAAAAATACGATGGGGATCTTTTGCTTCATTTTATGCAACATTTGGGGCAAAAGTATCAGGATAGGCAAGATGTGAACGGCAATGATTTGCTGGAAGTGTGGTTGGAAGAAAAGTTGCCCTATGTGATTTTTGAGCCTTTGACGAAATGCTGTTGCACGCCTTCACGTGATCAGGATGTGGGCGATATGAAGGACGAGGCAGAAAAGCCAGCCACGCCTAAAAAGCAACGTTCTTTGCACAGGGTTGTGACGACAAAAGAGCGACAAGATAAGATGGTGTTGATACCAGAGCAATCGTTTTTGATGGGTACGGACTATGAGAAAGCGTATCTTGCGGATGGTGAAGGGCCGGTGAGGGAGATCTCTGTCAGTGGCTTTTATATAGATAAATATCAGGTGACCAACGCCGATTTTCTTGAATTTGTGACGGCGACAAACTACGTGAGCGAAGCGGAATATTACGGCAGTTCCTTTGTCTTTTGGAGCCTGATTCATGAAAAAGATAGAAGCGACGAGTTGCTCAAACAAAATTCTGTGGTAGGCATACAATGGTGGGTGGGTGTTCCGGGAGCTTGCTGGAAACATCCTTATGGCCCGCACAGTGATATTGCGGAAATTATGTCTCTGCCCGTTGTTCATGTGAGCCACAACGATGCGCTGGCTTATTGTCAGTGGAGCAAGAAGCGTTTGGCGACAGAGGCCGAATGGGAATTAGCGGCACGGGGGGGTGCTGTGCAGACGATTTTTCCATGGGGAAATGACCTGTTGCACAACGATCGACATATGATGAATGTGTTTCAGGGAACGTTTCCTACAAAAGATGAGGCCGAAGACGGCTTTGCTGGAGCCGCTCCTGTGGGAAGTTTTCCAGCCAATGGTTTTGGTTTGTACGATATGATAGGCAATGTATGGGAATGGTGTTTTGACCTGTGGCAAAGCGATCATAGCGCCAATAGTTCGCACAATCCTTTGGGGGCGGTCATTCATCCTTATAATTCGCATGTGATGAAGGGCGGATCGTATCTGTGCCATGATTCGTGGTGCAACCGCTACCGAAGTGCTGCACGTACGAGTAATACCGCTGATTCATCCGCAGGCAATCTCGGATTTCGTTGTGTGAGTGATTTGCCTGCGAGCTGATTCTTGCGAATGTGGTTAAGAGCTGGGCTGAAGGTTGGCTTGTCTGTAATCGCTGAGAAAACTGTGAATATCACTGATGGCTACATCGTGTTTTTCATTGCCTTTGCGTATCTTGACTTCCAGCTTGCCTTCGTCCAAGCCTCGCTTTCCAACAATGATTTGCACGGGATATCCCACCAAGTCGGCGTCATTAAATTTGATGCCAGGGCGTTCGTCTCTGTCGTCGAAAACAACGTCCCAACCAAGATCACGCAATTCTTTATAGTAGTTTTCGCAACACGCCTTGATGTTGTCGTCTTTCATTTGTAGGGCTATGATCACCAGTTCGTAGGGAGCGATGGGCAAGGGCCATACTATGCCGTTTTCGTCGTGGTTTTGCTCTATCGCCGCCGCCATCGTTCGCCCGACGCCTATGCCGTAACAGCCCATTTCGGGAAACTGTTTTTTGCCATTATTGTCTAAAAAGGTGCAGTTCATGGCTTGGCTATACTTTTGTCCGAGGTAAAAAATGTGCCCCACTTCTACGCCCGCTCGAGCATGCAAGGCATTGTTCAAGTCTTTTGAGTGGCACTGCGGACAGAGATCGCCCGCTTCGGCGAAGCACACATTTCCCCGTACATCCGCTGTGAAATCACGCTCAAAAAAGACATTTTGCAAGTGAGTGTCATCTTTGTTGGCGCCACAAATGTAGGCGATATTGTCTTGTACGTTGTTGTCAACGACGATTTTGATTTTTTTGAGGAGATTGATGGGGCCAGCGAAACCAAGGCGCGCGCCCGTCACTTCTTTGACCTCATCTTCTGTGGCAAGAGTGCTTGTGTTGGCCTCTAGTAGACGCAACAGTTGGCTGTCGTTGATGTCTTTGTCGCCAGGTAAAACAACGAGAACGAGTTCTTCATCCACCTTGAACAGGAGGGTTTTCAGAATTCTTTGGGCGTCTTTTCCCGTAAATTGCGCCACTTCTTCTATGGTGTGAACATTGGGTGTGGCAAGAGATGTCAGAGGAGATTGCTGTGTGTCAGCTGGGAGCATTGAAGCGGGGATAAGTTCTGCGTGTTCGTGATTGGCGGCGTAGTCACAGCTCTGGCAATAGAGCAATTTGTCTTCGCCCGTGTCAGCGAGTACTTGAAACTCGTGGCTGAGGCTACCGCCTATGTTGCCTGTAGCGGCTTCCACGGCTCTAAATTCTAGCCCACAACGGCGGAAAATATTGTGGTAAGCCTCGTACATTTTCTGATAGCTGAGCTTGGCGCCTTCGACGTCGGCATCAAAGCTGTAGCCGTCTTTCATGATAAATTCTCTGCCACGCATGAGACCGAATCGGGGGCGAATCTCGTCACGAAATTTGGTCTGAATTTGAAAGAGGTTCCACGGCAGTTGTTTGTAAGATTTCAGTACACGTCTGACCATGTCCGTCAACACTTCTTCGTGCGTAGGCCCAAGGCAAAACTCATTTTTTCGTCTGTCGTGCAAGCGTAATAATTCAGGGCCGTAAAAATTCCAGCGGCCACTTTCTTGCCAAAGTTCGGCAGGCTGTACCATGGGCAAAGAAACTTCTTCGCATTCGGCTTTGTTCAATTCTTCACGTATGATGGTTCTGATTTTGGTCAAGGTACGTTCCGCAAGCGGTAAGTAATTGTAGATGCCGCTGGCGAGTTGCTGTATCATACCGCTTCGTATCATCAAAACGTGACTAGGAATTTGAGCCTCTTTGGGGGCTTCTTTTAATGTCTGAAAAAAACTTTTACTTAAACGCATATTGCAACCTTTCTCTGTATGAGGCATTTTATAGTTTTAACGTGATCTTAAAGGCTTGTTTAAAGGAGCATTTAACACTCTTTTTATACTCTATTTTTCTCAAAACCGTGCTTGTCAGTGACTTGCATAGCTAGAGCTTATCCTAAGAATCAAGGTGATAATTATACTTATTTTTTCTTGTTTTATAACTCTAAAGTCCTAAATGAAATAAAAAAGAGCGTCTCTTAGAGGGCTTTGAAGGGTGAAACGAGGCTGTTAAGGTCACTTTTTGAGAAAAAGGTAAAAAAAGACTCAAGTTTTCTAAACCATTTGTTTTTATGTCCGTTAATGAACATATATCAATGAGTGTTTAAGAATGATTTCATTGATGAAAGTGAAATCCACGAGGGGATAATATGATACGAGGTCTTTATACAGCTGCTAGCGGCATGAAAGCGCAACAATATAAAATGGATGCGGTTTCTAATAATATGGCTAACGCAGATCTTAACGGTTATAAAAAAGATGTCTCTACTTTTAAGTCTTTCCCCAGTTTGCTTATTCGCAAAGTCGACAACAACGGCAACTTCCCTTTACCTTTTGGTACGACGAACAAAGCTCCTTTAGTGGGTAAATTGGGCATGGGTGTTGAATACAACGAGTCTTTCACTATTTTTGCCCAGGGGCCTTTAAAAGGAACAGGTAACCCCTTTGATTTGACTTTGGATAACAAGGGTTTTTTTGCGGTGGAAACGCCCAACGGCGAACGCTATACCCGTAATGGTGCTTTTACCATGAGTAAAGAGGGCTACCTTGTCACCAAGCAGGGTTTTCTTGTTATGGGTGAAAATGGCCCTATAGAAGTGCAACAGAATAACTTTAAAGTTGATATTAAAGGGAACGTCATTCACAACCCCAAGTTTGCGGGCGAAACCGACGACCTTGTCACCGATCGTGAGAATTCGTGGACAGAAGAAGAAGTCATTGATACGCTGAAAGTGGTCAACTTTGAGAACGATAGATACCTTCAGAAAGAGGGTAATTCACTGTGGCGATCCAATGAAATTTCAGGGGATGCAGAAATGGTTTACGCTCAGGACAGACCGGGCGTAAGAGCAGGGTTTGTAGAAGGCTCCAATGTCAATGTCGTTGACGAAATGGTGAGTCTGATTCAAGTGAACAGAGCCTATGAAGCGAACCAAAAAACAATACAAACACAAGATGGTTTGCTTGACAAGCTTATCAATCAAACAGCCCGTTACTAAGTAGGATTTAAGGAAGTATAATTATGATGCGATCATTATGGACAGCCGCAAGTGGTATGAATGCACAGCAATTTAACATTGATACCATTTCAAACAACTTAGCCAACGTAAACACGACGGGCTTTAAAAAAGTAAGAGCCGAGTTTGAAGACCTTATCTATCAGACCAACCGTCTTGGCGGAACACCTGCCACCGAACTCACGACTGAGCCTATTGGCGTACAAGTGGGTCACGGTACAAGAGTTGCCGCAACGCAACGCCTCTTTGATCAAGGCGCACCACAAGAATCGGGCGTTGCCACAGACATAGCCATTAATGGTGACGGTTTCTTGCGCATACTTATGCCAGACGGTTCTTACGGCTATACAAGAGACGGTTCGTTTAAGATAGACGCCGACGGGCAAATGGTAACGTCAAATGGTTACCGCCTGCTCAATGACGTTTACGTTCCCGAAGGGGCTGAGCTCGATACACTGGGCATCACAACATCAGGGGAAGTGAGCATCAAGGTTCCAGGTCAGGGCGATGACACCACCGTTATCGGTCAGTTGACCTTGCACCGTTTCGTGAACAATGCGGGACTACAAGCCGTAGGGGACAACGTCTACAAGGAAACCGCCGCTTCTGGTAGAGTTATTTCTGGGCCTCCTAATAGTGAAGGCATGGGAACGATTTTGCACAAGTTTATAGAGGGATCTAACGTCTCTACCGTCAAAGAAATGGTGAACATGATAGTCGCCCAAAGAGCTTATGAGATGAACTCAAAGGCCATACAAACCTCAGATACTATGCTAGGCATAGCCAACGGACTAAAGAGATAAGGAATAGAATATGAATCTTAGTATAAGCAACATCGAACAGTCATTAAGCTCACTTAAAAGCAACAAGACAGCCTCGGACAACATGTTCTTAGGCAAGCAGAAAGAAGACCTACAGAAAGCCACACAAGACTTTGAGGCTATGTTCGTCAAGCAGATGCTCGACTCCATGCGCAAGACAGTTCCCGAAGGCACATTGCTAGAAAAGAACGCAGGACAAGACATCTTTGAGGACATGCTTTACGACCAGTACGCCAAGTCCATCACCAAGACATCTAACCTTGGTATCGCCAAGTCTATGTACGAAGAAATGAGCGCTAAAGCAGGCCTAGATATCTAGTCAGCCTTCAACCGCTAGTGAACATAAAGCCCTTATTAGATTTTCTCTAATAAGGGCTTTTACTCTATATAAAGGAATCCGCTATGATCAAGCAATTTATAATCATCTTTGGCATCACCTATTTGGGCGAAATACTCAGTTGGTACATGCCTTTTCCCATCTCTGGGGCTGTCATAGGCATGATGTTACTGTTTCTGGGACTCTACTTTAAGGTAGTCAAGGCAGAGCAGATAGACCACGTCGCTAACTTCCTCTTCATCAACATCTCCCTGCTCGTGGTCACGCCCTCGGTGAGAATACTCAACTCGTTGGAGCATCTCAGTAGCCTAGAGATATGGCTAAAGATCATAGTGCTGATGGTCGTGACAACCATCATTACCATGGCAGTCACAGGCAGAGTCATACAGGCACTGATTCAAAGGAAGCGTAAACATGCAACTGCTTAGTCACCCCCTCTTTGGCGTACTGCTCACCCTCGTATCTTTTGAGATAGGCAAGCGTCTTTATAGAGCAACGGGCATTGCCCTGTTCAACCCCATGTTAATCGCCGTCGTCCTCATCGTTGCTGTACTGGTTGTGTTTGACATACCCATAGACGCCTATCAACAGGGTGGCGATGTACTCAGCTTTTTCTTGGGGCCACTGACAGTCGCGCTGGCCTTTCCCCTTTACAAGCAACTCGACCTGCTCAAAGACAATCTTGTACCCATAGTGATAGGTGTTGTGGTGGGAGTGGTTACGGTGGTTGTCTCGGTGTTGGTGTTGGGAAAGTTGATGGGCTTAGAAGATGTGTTGTTGCTGTCTATGGCGGCGAAATCCATCACCACACCCATAGGCATAGAACTGAGTCAGAGCATAGGCGGTGTGCAGGCACTGACCATCTTGGGCATAGTAGTTACAGGCATTACAGGGGCCATACTCGCACCCTTTATTTGCAAGGTCTTTAAGATAGAAAATAG
>CAYRNA010000025.1:0-23874 GCA_964425555.1 uncultured Spirochaetales bacterium
GCAACAGAATAGGAGCAGACAAGATGCAAAAAAAACCACTCAGTGCGTTGGGATATGATTTTATTCCTCATCAATATCTAGCGAAAGGTGAGGATGAATATCATTTGCGCTTTCAACAAAATCCACAGACGCATTATCGCTCTCTCACTTCGTTTGAAATAGAAACCCTCATCAAAAACAAAAATCATAGCACAAACTGGAGCCAAATTTTTGTGAGCGACGGCTTTGATCCTGCGCTTGTTTTTGAATGTCATTTTTACGGCCTCATCCGCATAGGAAAGCTAGAATCTGTCGCCCTCCTTTTTCACGATATTTATTATCCCGTCGGCCTCTATAATTCTCATATTTACAGCTGTGATATAGGCGATAACAACGCCATACAAAACGTCAATCACATGGCACGCTACATTACGGGTGATGAAGTAATCTTGCAAAATATCGGCGAAATGAGCGTCAGTAATCATGCCAAATTTGGTGTGGGAGCTGTCAAAGACGGCGAAGATGAGGACGTCCGTATTTGGCTAGAAATTGCTAATGAAAATGGTAATAGAAGGATATTGCCCTTTCTCTCTTTGCACACAGCGGATGCGTGGTTGTGGTCTACTTATAAAGGAGACGACGAGCTACAACAGGCTCTGGTGCGCATGACGGAAAAAGATGCGGACTCTCGGCGTGGCTATTACGGGGTCATCGCTAACAATGCTGTGATCAAAGAATCTCATGTGATTAAGGATGTCAATGTGGGCGAATATGCCTATATCAAAGGCACGAACAAACTGAAAAATCTCACCATTAAGAGCAAGGCAGACGCCACAACACAAATCGGCGAAGGCGTTGAATTGGTCAATGGAATTGTCGGTTATGGTTGCCACATTTTTTATGGTGTTAAAGCGGTTCGTTTTGTCATGCAAGATCATTCTAACCTAAAATATGGTGCGCGACTGATCAACTCTGTGCTTGGCTCAAACTCAACCATTTCGTGTTGCGAGGTACTCAATTCCCTTATTTTTGCAGGCCACGAGCAACACCATAATAGCTCATTTTTATGTGCCGCGCGTCTTATGGGACAAAGCAATATTGCCTCTAATGTTACGGCTGGCTCTAATCATAATTCAAGGTCAAATGACGGCGAACTCATTGCCAATAGAGGCTTTTGGCCTGGACTGAGCAGTAGCTTTAAACTACCCTCACGCTTTGCGTCTTTCTCTCTCATTCCCAAAGGATCCTACCCCTCAGAGCTCAATTTGCATATTCCTTTTGCCTTGCTCGCCAACAGCGAAAATGATAACACCCTCATCCTTTATCCCGCATTTTGGTTCTTGCAAAACATGTACGCTCTGGCGAGAAATTCGTGGAAATATAAGGCCAGAGACAAACGCCTCGAACCTAGACTCAATTTTGAATATAACTACCTCGCCCCAGACACAATTAATGAAATCATCGACGCTCAACATGCGCTTAGACGGTGGACGAAAACCAGCCTCAAGTTCACTTCTGACGACGAAGCCCTACAATGCTTATTGACAGAAGATAATCCTGCAATCTTGGCAGACGACATAGAAGTTTCAAACCGCTCCTGTCACGTTTATAAAGCCGGCATTGCCTATAGAACCTATAGTAGAATCTTGCGCTATTATATTGCGACAACTTTAGCCAATTATTACGAAGAAAATCACGATACATTTATTTTTGTGCAAAACAAAAAGGAAGTTCCGCAGCGCAAGCAATGGGTCAATTATGGCTCACTGTTAATAGAAGAGCACGAATTGACCAGCTTAATTACCGCCATTAAAAGTGACTCGCTCACTTGGGACAAAGTTCATGGTCGTTATCAGACTTTATCACAGGCCTATGCTTTTGCAAAATGTACGCACGCATTCGCTTGTTATCATGAGATTTTAAGTCACGATGAAAAGGCAACGGGCTCGTGGCTAGCAGAAACCATAAACACGGCATCGTGGTTGGACGAGCAAGTCTATCTCTCACGCAAAAAAGATTATGATAATCAAGAAAAGCTGATGACCTTTCAGTCAGAGGCCGAACGTGACGCCGTATTGGGCAAGCTCGATGAAAACAGTTTCATTCAGGAGCATAGTCAAGCCACACAAAAAACGATAGCTCAAATCAAGAATTTCAAAGACAAAGTGTCATCGTTGTGAGCATTTTTGCAATTCAGCTTGTAATACATTTTACAACGCGTTGAAGCGATGTGTGCGGAAAAATCAGCTCGTCGTTGAGTTGCTCGTCAAAAAGATAATCGCTTCTTTCATAATGATGGCTTCTTGTTCCTCGAACGGTAATGTAGCAATACTTTCTTTGACCATGAGTTGATTGACTATCTGCATACAGTCACGCTTATTGTAACCCATGGCGACTAAAGATGTCGCTAAATCGTGGTGCTTGCCGACGGCATTTTCTTCAAAATGTACTAAATGATCTTGCAACTGTAGTATGATTTTTTGTGCGGTTTTTAAGCCCACACCAGGTACTTTTGAAAGGCCTGCTGCATCATTTCTATCGAGAACAAGCAATAAATCATTGAGTGCGAGATAGGATAAAATTTTCAATGCTAATTTAGGACCGACGCCATTGACAGCCACCAAATTCATAAAAACTCGCCGCTCCATTTCGTTGTAAAAACCGTAGAGCAACATGATGTCTTCTTTGTGATGCAAATAGCTATAAACTTTTGCCTCTTTGCCGACAACGGGTAAATTTTGCAGGCAATGTTGCGAAACCAATAAAGTGTATTCTATGCCATAAACCAGCAAATAAAGGCTGTCGACATTTTTCGCTGTCACCACACCAGTAAAACTATTATACATCCTTGACTCCTTTTATTGGTACAAATCTTGACTGCTTACTTTTTGACCTGCGCAAATGGCCACGGCTAAAGCATCCGCCGCATGATCTGCCTTGGGGATATTTTCTAGCTTAAGAAGAATTTTTACCATCATTTGCACTTGTTCTTTTTTGGCATTGCCCACGCCAACAACAGATTGTTTAATGACGTTAGGATCAAAATCAAAGCTGCGAACTTGCTTGCGTCTCAACTGAAGTAAAATCACTCCCCTCGCATGGGCAACGGGCAACGCACTGGAAACATTTTTCGCAAAATAAAGATTTTCAACGCCAGCGACCTGTGGCTGATATTTTTGAATCAGCAGGTCTAATTGCTCGGCTATCAAAAACAATCTATTGGCAAGCGTGTCTTTGGAACTGGTTTTAATGACACCGTAATTGTGGGGGTGAAATGTGTTGTTCTTTTTTTCAATGACACCCCAACCCAAAGACGCTAAACCTGGATCGATTCCTAAAATAATCACTCAGATGAACTATTCAAAATCATCAGAAATTTCAAGATTAGAAGCCACAGACTGAACGTCCTCATTTTCTTCTATCTTATCAATCAAGTTCAAAACTTTTTGCGTAGCTTCGTTGTCCAAGGTGATACGAGAATCGGGAACCATGGATAATTCAGCGGATTCTTGCTCATAGCCTGCGGCATTGAGTGCATCTAAAACAGCTTCAAAATCAGCAGGTTCTGTCATCACTTCGCTTATTTCAGCTTCATCGCTGACGTCTTCTGCACCATTTTCTAACGCTACTTCAAAAAAACTATCAAAATCTTCAATCTTGCTTCTATCGAAAACCATCACGCCCTTGCGTTTAAATTGGTAACTCACCGCACCTTGTGCCGCTAAAGAGCCGCCATTTTTGGATAATAAATTTTTGATCTCTGCCGAGGTTCTGTTTTTATTATCAGTCAGGGCTTCTATCAGCAGACCAACGCCATTAGGCGCATAGCCTTCGTAAGCGAGCTCTGTATAGATCACGTCGCCCAGTTCACCCGTCCCCTTTTTGATCGCCCGTTCTATGTTGTCTTTGGGCATATTGGCACCCTTGGCTTTCAATAAGACGGATCTGAGACGAGGATTGGTGTCAACATCGCCACCACCCATGCGTGCCGCAATCGTTAATTCTTTAATGATTTTTGTGAAAATCTGCCCACGCTTAGCATCGGCTGCACCTTTTTTATGTTTAATCGTTGACCATTTACTGTGTCCTGACATTAATTTTCTCCATCTCTCATTAAAATTTTATACTCTATCACGATTATAGTCAGTTCATTGATTTTATCAATATAAAGAGCTAGCCTCTTAACGAAGAATAAAATTATATCAGATTTTTTTCTTTGAGCCAGAGAAGAAATTCCTTGATGTATTTATCCCAAAAGCCCCATTCATGCGATCCCGCCTCTTCACGGTAAGTCAGTTCTACGTCTAAAGTTTGCACCTTGTCTCGCAATCTGATATTTTCTTCGTAGAGGAAATCTTCTGTCCCACAGCATTGAAAAAAATGAAGTTTACTTTCTGCCTCTTTTTTATGACTGTGGTTTTCTATGCCAAAAAATAAGTCATTTCCAGATCCCTGAATCTGTGGGTTTTCACCGAAGATATTTGACATAGTATTTTCTCGACTCGGTTCTTTGCTTCGCAAAATCATGTCCATCACACCCGAAAAAGATCCCGCTGCAATATATCTCTCGGGGAAATGCAAGGCCAATTTAAAAGCACCAAAACCTCCCATGGAAAGTCCTGCCACGTAGTTATCTTTTTTGTCCGTTGATAAAGGAAAAAAAGAACGCGCAATAGCGGGAAGTTCTTCAGAAATAAAGGTCCAATACTGTTTTCCATGCGCCATATTGCAATAATAACTATGATCGACTTGTGGCATGACCACCGCCAAACCGAGAAATGTAGCGTATCGTTCAATTGAAGTTTGCCGTGTCCACGCCGTATGATCATCGCTGTATCCATGCAAGAGCCAGAGCGTTTTAAATCCTTTTTGCGGGGTAGAATTTTGTTCTCCCATTTTTTGACTTTCACTGATTTGGGGAAGAATCACCGTCATAGAAGTAGAAAGAGATAACACTTCTGAATAAAAATCACAGACAATTTTTGCCATATGAACACTCCTTTAAATTATTCCTTGACTTCGCCAATAACAGTATTATATTATGAGTAAAGAAAAAGATAAAATAATAACGTATATTATTAAAGGTATAAATATAGCAGACATTTTCTTGCTTGTCAATTTAATTTGAGGAATATCACCCGAAGAAAGTACAAAGCGGTCTTGTGTTGTTGCAAATATTTCTAAAATAAAAATAGTACTCGCTATTGAACAGCATTTGTTGGCGATGAGCGTTGCTATTTCTTTCATTTTAATGTATAATATTTTAATTATTAAAGTTACACAAACAGGGGAAGTCAACATTCTATCTGCCAAATGACTAGCATCTAAACCATAAAGGTTCTTATATGAAACGCATTCTTATAACACTATTATTTTTCATCCTTGCAACAGCTTTATTTGCTGAAAAAGTAGCCATTGTCTATTCACAAAAAGATGATACAACCAAAGAAGCAGTTCAAGCTCTGATGAAGCACAATAAAACAAAAGATAGAATAAGTTACAAGGTTGTCGGCGATAAAGATTTAGCGAAAACCGCCTCAAAATATGATTTTATTCTCATCATCACAACTAAAAAAACAAAGGCAAATGATTTGAGCACTTTCTTAGACTTTGCGGCAAAAAACCCAAAAAGCTCTTTGGTTCTAGAATACAATAATTCCAAGACTCAAGGTGCAAGCAAAAATGGTGCGGTAGACGTCGTAGTTTCCCCCACGCCAGAAGATAACGCTCAAGCGTTTATGGATAGAGGTATTATTGAAAAACAAATAAGCACTCGCCTAGACTCTTAAGTATTATTTAATTAAGGATGCCCCCAATATGAAAACGTTATTTAACCTTATTATGTTTGTGATATTTGCAGTATTACCTGTGACTGTCTTATCTATTATTTACCAAGAATTTTACAGTTTTTTTGGAATCCCTGATAGCATTTTTCTGTTCACAACTAATCCTGTGGTTGGCGTCCTATTACTGTTCAGCATGCTCAACACCTTGTTTTTGGGCTCTCGCATAAAATTTCTAGACAAGCTCGTAGGTTTCCCAACTGTTCTCAAAGTGCATAAAATAACGGCCTATACCGCTTTTTTCTTGCTTTTAGTACACGGAATATTGCGTATAGATGCTCAAAATAGTTTGCAAAAAACATTGGGCTTAATCAGCGGTATTCTTGTCATACTTTTTGTTGTAGGAACTACTTTATTTATGGTTTCAGGGAGGTTTTCTCGTCTACCCGCCGTCAAAAGTTTAAAGCAAAAACAACAGGATTTACTCAGATACAACAAAGTAAAAATAGCTCATAACCTCGGTTTTTTTATAGCCACTGTCGTTGGATTTTTCCACGTACTACAGTCAAATGACATACATGACAATGCCATAGTTTATTGGATTGTGTTGAGCTGGAGCTTCATTGTTTTTGCTTTTTACCTTAAGTTTGTCGTCTCAATACTTGTCATTCGTCGCAAAGCCTTGTGGCAATTAACTGATAAGCAAACGTTGGGCAGTTGCATTTCCATCACCCTCAAATATACGGGCGACACCGCCACCCTTCCGACCATGCATAATGGCCAATACGCTTACATTGCCCTTAAGCAAGATAGTACGACACTCAGTCCTTTCCATCCTTTTTCTTTAGTTTCTAGCGAAGAAGGAGAAATTACTTTTATCATAGAACCATTGAACGACTTCACAAGAAACCTGCAAAATCTTCCTCTAAACAGCTCCTTTTGTGTCGATGGAGCTTACGGACATTTTCACTTGCCTCGGCGAGTCACACACCCTCTACTTTGTGTCGCTTCTGGCGTTGGCATCACTCCTTTTTTAGGCGTGGTCAACGAAATGAACTCAAGACAAGACAAGGTTCCTTTGACTTTAGTGTGGTTTGCTAACAACAATAATTTTTATCATACTCAGATATTAGAACAGGCGAAACGAGAGAATGAAAATTTTTCTTATCACCTTATTAATAGAGAAACCTTCGATTTTGATCATATTAAAGTGCTTCAAGAAATAGTCCCTTCAGCAAAATATCAAGTGAGAATTTGTGGTGGGAGCTATTTTGTCAAAATCATTCAGCAAGCCCTCAAAAATTATCCTGTCAATTCAATAGAAACCGAAAGTTTTCAATAAGAATTTTGTAAGAATAAAAAATGATGCCTGTAGTTTTTGCGATATTTCTCTTATAAAATACTTGCCATTTCTGTTCATTCTAACTATGTTTTTGTTCATAGCCTATCTACCGTTTAAATATGTGAGTGACAAGACACAAGACTTATGTGAGATAAGCGACTCGAAAAAAGGAATATACAAATGAAAATTGCTATTTTTGCTGGTGGGTGCTTTTGGGGTGTTGAACATTTCTTTCAGAAGCAAGCTGGCGTAACGGAAGTTATCTCTGGATATACTGGCGGTAAAACCGAAAACCCAAGCTATCAGGAAATTTGCGAACAGAAAACGGGTCACGTCGAGGCCGTTCAAATTAGTTATGATGAGAAATTGACTTCGTATGAGACCCTGGCTCGGTTATTTTTCAACATTCATGATCCTACACAAAAAAATGGTCAGGGGCCTGATTTAGGCCCACAATATCTTAGTGTGGCTTATTATGGGGATGCCAAAGAACAACAAATCCTCAAAAAATTATTGCAAGAATTAAAGGGGAAGGGTTACAAGAATGTTCAGACAAAATTGGTGAAACGCACCATATTTTATCGTGCTGAAGATTATCACCAAAATTATTATAAACGCACGGGTAAACAGCCTTATTGTCATATTTACACCGAGCGCTTACCACTACAATCTTAAATTATTATCACAGAGGTTTATTATATGAAACGTATTATTTTAGTATCATTATTTTTCGTTCTCACAGCAGCTTTATTTGCTGAAAACGTGGGCATTGTTTATGCACAAAAAGATTCAACAACAACAAAAGCTGTTCAATTTATCATGAATCGCAACAAAGCTCAAGACAAAATCACTTACAAAGTTGTCGGTGATAAAGATTTAGAGAAAACAGCCTCCAAGTATGATTTTCTTCTCATCATCACAACCAAAAAAACCAAGGAAAAAGATTTGACCGAATTTTTGGACTTTGCAGAAGAAAATCCTAAGACCTCTTTAATCTTAGAATACAACAATTCTAAAACAGAAGGTCTTGGTAAAGATGGCGATGTTGATGTCTTCGTATCTCCTACTCCTAAATTAGAAGCTGCACCTATAGTAAAGGGCGGTAAGATTGAAGATGCCATCATGAAGCAACTAGGTATGTAAGCTCATTCCTGTGAGAATCTCCGTAATATAAAATGCGCTTTTAGCCTTTAGTATTTATTGCTGAGATCTCGCTACTTTTTCTGCCTTCAATATTGTTTAAGAGATAATATTGAAGGCAGATTTTTTTATTCTACCCACATATATTCTCAAAATATTTTGTTTATGATTTCAAGTTGATTTCTTCATCTTAGTCTCAAAAATATATAACAGAATTTTTCCAGTAAACTGTTTATTACTTAGCTCAATAATACTATGATATAATTCTATTCCCCACAAGAATTCATCATAGGTATCAATAAAATGAAGAGTCGCAATAAGAATTTTACACCTATTGCCATACACACCTTTGTGTTATATGCAGTATTTGCGATTATCAATCCTTTTTTGCCCATTTTATATGCCATTAAATTAGAAAAAATATATCTGGTGGGTATTTTTATGGGCATACATTTTGCCTCAGGACTGCTGGGACCTTTTCTCTTCTCTTTTTTATACCACAAAATAGGAAAAATCAAGTTCCTCACCTATCTGTCACTCTTAGGCATTCTTGTACCTGCGATTGGTATCTATTATAGTCAATCCTTACCTGTGCTCGCTATTTTAGCTTTTATGCTTGGAGCTGCACTCTCCGGTATTGCTGTGATATCTGATACTTACATTCTGTCAATATGGCCTCATCAGATGCAAATATATTCTATCTTGCGATCTCTGGGCACCTTGGGCTACCTTGCGGCTGCGTCTCTTTTTTCTTTTTCGTCTCTGATTGACCCCAACGACATCTACACTATTGTGAAATATATTGCGTTGATGCTTATTCCTGCAATGATTACAGTTTTCTTTTTAAAAGACAATCAAGCAGCTGAAGAAAAATCAACGCAGGTTGACGAGAAACTCAGCTTAAAGCAATTTCTCAAACATTCTTCAAGGCTCTTTTTCTTCATCTTATTCGTTGTATTTTTTAATCAGATCGCTCTCAACACGACCAATAGCTTCTTGAGTTTGATGGCTCAGGAACAATACGGCATTCGCAACTTGTCTGTTTTTTGGCTCATCTCTGGTATGGCTGAAATTCCAGCTTTTCTTATTGGCAAAAAGTTAATTATACGGTGGAAGAGACATGTTTGCCTCAAGCTTGTCGTGATAGCATCTGTCATTAGAATGCTTTCTGTGGGGCTCATCGACCATCCCCAGGTACTTTATTTATCACAAATATTACATTTCTTTTCTTTTGGCTTATTGCAAATCACTGTCATTGATTATATCAGAGATAAATTTCGCCAGAAATATAGAGGAACGGCCATGAGTGTATTTCAATCGACTATGGCATTAAGCCGCATCATGACATCCATAGTAGGAGGTTATTTGCTGAAAATCATCGATTATAATCAACTCTTTGTTTTATTTGGTTGCCTCAGTGCCATAGGTATCTTTTTTACACTGTCTCCTTTGTACAAAGAAAGGCGACCCTTTTTAAGAGAGAGAAGACAGCATATTGGAGATTAGCTTAAAACGAAATTTCCGTCTTTCATGATTGTGATTTCTTCGTTATTTTTGTTCATACCCGAAACCAACATAGTGTCACAACCTATCATAAAATCAGTGTGAACCAGTGAATTATTACAGCCAAATTCTTGCTCAAGATCCTTACCGCTATTGAGTGCCTCTGTATTGAGGCAACTTGGATAGGCTTTTCCCAAAGCCATATGAGAAGACGCATTTTCATCATACAAAATGTTGAAAAAGAGGAGTCCCGATTGAGTAATGGGTGATTGGGCATCGACTAAAGCAAGTTCGCCTAAATAGCGAGCACCATCATCCGTATTCAAAAATTCTTCAAGGATATTTTCATTCTTTTCGGCGCTAAACTTGGTGACTTTCCCGTCTTTGAAAGTGAGGTGTATGCCATCGACGAGAACGCCCAGAATGTTCACCGGTTTTTTGACTTTAACATAACCGTTTGTCTTATTGCGGTCGGGTAATGTATAGACTTCTTCTGTGGGAAGGTTGGGGAGAAACTTTCTTTCATTAGGCAGGCAAGAGCCGCCACCTTTCCACAGAGCGTGAGGAGAAAGACCAAAGGTGATATCCGTATCCTGACTCTTAAAAGAAATGCTACGAAACTGTTGATCATTCAAGGCTCGACAGCGTTCTTTGAGTGTTTTTACATTTTCTTGCCATGCTTTAGCAGGCTCATCAGCGTCTAAACGCAAGATAGGTGTAAGAACCTCTCGCAATTCAGCCTCTTTTGCACCATCTCCTAAAACTTTTGCCGCCCACTCGTCATTAGGGCAAGCGATGACACACCACGGTTGTTGGTCGCTCATCAATGATTTTTGCAAAGAAAGCCTCTGCATGCTGGCTGCTTTTGTCAGTATCCCTAATTTTTGTGAATCAACACCATTGAGGGCGTCGAGTTCTGAAGTGTTAGCAATAGAAATGAAAGCCCATGCATCAGCCACCTGTTCGTGGCTTAAGGCTATCGTTGCTTGCGGACTATAGCATAATTCTTCATTAGAATTAGCTATAATTCTTTGTTTCAGCAAATGGTTGTCGTGCACATTAATACTGACATAACTAGCACCCATAGTATAGGCTTCCGTCGCCAATAGTCGTGCAAAATCATAATCACTTTGCGCAACTCTAATTTGTAATTTTTGTCCTCGCTTTAAATTAACGCCTGCATTCAAAACAAGAAAAGCATATTTTTTAAACCATGTTTCTCTTTTCATCATTAACTCCTATTAAATTCCAAATCTTCTTGTTGAATAATTTTATTGTGCCAATTGTTTTTAATCAAGAAAGCTTTTCTCTGTTTTACATCAGTATTTTTTTCTGCAATTTCTCTTAAAATGTCATAACTTTTATGCCATAAAAGTCGACTCTCTTTTTCCATTCCTAATTCATTTGCCATTACACTCATAAAATAATTAAAGATGGCATAATCATTTAAAGAAAAATGGGAGTGATTATCTTCAAGGAATTGAACAAGCGGCGTGTAAAGTGATTTATCTTTTTCTACCATATTTTGAAAATAATAATAGAAAAATTCTAATTTAAGAGAAAGTATAGAAATTGTTGAATCACACCGTAAATCGTCAAAGTGACCATGATAATAATCTGAATTTATCACAAAAGGCGTAATATATTTTCTTTCAGCAGGTCTTGGATCAGCATTTTCTTTCCATATTTTTAACAATTCAAAGCCTTGCTCCCATTCTTTTGCTTGCAAACAATGAAGTATACGGAAATTGAGATTTAAGTCTGTTTGTGGTGGGGGTTCACTCGTAAAGTTGAGCGATTTATTGTACAAGTGCGGTTCCACTATATACAGTATAAGATTAGCCCAGTCATCAATTTCTGTGACATCTAAATTACACATTATTATCAGAGATTTCAATTTATTAAACGTTTTCAATAATTTTGAATATTCGCCAAGTTTTTCTTGTAAACGAGCACTTAAAAGATAAAAATGTATGTGGAAAAATATATTTTCTTGTAAGTAAAGGATATTTTCTAAATCATTGAGGATGCGGTGTGATTCTTTAAAATCATACTTATTCAATGCCCCCGCGGCCAAATGATAAAGCAAATAAAAATGAGTTATATTAGGTCTCAACTCTGGAAACATATAACATTCTTTTATAGAAGCCGTTCGAATGAGTACTTTATTAAAATTTGCAGGCTCTACAAAAGCAATACATAGATCTAACATGATGAAAAAAGATTTCACTAAATATGATGTTTCTTTCTCAGATATTTTTTTCTGTATTGCGGTTAATTCAGCTAAGTACACTTGTGCATTCATGGGATCTATAATAGCGAGGATGTGATTCCTTGTTATTTGACAAAGACAAAACCATAAATCATCATACTTGTGGAATATAGTTAATCCCAGAAGTTCTGTCGAAGAAATCGCATTTTCGGGTTTACTCAACCATATAAAATAAGGAAGCCATTGCTCTACGTTCTTCAAAAAATCTTTGAGACTTTTACAATCGACATCATCCTCATTGTGTAAATTTTCTCTAGCCCAATTTAATAAGAGCATCACTTCTGAGTATTTTTGTTCCATGCAAAGACCCGTAACAAGGTCAGTGAAATATGATCTTGAATATTTAAAATAATCTAAGACCAGACCCGAATTTCTCAATAAATTGATGGCATTAACTAAAGCTTTATTCTCTTGTAAATAGCCAATAAGTTCTCTTAATTCTTCATATAATACGAAACGAAAATAATTAGAAAAACTATTAATTGAAGGAACAACATAGTGCACTTCAAAGGAACCAGAATCATCAATACTCAAATACTTATCTTGCTCAAGCCAAGCAATAATTTCTTGCCACATCGCTATGTTATTGAATACCAGATATTTTAATACAAGTTCTAAGTGACAGATAGAGCTTGTCCATTTGAGTAAAACAAGAATTTTCTCTGTTTTCAATCTCATTTGAAAATTTGTTTCGGACACTCGATTGAATGAAAAAACATCTTGGAAATTTTCTTTCAAGTCAAAGATACTATCCGAAAGTAAGGAATTAGAACTCAAAATATGTAAATGAGGCAAAGACTTGGTGAGACAATACATCAAAGATTTTTTAAAAGGAGAAATAATAATAACGCTTATAAACAATTCTCGTGTAAGCATTAATAACTCTTGATAGAATTGCTGGTCACTTTCTTCTATCATTTGAGTTTTTTGTAAATAAAAAACGAGAACCATTTCTTTGTGTTGCGCTTTCAGTTCTTTACTTATCACTATCAATGAAATTTCTATTACTTGCAATAAAAGGTGATTATCAAAAGAACAGATTCTATCACGATGTTCTTGCATAATTTTGGAAAAGAAATCCCATACACTTAATTGCTGTGTATTAAGGTATTGGGCAACTATTTTTTGTGAAAGGAGAAAAGGGTGTGCTAGTAATCTTGTCGCTATTATTGAAAAACTAAGATCAGCACATAGATTAAAAGAAAAATAAGAAGAAAAAAATCTATCTAATAACTGCCAGTGAGCATTTTTAATATCATCTTCTATGTAAATATTAAAGGGTCTATCAAGTTTCTGTAATTTTTCAATAAAAGGTTGAGAATATTTTTGTAAAGATTCTTCTTCTTTTACACTCTCCGTATCCTGATAGTCGACCTCTGTATCGAGCATGAGCCAAGGCAGATTTTCCTGTTTTTTAAAGTTGAATACCCTAGACAGTCTATGTTCTAAATAATGAGGTAAATAAATTCTATCTGTTTCAGGAAGCCCGATAATGAGTTTTTTTATAGTCGTATGAATAAACTCTGTCTTGAAAAAATCATCATCAAACACAAGAAAAATCATTTCTTTCTTGAAGAGTTTCAACTCCTCATCGTGTTCCATTTCATTTTGTAATAATAATATTTTTTTTACAACATTAATAATAGTTACAAAACGATACTTACCGAGTTCGTAGGTAAAGAGTTCAACTTCATGCAGCCCCATATCTTCAAAAACAGAATTCAAAAGACCTTTAAAGCGTCTAAGATAACTGGGATAACGCTGAAAATAAAAGTGGTTATAATCTATATGTATACTCAAATAATACATGGCCAGAAAAGATCCTTTTTAGAGCATAAAGTTGTCGAAATCAAAAGATAAATACCCTTATGATTTATATAAAAAAATAAAAAAAAAGGAAGGTTCGCGGCAACCTTCCCTGTAAAACAAAAATGAGACGTCCAGAATCCTTTTTGTTTTGTTTGAATTAACGTAACAGCTGTAGTGCGGACTGTGATCTTACATTTGCTTGAGCTAACATCGCGTTACTTGCCTGAGAAAGTACTTGATTTCTAGCAAAAGAAATAGATTCACTGGCAATATCAGCATCACGAATCCGAGATTCTGCTGCTTGCATATTTTGAGCGGCAACAGTTACACCTTTATAGGCTTCGTTGAAGCGGTTTTGATACGCTCCCAACTGGGCTCTTTGTGTAACAACTGTTTCCAGTGCCTGGTCAATAATACCAATGGATCTGTTTGCTGCATCAGCAGTAGAAATACTAATGATAGGAGTTCTAGCTTGGTCATTTAAGCCCAAAGCGAAACCTGTCATAGTACCGATACTAAACTGAATTCGTTGGTCTACGTTAGCACCCACTTGAATATTCATGAGTTCTCCGTTGCCTCCAAAACGACCAGTCAACATACTCATCCCATTGAATTGAGCTTGTGAAGCAATACGACTCACTTCATTCACTAATTGATCCAGCTCTATTTGTATCTGACCACGGTCTTCATTTGAATAAATACCGTTGGCAGATTGTACGCTCAACTGGCGAACACGCTGTAGAACGTCTGTTGTTTCTTGCAAATATCCTTCGGATGTTTGTAAAAAAGACACTCCATCTTGAATGTTTCGACCAGCTTGATTGAGTCCTCTAATTTGAGTTCGCATCTTTTCAGATACGGCTAAACCAGAAGCATCATCTGCAGCTGTGTTAATACGAGACCCTGAAGATAATTTCTCCATGTCTTTATTGACCATCATATTGTTTTTGGCCAATTCACGACTCGCATTTAAAGCACTAATATTGTTATTAATAATCATAAGGTATACCTCTCCTAATAGAATTTAAGCATCCATGCCTAAAAAAACGTTGATTCTCTTTGTGGTTTCTTACCCGCGTGCAAAAAACCAACAAAGAATCACAACAAAATGAGATAAAATTTTTTCCTAAAGAAAAATTTCCCATCTCATTTTGTCCTATCAGTAAGGTACTATATCAAAGAACAAATCATGGTATAGGACGAATATTGTTGAAAACAAAGTACCATCCTATACCATAAATATTGTATACGATTAACGTAAAAGTTGCAAGACCCCTTGCGCTCTTGTGTTAGCCTGAGCCAACATAGCATTACTCGCTTGTTCCAAAATTTGACTCTTAGAAAAGTTAATACTTTCTTTGGCAATATCAAGATCTCTGATTCTTGATTCAGCGGCTTGCATGTTCTCTGCGGCAACCGTTGTTCCATCGTAAGCCAAGCTTAAACGATTTTGTACAGCACCCAAAGACGCTCTTTGATCCACTACGGAACCCAAAGCTTTATCTACAACACCAATGGTACGATTGGCTGCATCGGCACTAGAAATAGAAATACTCATAGTGTTCGTTGCTGCATTCATTAGACCAAGGGCTGCTGATGTCATGGTACCAATATTAGATGTGATTTGTTGATCCATATTAGGGCCAACATGGAAAACCATATCTTCACCAAGTGTATTGTTAATCTGTCCAGCAGTATCAGCAAATCGACCTGTAAGCATATTCATCCCATTAAATTGGGCGTGTGAAGCTACTCTGTTAATTTCATCAACAAGTTGCTCTACCTCTATTTGAATAAGCGCTCTGTCTTCTCCACTATAGATACCGTTAGCAGATTGTACAGCCAATTCTCTTACACGTTGTAAGACTTCTGTGGTTTCATTAAGATACCCTTCAGCCGTTTGTATAAAAGAAATACCATTCTGGATATTCTTAGCACCTTGATTCAAGCCTCTAATTTGAGATCTCATTTTTTCTGAAACCGCTAATCCTGATGCATCATCTGCAGCACGATTAATTCTGGATCCAGAAGAGATTTTACTCATACTATCTGAAACTTTCGACGAAGCCATACCATAGTTTCGCTGTGAATTCAATGCACTAATATTATTATTAATGATCATAATGTCCCTCCATGAACAAATTGTTATTATTTCATCTTAATGTCTAGACCATTCCATTTTCTAGCATTACTATTTAAACTATCGAAGAGCAAAGAGCAAATATTGATTTTTTTTTAGAAAATAGTTAAGTTTTTTAAAAAAATGTCGAATGTCGTGTTTTATTAGGAAACTTTAGTGTTATGTTAAATTTAGTTACAGAAAATGATGCGTTGTATTGCGACGTCAGTACAAATGATATTATTACCGAATTACTCCCCTTGTATGGTGAGGGTGAAAACTTTAAAAAAGAGTTGAAACAGTTGTTTGCAAGAGCAAAGAAAAATCAGAGCTTGGAATCTTATCGAGAAGAAATTATTGTGGGCTACAGCGAAGAAGAAGAATGCTACTTCCTCGTTCATAAAAATTTTTACGAACCACGCAACCTTATGATGACTTTGTATGAAAAGTTGCTGGCTGAAGCGGAAGAGGAATATAACGAAGCCTGTGAAAAAGGTGAATTATCTATTGATCTGTATATCAATAAGGTGCAAGATATGGAAAGCGTTGATCTTGGCGAAGAAAAAACCGCTCTCAAGACGCTTGCTAGGGAAATGTATAAGATGTTCCACATTCTCAGCGATAGAGACTATACCGATGAAGAATTGGAAGGTTACTACGATGAGCTAGAAGAGCAACACCTAGAACCAATAGCAGAAATGCTCGAAGCCATCCTGCTCAAGATCATTGATGTCAAAGATCTTGAGCAAGGCTAGCTATTTGTCGTTAACGTCTCGGGCGTTGACGAAGACTTAAAGGTTTACTCAGTATTTCATAGTGTACCATCATTTGTCTTAGATTTAACTTGCCCGCTTGTGCGACGGTGCTGTTGCCAACGGTCAGCTTCTCATCTTCAGCCAATTCTGGACTGGCGGAAAAATCCGACACTGTGCCTACCGTATCCTCAGTAAAGTCACCGGCCGTCGTGTCACCAGTCGCATCGACAGCATCTTCCGCAAAGTTACCTTCAGTACGTTCTTTTGCTCTCACAACCTTGACATTCTCAGCAAGTGAACTCTCATACTCGTTGTGGTGGAGAGTATCCACAGAAGACATGGCTTGAACAGACTCTCTTGTCACAGTAAGTACAGACTGCATCTTCTCCGCTACCGTACTTGTGGAGGCAGGTACAAAATCATCCTGCTCTTCCATTGCCGTACTTTCTGAGGCAGACACAGAGGCCTCTTGCTGCTGCCTCTGCCGTTTCTTGTAGTCAAGGTAAAAGCGCACGACAAGGAATATCGCCACTCCAACAATGTAAAACTTATTTGTCATTCTTATCTTCTTGGTTACTGATGCTCTTTCTCATCTCTGTATCCGCATTAATATTATTTAAATTATAGTAATCCATGACACCAAGGTGACCCTTTCTGAAAGCTTCGGCAATAGCTTGTGGCACTTCAGCTTCAGCCAGTACAACTTTCGCCTTGTTCTCTTGTATCAGTGCAACCATTTCCTGTTCACGGGCTCTCGCTTCTGCTCTTTTCTGCTCAGACACGGCTTGGAATCTACGGACATCAGCCTCGGCTTGATCTGCCTGTAACTTTGCACCTATGTTTTCACCAATATCAATGTCTGCAATATCTATAGAGAGTATTTCAAAGGCCGTACCAGAGTCTAGGCCTTTTTTCAGCACATTAGTAGAAATGCTATCAGGGTTTTCTAGTACAGATTTATAACTAGCAGCAGAACCTATAGTAGTAACAATACCTTCGCCGACACGGGCAACTATCGTTTCTTCTGTTGCACCACCTATAAGCCTGTCAATGTTGGCTCTTACAGTCACTCTCGCTTTCACTCTTACTTGTATACCGTCTTTGGCAACAGCATCAATAGATGTTTTACCTGAACCTTTTGCTGGGCAATCAATGACTTTGGGATTAACACTCGTTGTAACCGCTTCCAGTACATTACGTCCCGCAAGGTCTATAGCCGCTGCTCGCTGAAAGTCTAATTCTATAGCTGCTTTATTGGCAGCAATAAGAGCTTCACTGACACGCTTAATGTTACCGCCTGCCATATAATGTGTCTCGAGTAAGTCACTACTGACTTCTATGCCACTTTTTACAAGCATAATTCTGTTGGCGATAATCTGTCCCGTATCTACTTTACGCAACCACATTCCCACCAATTTACCCATGCCAACATAGGCACCAGAAACGAGGGCTTGTAACCAATACTTGAAGAAATTTAAGATGATGAGAATGAAGGCGAGTACAAGAATAATTAGTACAACTAATATTCCTATAGCGAAGGGGTTTAATGCAGTGAAGTCCATAATGGTATTCCTTTTATGTGTTGAGAGTTATTTTTTCTACTATTATTCTATTAAAATTGGCAAAACCTACCAGCACCACAGCCGTGTTCTCTGGAATATATTCGCCCGAACTGACCGCATCGTAAGTCTTGCCGTCAATGCGTACTCGTCCCGTTGGCTTGAGGTCTACCACAACCGTGCCTTCTAGCCCCAATGCGAGATCGGACTTGTTGCTATGAGGCGTTTCTATCTGTCCCTTTTGCACCAACTTGCCAAACAACCTGTTATGAGGCATGCGGAAGATCAAGAACAAGAAGGCTCCAAAAGCCAGCAACTCGCTCGCTACGACAACAACAATAAGGCTCAGCGTACTAAAAGAAGCACCTGCTCCTAGAGCTTCGCCCCCTATCCTACTGAGAACAAGGGAAACTGTCAGTAACACACTCCCTACTATACCCGCCAGACCAAAGCCTGGTAAAAAATAAAGCTCAGCAAGGAAGGCCATCACAGCCAGCAAGAAGAGCATGATCTCGTATATACTCAGGCTTCCGTTAACATAGCCACCGAAAAAGAACAGCCCAAAAGCAATGAGACTGACAAGCCCTGCTACGCCCACTCCCGGAACCGCCAACTCTACAAAAAGTGCTATCACACCGACAAAGATAAGCAATACTATCCATACGGGTTTGTTCAACAGAGTGGAAAGACCAGAAGGTGCCTCCCATTGTTGTGTCCCCACTACATCCAGATCTAGCGAAGAGATCAATGCTTCACGTGAATCAGCCAAGCCTTCTACCAGACCAAAGCTCACAGCCTCTTGAGCCGTCAGCGCCAGTAGCTTACCCTTTTCAAGGTAAATGCCTTTATTGACATAGTCGACCTTCTCTGCGTCCCACTTGTTGAGGGTGTTCATTGTTTCTAGACTCAGTTGACCGTCTCGCTCAACCTCATACAGTTCTACATCAAGATCAACCATGGCTTCCGCCAAAGCCGTAGGGTGTCCGTTGGCCTCTGCCAAAGCAACCACTTTACTCCGCAGAGCGCTGACAGTCTTTTCTTCTGTACCTGTTGTTTGCCCCGTCACCGTATTTTGAGCCACGGGTTGTGCAGCCCCAATAGATGTACCGTCCGCCATGTAAATGACATCCGTACCAAAGGCAATGATAGCACCCGCAGACCAGCTCACACCAACATCAGACGACTGACTGACATAACTGATAGTCTCTATATCCGTAAGCTCATTGAGCATGGACGTGATCTTCAGCGTAGAGTCTACCCTGCCGCCAAAGGTATTAATATCTAGCAATAACACATCGGCGTTGATAGCCTTGGCATTAGCAATAGCCTTTTCAAGGAAGCCCTCAAGAGCCGCCGTGATAGCACCTTTAATGTCAACAATATAAACCGTGCGTTGTGCCTCTGTTGCCGTAGTCTCAGACTCGGGAGCTTGGGCTTCTGTTGTTTCGCTCTGAGCTGTCATTTGTAATACAAAACACAGGCTCAGCAATAAGATTAAAAAGGGATTACGCATATTTTATACTATAGTCAAAGTATAAGAAGAAGTCCACACAGACTCAGGCGCTAAAATCTGTGTGCCTTCACGCAAAGAGAAGTCGGGATTAACATCTGCATTGTCTGCCCGTCCAAACCACGGTTCTAAACACAAGAAAGGCGCATCTTTGTGGGGCATGCTCCAAAAGGCCATATAAGGAAAGCCCGTAAAGTCCATGGCAACACTGTGCTTAGACTTATCACTTGCGAGAGTCACCTTGTTAGACTGTAGGTTGTCAAAGACAAGGGCATCATCGTCAAACAGTTGATAATTAAGCGGTATTCTCTTACCTTCCGTTGGCACAGGCACGGTCTTACCAGCAATGAACAATCCTTGGGGGCTAATGCTCATACTCGCCAATGTCTCCGCTTTCTCTAGCTCGAGGTAGTAGTCAGAAAAGGCGAGACCGTCTTCAAGAGGACAGTTAAAGGCAGGATGCGCCCCTATAGAAAAGGGTAAATCATGCTCTTTGTCGGGATTTTCGACAACATAACCCACCTTTAATGTATTAGCTACAAGAGTGTAACTGAGCTTGAGTACAAAAGCAAAGGGATAACTCGCTTTCGTACTCTCATTAGACTCGAACTGGTAGACAGCTTCCGTTGAGGTGCTTTTAATCAGCTGAAACTCATTGTCTCGGGCAAAGCCATGACTGGTAGGCAAAGAATAGTCTTGACCCTTGTGAGTATAACGACCGTCTTTGAGTTTGCCTATCACAGGAAACAAGATGGGCGCATGCTTGCCCCAGTAGTTGGCATCCGCTTGCCACAAATACTCTCTCTTGTCCGTCTTATGATAGAGACTCTGTAGTTCAGCCCCTTTACTACTTAAGGCTATTTTGAGTACATCATTCTCTAATATCATATCAACTCCCCTCTTTTCATTTTATCAGAATATCTTTGTATAAATTTTTCGCTAAATAGCATTAAAAGTCAACATCTTTTTCTTTATTTTATATCACGTACTTGAAATTTAAAAAGAAACTGCATAAATTATAGTATCAATGCACAACAATACAAGGTTTTTTATTCATATGTTTAAGAGAACAATGTTCATATTTTCTTTCCTCTTTATTTTGAGTACACTTTCTCTCTACGCTCAAGAAGTCAATGAAGAAACATCCACGGAGTCTTCTCCCGCAGAAAGCTCTCCCCCTGAGGAACCCACTCACATTTATGACCAAGATAATTGGTTGAGTCTCTTTGGTTCTCTCTATTATGATAGCATAGACGGTCTTTCTAGTGGGCTTTATGGCGAAGCACGGCTCACCACTCAGATAGCCAAAGATCACACCTTGTCCATCTACACCATATTAAGTGACCCCAAGCTTAAAAGGAGTAACCGTGGCATAGACTACAGTTATTATCCGCTAGAGTGGGTGGGACTCAAGCTTAACTATTACGCCAAAAATTATTACGCTTATAATGTAGGAGAGAACAACGTGGCCTACTTACTGTCGCTCAAGTATCCCCCCATCAAGAACTTTCAGTTCAGCTCTATAGGAGGCATTACTACACGTTATGTCGACCTTGATACACGAGTACAGGGAGGCCCTCCCCGCCTTATCAACATACTGACGTGGAATACTCGCTTTAACTACACTGTCAATGACTTTTACACCACAGGTTTCGTACTAGGCAACCTTTATCAGAACCAAGTAGTATCTGGCAACTACCTGCAACTAGAGTGGACTAATCTCATCAACATAGGCAAAAACTTTATCGTCAATGCGAGCACGGGTATGGCTTATGCCGGTAGCATAG
Organism: uncultured Spirochaetales bacterium; assembly: GCA_964425555.1. Classification (GTDB taxonomy): domain Bacteria; phylum Spirochaetota; class Spirochaetia; order SP-2023; family CAYRNA01; genus CAYRNA01. Next base: position 21,559 of record CAYRNA010000025.1, read on the forward strand.
CCATTGCAGGCACAATCAATAGGGCCTGGGTCAACGTAGGAGTAACCTATTATGTACAATAACACCGCTACACTCACAACACCTCTAAGAGTCTCTTTACAAACTCTCGCCTTGAGACTTTCTCTGATAGTCATTGTTGTGCTTGCATCGTGTACTTATGTCGACGTAGGCTCTATCTTTGCTGCGGGAAATGTTGACGACAGGTTTGAAAAGAGCCAGACAAGCAAAGAGATAGAACTCCCCTCAGTGCTTGGCAAGACAACTAGCTATAGTTTCGGAGTTGTCACCGACCTGCACTATTATAACTCACGACCTCATTACCTTAAAAGAATACAAAGTCAGATAGACAAAGGCACCTTGGACATAGATTTCATTGTCAACCTCGGCGATACCTCTCAGTCAGCTACTGAAGGGCAGTTCCAACTCTACCTAGAAGACATGGAAAGCCTTAAAATCCCTATCTATACCCTCATAGGCAACCACGATATACAAATGGAAGGAGAGAAACTCTACAACAAATATATAAGCACAGACACAAGCTACTCCTTTCACATAGGCAATACCCAGTTTATCATGCTAGACACCGCTAATGGTACTTTAGGCACAAAACAAATGGCATGGTACGAAGACTTGCTCAGTAAATCAAAAGCAACAAACAAGCTTGTCTTTTCTCATTATGGAATTACAAGCAAGGGCTGGCAAGGACTTGTCTCCCTCTCCTATCAAGAAGAAGTCTATAGACTGTACAGTATGCACGACACCTACAACGTCGACTTTTTCTTTAACGGGCATACGCATACCTATCTGACAGAAACCGTAAGGGGCGTTGACTACGTTACCGTCGGTGCAGGTGCCAAACCCAACAACCTCGCCGTCGTCTCTGTCACCCCCGACAACGTAAGCTACAAAATCAGTAATATCTAGTTCGCTGACTATAATCTGTTTCAGCTTTCACAGAAAGCGGGCAACAGCTCTTCAGTAAGAAGGCACTCTGTTGTCCCCCTCTGTGAAACAAGTGAGACCACCTTGTCCCTGACAGCCTTCCTTTTTGGCAGGCGTAAGACAGCAAGTCAAGCTTGTCTCACAATACCCTCGCTCTAGTCTGAGTCTTTCACCCCATAAAAAGCAGTCTCCCACGTGGGGGGCTGTTTTTGTCTCTAGGGATGGTGATCATGAGACGAGAGTACGGTTCTACAACTTACAGTGTATCAAAAAGATAGAGAGACTCGACCCAGAAAGTAGGATCATTGTATTGCGGGAAGAGGGCATCAAGTTGTGCGGTGTCAAAAGAATCAGCGGGCTGTTCGCTGTCTTTGTGAGCTTTGACAAGATTGTAAGCTTGGTGCAAGGTGTCGGTCAAGGCTATAAATTGCTGTTGGTTAATGAAGTAACCGTCTGTATTGTCATTACTGGGCAAGTGTCCCGGAACAAAGCGATAGTCGCTGTACTCTGCTGTGCTATACATGTCATAGATAGAAAAGAGATTGCTCGGCATACCGTTTAGGTCAGCCATATAAGGATAACGGTTAGTGAAGAGTATGTCTTCTAGGACAATGAGCTTGCGTTGAGTAAAGACAATAACAAGATCAGAGTTGGTATGGGCTGGGCCGTGGTAGGCCAAAGTGATGGGTTCATTATTGAACACTATCTCACTATAGTCTGTAACCATTTGATTAGGAAGCAAGTCGTTATCAACACCTGCTGAGACCATTCTGTTGAGGGTGTTCATGTGGGCGTAGATAGTTGCACCTTGGTTACGGGCAATCTCTTTGCCTCCTATGTGATCGCCATGATAATGAGTATAGATAAGGGTGTTGAGAGTGTAACTGTCTTTGCCGTACTCTTTGCTAATATTATCCAGAGCTTCCTTAAAGGAATCGAGACTGCTCTCTACCTTGCTGTCTATGACAAGAAGCTCGCCATTATCGGGATTAACGACAACGAGAACATTGCCCCCACCGCCTACTATCTGATAAACGTCTGTATCTATTTTATTGATGCAAAATTCGGGTGTCGCAATAACATCTAGTACGACCTTGCCTGTAGAGTCGTTGACGACTGTGTCTTTCTTGGTGCAAGCGAATGTAGTTACTAGCGTGAAAAGGGTTAAAGTAAAAATGAGATGTCTCAAACAATGCTCCTTATTGATGCCTTCTTGCTCAATAGGATATGCAAAGTCTCTTTAAGTGGCAAGGTAATTTTTGACGCTTTGTCTTGCATGGTCGCTCACTCGTTACAGTCGCACCCACCAACTCGTTACAGTCACACCCACCCACTCGTTACAGTCACACCCACCCACTCGTTCCAGTCACACCC
>CAYRNA010000026.1:0-22293 GCA_964425555.1 uncultured Spirochaetales bacterium
TCCACGAAGAGGAATTTGGCGAAAAGAGTATTCAATTAGAAGTTTCACTGAGCGTCAAAGATCAGGATTTGCTGATAGAATATCGTGTGGAGAATATAAAATAAAGTAAATATTTGTTGTATAAAAGTAGAAAGAGAGCTGTTTTGACGGCAGTCTCTTTGTATAATATATTCATTATTATGTAAGGAGTAATTATGAAAAAGAAGTTTGAAATCTGTTTGGATTCGGTTCAATCTATTATTAATGCAGAAAAAGGCGGAGCGGCTCGTGTTGAGCTTTGCGATGCACTGTTTGACGGCGGTACGACCCCCAGTTTGGGAACTCTCAGAGTTGCCAAAAATTTGACAAAAATTCCCATTCAAGTAATGATTCGTCCACGTGGCGGTGATTTTTGCTATAGCGAAGAAGAATTTTTAGTCATGAAAGAAGATATTAAGATCTTTAAAGAAGAGGGCGTAAACGGCGTCGTCTTCGGCATTCTTAAACCCGATGGCAGTATAGATGTGGAGCGTAACCAAGAACTATTTGAGCTTGCGAGCGGACTTGATAATACTTTTCATCGAGCGATAGATGTCAGTTCTGATTGGAAAAAATCTTTGGATGCACTAATGAAGATAGGCTTTAAGAGAATTTTGACCTCGGGCTTGGAAGATTCAGTCTTGGAAGGTTCGCAGACGATTTGCGACATGATAGAGTATGTACAAGGTCGCATGAGTATTATGCCTGGTTGTGGCATTTCGCCACGAAATTTTGACCGCATTGATGGACTGATTGGGGCGGATGAATATCATTTGGCCATTGATGATATTACCGATGGGCCCATGCAACACCGACCTTCGCATATATTTATGGGCGGAATCTTGAGACCGGCAGAATTTAGCCACAAATATACTTCCATTGCACAAGTGAAAAAGCTAGCTCAATAAAGGGGAATATACTATGTCTAAAGTCATAATTGCTTGCCTTTCGCACGAATCGAATACTTTTAATCCCATCATTGCGAAGAGGGATGACTTTAATATTTATCACGGCGAGGAGCTTTTGAATCACCTGAACACCGAAGACACTATCAGTGGAATTACGCATGAGTTGAGAGAACGCGACTACGTTCCTGTGCCTTTATTGTCAGCAAGAGCGGTGCCCAACGGTTTGGTGAGTTTTGATTTGTATCAAGAAATCAAGCGAGACTGGCTTGCGGGGCTTCAACAAATCTTAGATGAAAATGAGACTATTGTCGGCATCGTTTTTGCCTTGCATGGTTCCATGCGTATTGAGAATTTTGGTGAAGCGGAAGGCGATATACTGGAAGCGACTCGGTCGATTTTTCCTACAGTACCTCTTACGTGTGCCTTGGATATGCATGCGACAGTGAGTGCAAAAATGCTTGAGCATTGTGATGCCTTTGTAGGCTACAAAGCGGCTCCGCACATCGATTGTTTTGAAACAGGACAGCATGCGGTGCAGATGTTTGACGATATCGTGCAAGGTACAAAAAAGCCGACGATGAGTTGGGTGCGAGTGCCTATTTTGATTGCAGGTGAACAAACGGAAACAAACGTTGAGCCTATGAAATCATTGATACAAGATCTCAGAGAAATAGAGAAAAATCCTGCGGTGATGGCGACATCTTATCTGCTGGGATTTCCTTGGGCGGATTGCGTTGAAAATGGCGTGAATGTTCTGGTTGTCACCGACAGAGATCAGGCTTTAGCGGATAAAATCGCCTTGCAATTAGCGCAGAAATTTTGGGACACACGCAATAAATTCACCTTTCATACAGAAAGCTACGCCACAGAAAAAGCGTTAGCAGTGGCGGGAGAGTACGCTCAGGACAAAGAAAATTGTCCTGTATATGTTTCTGATTCGGGAGATAATCCTACTGCAGGTTCTTCTGCCGATTGCATGCAATTTTTGAGAGATTTGATCAGCTTTAAGCAAAACTTGAACTCTGAGCTTTCTATTGTTTATGGTGGAATTTATGATCCCGAGGTCGTCAAGCTCTGTGGTGGAAAAGTAGGAGAAACTCTGTCGCTCTCTTTGGGTGCAAAATTTGATACAAAAACGACAGAAAGTTTACACTGTGAAGCCGAAGTTTTAGCATACAAAGAAGGATACAGCAACTATCATTCTACCAACGTATTATTAAAAATAGAAGGTGTACTGGTTATTGTTGCATCGAAGCATATTGGCTTTGTATCTACCGATTTATTCACATTTTTTGGTTTGGATCCTTTGAACATTGATATTATTTGTGTGAAATTGGGCTATTTGACAGCTTCACACAAAAAAATTGCCAAAAAAGTAGTGATGGCTCTTTCAGAAGGTAGCAGTAATGAAATTTTGGAAAACTTAATATTTGAGCAAGTTCCTCGTCCTATTTTCCCTTTGGATAAAGATTTTTCAGTACAACTGAAGGTAGAAAGCTGCTAGTTTGTTCTTGACTGGACTTGTCTCTTCAGTTATGATTGAGAGCATGGGTAGGGGGGATGATTTCTTTCATCATGTTGCTATTTTACATTTTATGTATTAACCCCTACCTTGTTTTTATTGGGTCAACGTCTTGAGTAAGAAATTAGACCTGTTCTCAATTCACTCATTTTATATATTTAGTTTATAGTTTTCTCTTTTTTATGACCTCATAGATGTCTGTATTATTAGTTTTTTTGGCATAGGAGATCACTATCATTTAGAGCCTCTCTCACTCCGAGTATTTCATAAGTTTGACTGTAAAGTGACAAATAATACTAGTCCATACATTGGTGATGGATCACCATTTAAATTGCTATGATTCGGACTATTTATCTATTTTTATTTATTATTAGTTGTCTTTTTGGGTGGTTAAATGGTGTCAATAAATTTCTTGACGGATAAAATTTTGTGTGCTATAATTATTTATTAAAGGTCTGTTGAATAGAAAAACATGGGAGTTTATATGTCTAAGGTTGAGAAAAATTTTATTGCGGGAGAATGGGTAGAAGGGGATGGTTACGTTGAAAATATCAATCCATCAGACATTAGTGATAATATTGGTTTTTATGCCAAAGCGACGGAATCTCAAGTTGATGAAGCTTTAGATGCGATGAAAATCGCTCAAGAAAAATGGGAAAAAACAGGAATAGAGACTCGTTGTAATGCCCTTAATGCAATAGGTAATGAGCTAATGGAGCGTTCAAAAGAGATAGGTGAGCAGCTTTCTAGGGAAGAGGGGAAACCTCTGAAAGAAGGAGTCGGCGAGATTTATCGAGCTGGTCAGTTTTTTACTTATTTTGGTGCGCAAACATTGCGTATTTTGGGAGAAAATGCAGATTCAGTTCGTCCTGATATTGAGATTGATGTGCGTCGTGAAGCCCTTGGTCGTGTAGCGGTGATTTCGCCGTGGAATTTCCCTGTGGCGACTCCAAGTTGGAAGATTGCTCCTGCCCTAGCTTTTGGGAATGCGGTTCTTTTCAAGCCTGCGAGTGATACACCTGCTAGTGCTCTTGCTTTAACGAAGATTATTGCAAAACAAGAGGCTTTACCTAAGGGGCTTTTTAATTTATTAAATGGTCCAGGGTCTACTTTAGGAAATAAAATTAGTTCTGATAGTCGAGTCGATGGAATTACTTTTACGGGTTCTGTCGGAGTGGGTAAGAAAATTAGTGCAAATGCTATCCAGAATCTTACTCGTGTTCAGATGGAAATGGGATCAAAGAACCCTCTGTTTATAATGGCAGATGCAGATGTTGATCTTGCTGTTCAGCTTGCGGTAGGTAGTGCATTTGGAGGTAGCGGACAGAAATGTACAGCGGCATCTCGTCTGATTGTTCATGATGCCGTGTATAGTGAGTTTGTTAAAAAACTTGTTGAGGCTACGGAAAAGTTAAAAGTAGGACACGCCCTAGATGAAGGGACTATGCTAGGCCCTATTGTCAATGAAAAACAGTTACTAGAAAATTTGGAGTATATTAAGATTGGTCAACAAGAGGGAGCAAAACTCCTTTGTGGGGGGAAACGACTTTCGTTGCAGAAAGAAGGCTATTATATGTCTCCAGCTATTTTTGAAGAAACAAATAATGCTATGCGAATTAATAGAGAGGAAATGTTTGCTCCAATTACATCTATTATTCGAGTCGGTAGTTATGAGGAAGGACTGGCAGTTGCTAATGATACTGATTTTGGTTTGACCTCGGGTATTGTTACTCAATCGCTAAAATATGCGACACATTTTAGACGTAATAGTCGCACGGGTTGTGTTATGGTCAACCTACCAACGGCAGGAACGGATTATCATGTACCTTTTGGTGGAAGAGGAATTTCCAGTTATGGAAACCGAGAGCAAGGAACCTATGCCATTGAGTTCTATACTCATGTTAAAACGGCCTATATTTCTTCTGGAGGTAGTCTTTAATGAGTTTACGGGTTGATGGTTTACAGTACTGCTCTTATAGTGAAAAAATTTTCCGTCAGTGGAATGAGACTAAAATGAGTGCAGTTCATGTTACTATTGCCTATCACGAAGATTTTTATCAGACGATAGAAAATATCAGTATGTGGAATAGATATTTTGAAGAATTTCCGCAATGGATTTTTGCAGGGAAAAAAGCTGAAGATATCGAATTGGCTCAGAGTCTTGGTAAGACAGCGGTCTTTTTTGGTTTGCAAAATTGTTCTTCTATGGATGGGAATATTTATTTTTTGCAGATTTTGTACGACTTAGGTGTTCGCTTTATGCAATTGACCTATAACAATCAGAGCCTTTTAGCTGGTGGTTGTTTTGAGCCTTTTGATTCAGGATTGAGCCGCATGGGCAAAGAAGTGGTTCGTGAAATGAATAGATTGGGTATGGTTGTGGACATGTCTCATTCAGGAGAAAAATCGACGCTAGAAGCGATAGAACTCAGTCAAAAGCCTATTGCGATCACACATGCCAATCCCTCTTCTTGGAATAAAACCCTACGTTCTAAGTCAGATACAGTGCTAAAATCTTTGCGAGACCAAGGAGGATTTTTAGGCTTGTCTCTGTATTCGCACCACCTTAAGGGCAAGAGTGAATGTTCGCTCGATGAATTCTGTCGAATGGTTGCAGAAACGGTCGAGATGATGGGTCTGAACAATGTTGGTATTGGCTCTGATTTATGTCAAGATCAACCGAATAGCGTTGTAACTTGGATGCGAAATGGGGTTTGGACAAAAACAATGGACTATGGAGAAGGGAGCAAAGAACAGGCTGGATTCCTTCCGCAACCTCCTTGGTTTAAAGATGTTTCGGGTTTTAATTTTTTGGAAGAAGGGCTTACGAAGGTCGGTTTTCAGAGAGATGATATAGACTCTATTTTAGGAAGAAATTGGTTAGCATTTTATCGTAAATCATTTTTATGATACAATGGGGAATATTAGGGCAATAGGAGGAATATATTTTTAACGAGCAAGGAGAGTAGAAATGATTATATAAATAGAAGCTTACATTGAATGTCAAGAGCAATACAAATCTTATCAAGGAGAAATTTATGTTTAATATCAAATGGAATACAAATACCTTAAAGGAGAAATCTTATGCCTAAAATTAAATGGAATGCCAATACCTATTCGGTAATTTTTGTTATCTTGTTCATCATTATTGCTTTTATTAACCTCGATATTCTTAGTGGCATGATGAATGCTGCGTTTGCGTTTGGGATAAAGTATCTGGGAGCTTATTGGCAAATATTGCTTTATTTAACTCCTATTATTGCCCTTCTTATCGTCTTTCAACCAGGATCAAAACGAAAACTTGGTAGTTTAGACAAACCAGAGTTCTCTACCTTTTCATGGGTAGCAATGATTATTCCTACGCTTATGGCTGGGGGAGGAGTTTTTTGGTCTGCTGGAGAACCTTTAGCTCATTTTTTTAGCCCCCCTCCTTTTTTTCAACAGATGGGAATAGTCGGAGGAACCGTGGAGGCTTCTTATACAGCCGTTGCTCAATCTTTCTTACATTGGGGAACAATTTCGTGGGCTATTAACGGTGCACTCACTGTTCCTATTCTAATGTATTATCATTATGAAAAAGGCTTACCACTCGCTCCTAGAACCCTTTTATACCCTCTTTTAAAAGAGAAGGCGCTAGGAAAATTTGGAGATTTCATTGATTTTTTCTGTGTTATTGCCATTGTTGCTGGAACGGTTGGACCTATAGGCTTCTTAGGTTTACAGGTTGGTTATGGACTAAATACGCTATTCCCCGCTATCCCTAATAGCTTTGGAACTCACATTGTGGTGATTGCTGGCTTGATGATCTTGTATACACTTTCTACGCTAGCAGGCTTGGACAAAGGAATTAAAAGACTGAGTCATTTCAATGTCATTTTAACATTCTTTTTAGCGCTTTACATTCTCGTTGCTGGTCCGACGGGTTTTATTTTCGATCATTTTATTGAAGGAACGGGAGTCTATCTAGCAAAGTTTACAGAAATGTCTCTGTTTAGACAGGATGCAGGATGGTTAGGAGGCTGGACTCTTTTCTTTTGGGGATGGTTCTTGGGCTATGGTCCTCTTCTTGCTATTTTTATTGCTAGAGTCTCTCGAGGACGAACGATTCGTGAGATCATATTAGTTTTGCTTGTGACAGCGCCTGTCATTATGTCTTTCTGGTTCACTATTTTGGGCGGAACAGGAATATCCCTCGAATTATCTAACCCCGGTTCTGTAAAAGCTGCTTTTGATTCAGGCGGAGGCTTTAATTTACCTGCGTCTTTAATGGCAATCACAATGCAATTACCTCTGGGATTTGTGGTTTCTCTTCTCTTTTTACTTTTATCAGCTGTTTTTGTTGCAACAACGGCAGACTCTATGACTTACACCATTTCGCACGTAGTAGGTGGCGGTGAACCGACTAAACTGATGAAATTATTCTGGGCTTTGGTGATGGGTGTTATGGCTCTCATTCTTATTAATATTGGTGGAAGTGGCGGTGGAATTGGTGCCCTACAGTCATTTATTGTAGTCAGTGCTATTCCCGTTGGTTTTATTTTGCTTCCTTCGTTATGGGATACGTGGAAGTTGGTTAGTGCATTTGAAAAAGATAAAAAGTTAGAAAAATAATAAATAAACAAGGGAGATCTCCGAGATGAAGATTGAATTACGTAAACCAGAAACCGTGATGAATTTTGCTCGTATGGGTGGGGTTCACCAAACAAAGTTGAGCTTCATGCGTACTCTCTTGGAGATGGCTAAAGAGCAGAGGTGGCAGTTTGAGAGAAAAAGGTGGGAGCTGAATTCTCAAGGAGAGGGAGTTGCCATCTATGCGATACAGACTCCACATCATATTTATTCCCTCGTTGGTTTCTCTCACGATCTTCCCGAAGAAAAGCAAGAAGACAGAGTAATTGCGGAAGCTTGGGACGCAACCTTTGTTCTTTTTGATGGTATACCTTCAGAGACTGATATTTTTCGTCTGAGTCAAAATGTTCCCAAGCAAGAAGCAGGGCGTTATCATACTACTGAGCTTTCCTTAGCTCGGATGAACAAGAGCTATAGACTTTTTAAATACGTTGTAGATTGTTTAAGTGAAGGAAAACAACCAGAGATTTCAAAGATTCTGGAAGTTGGTTATCTGATGCGTTCGACAGCTGTTTATGGAAGTGGAAAATTTGGGTGTGCCGATAGGCGTATCGTTGCCAAACACGAAGAACTTAAGCGACCTTTTTATGTAGAAATGCTTGTGGTATGGTTGATGCGAGTTTTTTCCATTGATTTAGTGGAACATATGGCTCTACAAAAGGGTGGCGAGAAAGCTACACCTCTTGATCCTAGCCTAAAAAAGGTTTTTGGTGTGGGGAATTCAACGGGGCTTGGTCTCGGACCCTATATTTTCAACCATCCTCGTTTGATTCATCAATGGAATTGGGCGAAAGAAAGTGCTCTTGCTAGAGTAAGAATGATTGAACAAGTTTCACCTATCGCATTACAACAATTCAGCTTGTACCTTAAGCAAGTGTTAATTCGTTTGGCGACTTGGGAAGTAGAGGACGAAGATCAAACTCGAAATATTATCAATCTAAAAAAGGATCTCAGTCGATTAAAGGATTATCTCAACCCCGATTTACTACGGGAGCGTTTTCCTTGGAATAAGCTTTATCTATGGTGTGAAGAAAATTTATCAGTTTCTGCACAAGAAATGTGTGTAACTCTGATGCTGGAACCTTATGGCGATTTTGTCCACGATGTAGTAGATAAAATGTCAATTGATGAGGATAAGGTTTTTCCTCTAAAAAGTAGCATGAATATAACCTCTTTTAAAGAGATTGTTAAGAAACGATATCAATGGGCTCTCGATATTGATTTTGATAATGACAAGAAGGCAGAAGAGTATTTTTGGTATGTTTCTGCCAACAAACTTGAACCACGACTAGGTAGGAGAGAGCATGATCATGGAGTAGAATTAGAGCTGCCTCTCAATGTTGGTAAAGAAGTCAATCAATTATATGAAAAATTACAAAATACTAATAATGAGGAAAATTTAGGGCAATTTTTGGAGGAAAATCCGTGTTATCGAGATATTGCAAGACGAGTCTTGCTGATTAACGAATACCCTTATGGAGAAATTTATGGTAATCTTGTAGGGAAAGATTTTCCACCTCTTTCGCTCTTACGGTTTTTGACTGCATTTTTCGGAGCCACTCAATTTAATCCTATGTCGAAGAAATGGATTAAAATTAATATGTTTCAGCATGCTCCTCACCCTTGGGAGATTATGAGTACGGATCTTGCATGGTGGCCGTATAAGACCTATACTACTGATACAACCAATGTTTCTCATAGTGAACTTCAGTTTATGGTGGCCAAGGCGGCACGGAGTTGTGGTCTTGCATGGGGAATTTCCAATGAAATGGCAAAGGCAACTTCTTGGCTTTTTAATTATAATATTCCTCTACTTGAACCTCTTCTTGATGTTTTAAAAAAGCATAAAAATGGAACTTATAAGACGGTTAATTCTATCTGTCCTTTTCATTTAGGAATTAGGATAAATAACAATATTTTAGATATTAGCAAAGATATTAAGGTGCAGAATGTGGATGCACCTATTTTTACTATTCCCTTCATTTTTCATGAGGCTGAATTGGACAATTGTACTTATGCGATTGAGACAAGCACAGAGGTGACCGCCTTTGTATCTCCTTTTACAGGATCTGAAAAGTGGGGCTTCTTGGGTGATATTTCGGATCTCTTACTTCCTCGAACAGAGCTTGCAATCTCCATGCACAATGAGTTAACGCAACCTTTGGCTAGGATAGGTCAGAAAGAATTCATTACCGTGAACACAGAAGCGTGGAAGGTATTAATCGAGATGGCGAAAGAATCTCTTGTTCCTGAATCTGAAGAGTCACAAAAAACAGGAGCTGGTTGGTAATAATATTAGAAATATTAATTTTAAAAGAGACTTTGAGAGTCTTTTTTGAAGATGAAACAGAAGCTAACAAGGAGAATTGTATGGCAAATAAAAGTATAGAATTAAAGGGAAAGAATATTACAGCACCTTTGTCTTTGGCGATAAAGGCAAATGAAACAGTGTATTTTTCAGGACAGTTGTCCAAGGATAAAGAAGGGAAGGTTGTAGGAGAGGGTGATATCAAAAAGCAAACGGCTCAAACTCTTGATAACTTGATAGAGGTTGCTAAAGAGGCAGGAATGACTCTTAAAGACATTGTGAATGTGACTATCTACTTAAGAAATATTAAGTCGGATTTTATAGGAATGAACGAGGTTTACGCAAGCTATTTTGAAAAACCTTTTCCGGCTAGAGCAACTGTTGAGGCACAACTAGCTTCTGATGGTTGTTTAATAGAAATCACAGCGATAGGTGTAAAGTCATAGAAGTTTATAGTTTTTGTACAGGTGCAAATATTAATCCGTTCTCAATTCACTCATTTTACACATTCATTTATAGTTTTCTCTTTGAGCCAGCATGCTTGTAATAAAAAACTTGACGTATGATATTGAACAAGTTATAATTAGATAAGAATTTATTATATGCGTAACAAGATAGATCTTTCGAGAAATTGATACATGCAATGTTATTCTTTCAAGGTTATCTGCTACTAAAACGTTGGAGTATTTTATATGAACCAGAACAAAATCAAATCAATTAGTAAAATGGTTGGGAACACTCCGCTTTTAGAAATTTCGTTGAAATTTGAAGGAAGGCCAAGGACGGTTTTTGCAAAATGGGAACCGTTTAATCTTTCTGGTAGTATTAAAGATAGAATGGCGTTGCATATTCTGTCGACGGCGTTGCAGGAAGGTACTCTTAAAGAGGGTGCACCCATTATTGAGGCGACGAGTGGCAATACTGGCATAGCTTTTAGTGCGATAGGAAAGGCCTTGGGGCATCCTGTGATCATTTTTATGCCCGATTGGATGAGTTCTGAAAGAGTCAACCTGATGAAGAGTTTCGGTGCGGAAGTGCGATTGATCAGTAAAGAGGCAGGCGGTTTTTTAGGTTGCATTGAGCAGGCCAACCTTTTAGCAGCAGAATGCGACGGTTTTCGTCCTCATCAGTTCCAAAACAAGTGCAATTGTGAGACTCATTTTTTGACAACGGCTCCTGAAATAATGGCACAGCTCGAGAAAGTAGAGAGAGTGGTGGCTGGTTTTACGGCTGGTGTCGGAACGGGCGGAACAGTGATGGGCGTGGGGAATTTCTTGCGAAAGAATGTTTCCGATGCGCTTGTCTGTCCCATGGAACCTGCGAATTCTCCTACTTTATCAACAGGTTATAAAGTAGGTAAACACAGAATACAGGGGATTTCTGATGATTTTATCCCACAAATTTGTGAACTCAATCAACTTGATGAAATACTGAGCGTGGATGATGGAGATGCTATTATCATGGCTCAGCAATTGGCGTCTGTCCTTGGATTGGGTGTTGGTATTTCTTCGGGAGCTAATCTTTTGGCGGCACTTTTAGTGCAAGAAAAGCATGCGGAACGGTTTCAGACAGCAGATAAAGCCAGCGTCACTATCTTTTCAGATGATAGTAAAAAATATCTTTCAACGGATTTAATGAAAGAAGAACCGATCAAGAAAGGCTTTCTCAGTCCTTCGATTGAGCTTCTGGGTTACGAAGTTCTTCATTAGATTAGAAAAGCATCCCCATTTTACAAAGTGTTTTTTACGTAAAGAACAGAGATATGCCTTAATAATTTTCTTTTAAGAGGGTTAGGGCACTTTCTTTGTCAATATATTTCCCTTCCAAGAAAACCTTGTTTTTAATGACTAAGGCAGGAGTCTGCATTACAGCATATTGAGCAATAATTGCATTGTCACCAACGTTGATCACTTCTGAGTCCAAGCCTAATTCTTGTACGGCCTCTTTTACATTGGTAAAACTTTCTGTACTTTTTTTACAGCAGTTGCCCAAGACCATGATATCTGACTCTAGACTTTGATTGCTTTTGTTATTGCAACAATCAGAATCAGCTTTACTTTTTTTTAATAATGAAAACATATAAATCTCCTTGAAAAATAAATTGATAAACTATATAAATAAAAATTGAAGAGCATTAAATCCATAGCCGATGAGGATAATTCCTGTCATTACAAGACCGGTGAAGGTCAATAAAAGAGGCATTTTTACTACTTTTTTGAGCATGATCAAAGATGGCAGAGAAAGGGCCGTGACAGACATCATAAAGCTTAAGATGGTCCCCAAACCAGCCCCTTTTGTAAACAATGCTTCGGCAATAGGAATGGTTCCAAAAATATCCGCATACATGGGCGTTCCTAAGAAGGTTGCTAGTACGACGGAAAAGTTGTTATCCTTACCCAGTACGCGGGGAACGAGCGTTTCGGCTTCGGGTAAATTGTGAATGAACGAGCCAATCGCTACCCCTACGACGATATAGATAAACACTTTTTTTAGAGTAGATATCACCTGCTCAAGGGCAAAGTCGGATCTCTCTTTTCTACTGAGAACGTGTTCTTCTTTCTGCACATTTCTTCCCTGTGTAGCGAGATCTTCAAGGTATTTTTCCATCTTAAACCTATCAATGAGACTTCCTCCCAGTACTGCTAAAACTAGTCCCACAATAACGTAGACGATGGCAATTTTATAACCAAAAATAGAAATAAGTAGCACTAAGGCCGCCAAGTCGACCAAGGGTGATGAGATGAGAAAGCTGAAAGTTACTCCAATAGGGAGTCCTGCAGAGGTAAACCCTATAAACAGCGGAATGGATGAACAGCTACAAAAAGGAGTAATCGTCCCTAGCAAGGCTCCCAAAGTGTTGGCGACGATTCCTTTGTATTTTCCCAGTATTCGTTTGGTTCTTTCGGGGGGGAAAAAGGATTGAATATAAGAAATTATATATATCAAAGTTACCAGAAGCAAGGTGATTTTGGTGACATCGAAGAGAAAAAACTGAAGAATATGCGGTATTCTATGCTCTAAGTTGAGACCAAAGAGTTCTAAGATAAATCCATAAAAATCATTGAGCCAAGACATTCCTAGCAACTGATCTTGTATAAATAAAAAAATGTTTTTCATAATTTCACTTCCTTTATTATATTTCTTCAGCGCTTGGTTTGAGCTCTAAAACTGTATTTTCTATGGTGTTAAATCCTTCTGTATTGAGGGAATAGTAGACCCATTTCCCCTTTTTTACGGAGATAATAAATTTTGCCTCGCTCAATATTTTCATGTGATGTGAGAGTGTTGATTGCGAGATGTTGAGTTTTTCGAGTATATCGCAGGCACAAATGGCTGGAACATGGCTGGAGTTTTCTTTGATGACTCGTAAAATGTTTAGGCGGTTGGCATCGGCGAGAGCTTTGAAGCTCTTTTCTTCTTCGCTATAGTTTAAAACTGACATTGTATTTTATCCTTTGTTAAAGTTACGGATCTTGATTAAATATTATATCGATAGATTTGAATATGTCAATGTGTCTAGTGAGGTTTTATTTGAGGAAGATTTGTTTTCTCTCTTTCCATAGAACCCTTCTCCTCTTTCAGAAAAAACAAGGATTTATTATTTTTGCTAGAAAGACTATAATAAAAATAAGACGTGAGACCTGTGGAGAAATATCAATGAAAGTAGCTGTAAAACAATGCATTAATGCGCCTATCGAAAAGGTGAATCAAGCGGTAATTAATTTTGATTCGTGGGCGCAATGGTCGAGTAGCATACTCACCGTAGAAGTTCAGCCCAGCCCCAACGGCGAATTTGTCGGTACGCAGGTCAAAGAGACACGCAAGATGATGAAATACGAAGAAACACAAACCTTGATCGTCCATGAATATAGAGCGAATGACTACCTTTGCTTTCACACCGAAATGAATTCAGCCCTTGTGGTGAGCGAACATTTTTTTAAGAAAATAGACGCAGAAACAACAGAGTTGACCTTGCAATTTGGCGTGCAGGGATTGAGCGGCGTACAACGGATATTAGGCTTTCTTTTCGGATGGTTGGGATTATTGATGAGCAAGAAAATGCTGCAACAAGATCTCACTGACCTCAAGAAATATCTCGAGCAATAAACGATGGACTCAAGCCTAGAAGTACTGTTTTTGCTCTCACCAGAAGAGCGCAAAAAATCTCTAGAGCATAGCTCTTTGGAAGTGTGGTTGGAATGCTGGGATTTATTGGACGAAGAAAAGCAAAACTTGATCTTTCCAGACCTCCCCGCTGAGCTGAAATGCGACATTATCGTTGAGCTTCCCGCCAATTTACGCTATCCCCTTATTGAAATTTTACCGCCACATTTTCTCGCTCCTAGCTTAAATTTGTTAGAGCCCGATGACCTGACGGACATCATACAAGAAGCTCCGTTAGAGCTGCGTAGTCGTTTGTGGAATATGCTGAATCCGAGGATAAAAGCAGAGCTCGAGCGTTTGCTCGTTTATGGCGAAGAAGAGACGGGATCTTTAATGACAACACGCTATTTGGTCGCTTTCGACAACCTGACGGTACAAGAAGTTCTGCAAAGAATCCGCCCTTATTTAGACATTGTCGAGCGCAGTTATTATACCTATGTCGTCGATAAAGCAGGCTTGCTTTGTGGTGTTGTTTCCTTGAAAGAATTGCTGTTGGCAGAAGATTCCAGCGATGTAAAAGATGTTATGAACAGGCAAGTAACAAGCGTCAATGCGACGGACGATCCCAAAAAAAGCTCAGAATTATTTGAGAAAATGGAGCGACCCTGCTTGCCCGTGGTTGATGAATATAGACATTTGGTGGGTCTACTGACCTTTGATGATGTCATTGATTTTATGCGCAACGAAGAGACAGAGGAAATCTATAAAATGGGGGGGATGAGCGGTGACAGCTCGAGTTATTTTGACAGCAATATGTGGCAGTTGGTATTGAAGCGATTGCCGTGGCTGCTCTTTTTGTTGTTAACGGGTACGCTCACCAGTAATGTGCTGCAACACTACAGTTTTTTGTTTGAACAATTTTTATTCTTAACGCTCTTCATCCCCGTCATCACTCAAACGGGTGGAAATTCGGGCGTACAATCGTCGACCTTGATTATTCGGGGTTTGGCGACCTCTGAGATTAGGACTCGTGACTGGTTCAAAATCTTGATACGAGAAATGAGTGTCGGCATCATCATTGGTCTTGCTTCTGCCGTGACCATTTTCATTCGAAGTCAGTTTTTCCCACCACAAGTGAGCCTTTTCGCTTCCATTACGATAGCGCTGGCTCTGGTTTGTGTCATTGTCTTTGCCTCGGTTATGGGCGCACTCGTGCCTTTGTTGCTCGCAAAAATCAAGTTCGATCCCACTGTCGCCGCAGGCCCACTCATGTCTACACTCATTGATATTTGTGGCCTAACCCTTTATTTCACCATTGTGCAATGGCTGTTTAAATTTTTTATATAATTGCAAAATTATAACGCAAAGCGAGTCAACGAAATCATTTCTTTTCTAGGGATGCGACACTCTCACGGAGGATGAGTTCACTGCTAATGACGGTGCGTTCACTGTGCGAATAAAGCGCTCTGGCAGGAAAATTTCGCTGCATTTCTATCTGGTCAACCAAAAGCATCAGAGCCCTATGACCCAACTGCCCATTGGAAACTCGTATCGTACTCAAGGCAGGCACAACCATTTTACTCGCATCCAAATCATCAAAACCTATGATGGACATATCTTGAGGTAAACGAAAATCTCTGCTCAAAAGACTCTTGTGCAAGGCCAAAGCGATAGAATCGGAGACCGCAAAAATTGCGGTGGGTCTGTTTTTCTCAAAATCAATGGCATTAAAATCATGATGAGCTTGCGTATAATCAAAATGTGTTCTATAGATCCACGAATCGCAAGTGTCTAAGCCAAAATGTTTACAAGCTTCGTGAAAAGCTTGTTCTCGAGCGTTTAAATTGGAACTAGGATCTATAGAAGAGGCGAGGCCTATCTGAGTGTGCCCCTGTTCTTTGAGGTATAAAATGGCTTTAAACACAGCGGAAATATTATCTATATTGACAAAATTAAAATTAAGATAAGGATGGAAGGTGTCCAAAAATACGAGAGGCAAAGAGATATCATGAAAAACATCAAAGTCTTTGTCGTTGGCTAATTCTGTGCCCAAAACAAGAATACCAGCCAGATCCTCACTCTGCTGAATGATATTTTGTAGATTTTTATTACTCAATTCTTCCAAAAATTTAATCTGCAATTGGTAGCCTAAAGAATGCGCACTTTCTTGTGCCGCATCAATATAGTGAGAAATGAAAGGAGCGTGTTGCTCTGTCAAAATATGACCGCTCTGCTTCACTTGCAAAAAAAGAATATTGGCCTTTTTCTCATCTAAAGAAGAAAAATTAAACTGTGGTTTATAGTTGAGCTCCTTAATCGCCTGAAGAATTTTGATTCGTGTCTTAGAGCTAACCCCTTCTTTTTGATTTAATACAAAGGAAACAGAGCTTTTAGAAACTCCAGCATATTGAGCCACATCGCTAATAGTAATTTTTTTCATACACTTAATATACTAAACTAGTTTATTTAATTTGTCAATTAAAATTATTTTTTGTTTGACAAATGATGGAAAGTGTGGTAATATGGAAAGTGTATTTTAAAATGAGAATTAAATGTTAAAAGTTTTGTGAAGGCTGAATATGAATAGTTATATTAAAAACAATCTAGAAGAATATAAGGAAAAAGTTTACGCTGGAGTGCTGGGTAAAATTATTGGTGTCTACCTTGGTCGACCTTTTGAGGGTTGGACACATGATAAAATCATGAATGAATTGGGTGAAATTTGGTATTATGTCAACGATAAAATGAAGGTTCCCTTGATTGTAACAGACGATGATATTACTGGAACTTTTGCTTTTTTACGGGCATTGGAAGACTATCCCGATGATGGCTACAATATTAGTGCCAAGAGAATTGGCAAGACTTGGTTGAATTATCTTGTTGAGAAAAAAACTGTTTTGTGGTGGGGAGGCGTAGGGGTTTCGACTGAACATACGGCGTATGCTCGTCTGAAAAATGGCATTGATGCTCCTGATTCTGGTTCCATTCACATCAATGGAAAAGTAGTTGCGGAACAAATAGGATCTCAAATTTTTATTGATGGTTGGGCTATGGTTGCTCCTGGAGATCCTGAAAATGCAGTAAAAATGGCAACTGAAGCAGCTAAGGTTAGTCATGACGGAGAGGGGCTTTACGGAGCAGTTATTATTGCTGCTATGGAGTCTATGGCATTTATAGAAAGTGATCTAACGATATTGATAAAGAAGGCTTTAACCTACATTCCAGCTAATTGTGAAGTGGCTAAAATTATTCAAGACATGATAGATTTGCATAAAAAAGAACCTGATTGGAAAATTGCAGTAAAGTATTTGATAAAAAACTATCCCTACTCTCGTTACGGTGGAGTTTGTCCAATGGTTCCTAATCACGGTTTGATTATTTTGGCACTACTTTATGGTGAGGATGATTTTCAAAAAAGTCAGATGATCGCAAACTCTGGTGGATGGGATACTGATTGTAATGCAGCAAATGTGGGTTGTTTTATGGCAATTAAAAATGGCTTAGAAAGTATTAATCAAACTTGTGATTTCAGAGGCCCTGTAGCAGACAGATTGTATCTCCCCACGGCGGAAGGTGGAAGACTAATCAGCGATGCTTTGGAAGTGGCCACGTGGATAACTTCCCTGGCTTGTCGCTTAACTAGTGTGGAATATGAAGATCCTAAAAAGGGAGCAAAATTTCATTTTGAGGGTAGAGGATCCTTGCAAGGATTTCATGCCATAAAAGGTCATCGTAGACTGCATGAAGTTACTCTTCGTAACGTGGAAGGCTTTAGTAACAAAGGAAACCGAACGCTAAAAATAGACTTTGCTTGTCTAGCTCCTGGAGTTCGAGCTGAAGTAAGAACATTAGTCGGGGCAACAGATGAAATGCACCGAATGACGACGGGCTATGCCGTGGTAGGTAATTCTTCTTTGTGTTCTGGACAAACGGTGCGAATGTCTGTATATAATGACATAGAATTCCCTGTCTATATGTCTCTGAAAGCAATGGCCTTACAGTTTGATTTTGATGATAAATTATTGGAGAGTGAGTTCATTTCTTTTTCCTCTGAATTAGTGAAAATTCTCCCTCAAACTTGGCAAGATATTTTATTTGTTATACCTGATACGAAGGGTCTTCCCGTGACTTATTTGAGTCTGGAGATAATTCATCCACATGAGGTAGAAAAGAATCACTCAATGATTCAAGGTCTTTCTGGTTCTATTCATGTTGATTCAATTTCTTTTGGCTCAGTACCTAAAAGTGTTTTATGGGATGAAAATTGGTATTCTCAAGAAGATCTTCCTGCGAGAATTTCTTGCACGAAAGGGTGGAATACTAGTTTAGAAATTCAACCATACTTTAAACCACTTAGCTTAGTTAATTCAGAAGAAATAGGATTCTTCACGCAGGGAACAAGAGAATGGAAAGACTATCGGGTCAACGCCAAGATAATACCTAAACTGTTTGAGACTGGGGGTGTGGTCGCTTATTATCAAGGATTAAACCGTTATATTTCTTTTGAAATGACACAAGGCAAAACACTACAATTGATCGAATCTGCACCAGAAAGGACTGTTTTAGCAGAAACTACTTTCGAATATCAGTGGGATAAAGAGTACGACTTTATACTCACTATTAAAGGTAATGAAATAACAGGACAGATTGGAGATGGACCTTTGCTCAAAGCTATTTTTGAGACGGTTTCTCTCAATGGAGGTGGTTGTGGAATTATTACTAACAAAGGTAGCTTGGGATTGGTTAAGCTCGAAGTGGAGCCTGTATAAAATGAGAGGTAAATAAATGAATAAAATAGATCTAAATATAGTAAGTATCGAAATTATGGAGGTTATTAAGATGAAAAAAATTATTGGTTTGGTTAGTATATGTTTTTTGCTTTTTATGGGATGTAGCAAGGATAAGAGTGAAAATTCAGTCAAGAAAGAGGGGAAAAAAACAGTTATTCAAGTGGCGGTTTCTGGTTCGTACGAAGAAATTGATATACGCAAACACATTGGTGAACTTTATATGCAAAAAAATCCAGAAGTGGAGTTAGAATGGATCGATTTGGGGGGAGAACGGTATCAAAAATTACTGACTTTAATTGGAGGTGGAAATGCTCCAGATCTTTTATATGTAAATGAATGGACTGTGGCATTGGCAGAAAGAAATGTTTTGGAACCTTTAGACGACTATATAGCTCAAGATACCGATTTCAACATTGATGATTTTTATGAATCTCTTCTACCTCAGGCAACCTATGAAGGTAAAATATACTCGATTCCACAAGAAGTTTCTCCCTATGTGATATATTACAATAAGGATATGTTTGATAGGGCGGGAGTTGAATACCCTACTATGGACTGGGAGGTTGAAGAATTCTTTGAAAAAGCCAAACAATTAACGGATCCAGAAAAAAAAGAATTCGGATACCAACATTATATTGGTTGGCAGGATCAATGGATGCAGTGGATTAATAGAGCTGGAATGCACGAGCTTTTCACTTCCGATTTGAAGAGTACTAATTACGGAACGCCAGAAGCTTTAGCAGGGTTACGAGTTTTAAGAAGAATGACAGTAGAAGATAAAATTAGTCCTAATCCTGCAAGTATTTCTGCGATGGGGAAAAGTTTTGATGGTTTGTTCAGAAATCAAAAAGTAGCCATGTTTGCTTCTGGTTTGTGGATACTTCCTCCGTTTGACAAAGATCCACTTGATTTCAAATGGGATATTGTAAAAGTTCCCAAAGATATCAATAGAGATACAAAGGCGGGAATTCTTAATTGGGCTATTTCAAGTAATTCAAAGCTGAAAGAAGAATCATGGGATGTTCTTAAATTCTTTGTTAGTAAAGATGGTATGAGTGAAATTGCAGCATCTCGTATAGCTATGCCTTCGGTAAAGACAGATACAGATTACTACATTGAGCTTATGAGAGAAAAAAAATCTTCTCCTGAAAATATTCAGGTTTTCTACGAGGTAGCACCAGATGTCAATACACTAGATATGGTTTCTTCAAAGCGCGAGGAGTTAACTAGTCTAGTTGACCCTGAAATTAGTAAATTAGAAATGGGTGTCACAACACCGGAAGAAGCTCAAGAGAGAATTGTTCAGATTGCCAATGAATTTATGAATGAGTAGAAATCAATGAAGTTTAAAGAGAAAAGGTCATCAATGGAAGAGCAATACCGAATAAACCAATTATCTGTTCAGAGTCGAAAAGAAATGAGTGCCGCGTATCTTTTTTTATGCCCATCCATTCTTTTGTTCCTCATTTTTATTGTGGGTCCTTTTGGATATTCATTTTACTACAGTTTGACAAAGTTTGATGGCATCGGCTTAGCAGAATTTATAGGGTTAAAAAATTATATTAAGTTGTTTCGAGATGAGCAATTCCTTAATGCAGTCAAGAATACCTTCCTTTTTGCTCTCTATGTTGTCCCCACTGGAACTGTTCTTGGTCTTTTAATTGCGACTTTATTGAAATACGTGAGTAAGCCGTGGCAAAGTAATTTTTATAGAGGGGTTATCTTTTTACCCTATATTTTATCGCTTGTTTCGGCTGCGTTAACGTGGAGTTGGCTTTACAATACAGACTATGGAATATTTAATGTATTATTGGATAAATTACGTATCCCCCCAGTTCCTTGGTTGACCAGTCCTAAAGTGGCAATGATATCAGTAAGCCTAATGTCTTTATGGAAAGGATTAGGGTTTCAGGTGGTTATTTTCTTGGCAGGTCTCCAGGGGATTTCTCAAAGTTATTACGAAGCGGCAGAAATAGATGGTGCGAGTCGCATTCAGCAGTTTTTTCAAATAACTATTCCTTTATTAAAAGACACAACTATTTTTATTCTAATCATGGGTGTGATTGGAGCATTACAAGTTTTTGACCAAGTTTTTATTCTTACTGGGGGTGGACCTGTTGATTCAACGGATGTTATTGCAAACAGAATTTATTTAAATGCTTTTACTTTTTTTAAGCAAGGGTATGCCAGTGCTATGTCATGGGTTCTTTTTGTCCTCGTATTTAGTATAACTTTACTGAATTTTCAGTTACAGGAAAGGAGTCAGACCAATGGTTAGATCTAATAGGAATATTTTGATTCACATTCTTCTAATTCTCATTATATTGGTTACAGTTGCTCCTGTTTTCTGGATGATAATTTCGGCCTTTAAAACAGAGGGAGAAATATTGGCTATACCCCCTCAATTTTGGCCAAAAAAATTCTATTTCGGAGGATTTAAAAAAATGTTGAGTGTTGCTCCTTGGTTTCGTTATTTGTTTAACACTCTTTATGTTTGTCTCTTAACGATATTAGGACAACTCGTCGTTTCTTCTTTTGCCGCTTATGCTTTTGCCCGTCTTCGTTTTCCTAATAAACAATTAATTTTTTATCTTTTCCTTGGAACGATGATGGTTCCATTTCAGACGATGATGATACCAGTTTTTCGCCTTTTACGAGTTCTTTCCCTGCTGGATAGCCCTTATGCTCTTATTCTACCAGGATTGTTCAATGCATTTACAATTTTTCTTTTTAGACAGTTTTTTCTTGGGATTCCTCGAGAATTAGAAGAGTCAGCTAAAATTGATGGTTGTGGATATTTTAAAATCTATGTGGAAATTATTATGAGAAATTCTGCCTCAGTTATTTCTGCTATGGTAATTTTTACTTTTGTAGGTGTTTACAATGATTTTATTCGACCTCTTATTTATATCAATAGTGGTGTACAAAAAACTTTGTCTTTGGCTTTAGCATCATTCAGAGGACAGTACTCTGTTTTATGGAATGAGTTAATGGCAGCTTCGATAATGTCTGTTATTCCTATGCTTGTCATTTATCTTGCATTACAGCGATATTTTATTCAAGGGATAGTGAATACTGGTATAAAAGGGTAATTCAGAGCAGAATATTTAGTATTATTCTAGAAAATTTAAAATTAAAGGAATAGTAGGGTGGATTTAGAATATTTAAAGCGATTAGAGAAACCACGAGGGGAAGTCGATGTTGTTATTGATACGGATACATACAATGAAATAGACGATCAATTTGCACTGTCATATTTGATCAAGTCATCAAAATTACACTTAAAAGCTATTCACGCAGCCCCATTCTATTTGAAAGGATGTAATTTAAAATCTAGTAGTCCAGAAGATGGAATGGGAAAAAGTTACAACGAAATTCTTAATCTTCTTAGATTGATGGATAAAGAACATTTTAAGAGTATTGTTTTTAAAGGGAGTACTTCTTTTCTTAAAGATGAGAATACACCTGTAACATCTGCGGCTGCCTCTAACTTAGTAGCTCTTTCGAAGAACTATAACAAAGAAAAACAATTATATGTCATTGCAATTGGGGCAATCACAAATGTAGCGAGTGCTATTCTGTTGGATCCTACAATTGTAGAACGTATTTGTATTGTCTGGTTGGGTGGTAATTCTTTGAGTTGGCCAGATAACCGTGAATTTAATATGGAACAAGATGTGGCCGGTGCCCGTGTTGTCTTTGATAGTAAAATTCCACTTGTTGTTTTACCTTGTATGGGTGTTGTTTCAGCATTTACTACGACAGAGCCTGAGTTGCGTTATTGGTTAGAAGGCAAAAATGCGTTGTGTGATTCTTTAGTAGAATATACTTGTCAATATGGATTAGAGGTTCATAAAACTCCTTACTGGTCTCGTCCTATTTGGGATGTGACAGCGGTTGCATGGCTTCTTGATGGTGATTTCATGCTAGATCGTTTTGAACATTGCCCTATCCCACATTATGATCATTATTATAGTACTGACCCAACACGGCATTTCATCAAATACGTGTATG
>CAYRNA010000027.1:0-17165 GCA_964425555.1 uncultured Spirochaetales bacterium
TGCGGTGAAACAGAGGCGAAAAATTCAACAAAAGAGCAGAGGGGTGTTAGATCTTTCTCAAAAGATGATCTAATAGGATGTTTTTATTTTGCTAAAAATAGGACATTTCTAAATTGTCTTGACAATAATTACTACGATTTTATAGAAGATACAGGGCAGATCGAATTACGTAAAACCAGAGGGCAGTTTACGCTATTTTTTTGAATGGTCTCTTTTTTTTGAGGTTTAATTAATTGTTCAAGGAGCAAGTCTACTGCTTGGGTGCTCATTTCTAACAAGGGTTGTTGAAATGAACTAAGACTTGGTTGCAGTAAATTAGCTAATGGAGAATCGTCAAAAGAAATAAAAGAAATGTCTTCTGGGATATCATATTCTAGTTCTTTTGCGGCATTGTATGCTCCTTCTGCAAGTAAATCGGTCATTAGCATAATGGCTGTAGGTCGCTCTTGTTGATTCAATATATGGAATGCTCCTTCAAAACCGCCTTTTTTATCCCAAGATGAAATATTATTAGACACCCAATTCATATTTAATTCTAATTTGTTTTTCATTAACCCATCTGAAAACCCTTGCCATCTATCAGCATGGTTTGTTAGTTTTAGATATCCACCTACAAACCCAATTTTCTGGTGTCCTTTTCTCGCTAATAAATCTATTGCATTAACAGCGGCATCATAGTTATTACTTTTAACGTAATTCACGGGAATGTCTTTTAGCGAATTATTAATGACTACACATTCTATTTCGTGATCATTTATAATTTGCAAATGATCTCTATTAAATAATGGCTCTAGCCATATTAAGCCTTTCTGCGCTTGCAGAACAGGGCTATATCCTAGGCGATGATATTGTTCTTGAATTTGATCGAAATGAATTAATGTCATATTATAACCCAACGAATTCAGTCGCTTATCTATCCCTTCTAATAAAAATGCAAGATAATATCCGCTTATGCTATGTCTCAAGTAAGTATCAACCACGCCAATAGATTTAAACTCACTATTTGTTATTGTTGCATTATGATTTTTGATATAAGAATTAATTTTGTCTCGCGTTTCTTGTTTTATTCCAGGCTTATTGTTTATAACCCTAGAAACGGTTGAGATCGAGATATTTAAACTTTCTGCAATTTGTTGCAAATTTATTTTCATAATAATTGTATTATTATCTATCGAAAGTTTTTTTTCAAGGCTTATAAGCGATATATAGGCTCTTTAGGAGGGATTTTTTTGGATGCAAAATTATTATATTTTTTTTGTTGACAGATTGAAAAATGTGTGTTATGATTAGCGTGTACGGTTTAATTAAAATATCAAATTTAGCACCGAACTAGGAGAGGTCATGCTTAATGAATACACCCCCCATTCAGAAAGATAAAAGTCATTTTTTACTTGAGTTAAAAACCATCACAAAATCATTCCCTGGTGTGTTGGCATTAGATGGTGTTAATTTTGATTTAAAAGCAGGAGAAGTGCATACTCTTTTGGGTGAAAATGGTGCTGGTAAATCAACGTTAATGAAAATAATTTCTGGAGTTTTGACACCGGACTCAGGAGAACTCTTATTGGAAGGTCGATCTTGTGTTTTTAATTCACCCAAGATGGCAGAAAGAGAGGGTATTTCCATTGTTCACCAAGAACTTAATTTATGCGATGATTTAACGATTGTCGAAAACATTTTCTTAGGAAGAGAATTCCATAAATATTCTTATTTATCCACTGGTGCAATGTATAAAAAAACAAAAGAGATCTGTCAACAATTAGATTTAGACTTAGATCCCAACTTACTTGTTCGTGATTTATCTATTTCTCAAAAACAGATGGTTGAAATAGCGAAAGCACTATTATTGGATTCAAAAATAATTATCTTTGATGAACCCACAAGTGCATTGACTGAGAAAGAACGTCAAGATTTATTTAAGGTCATCCACCAATTTAAAAATAAGAATTGTGGAATCATTTATATTTCGCATCGTCTTGAAGAATTAGAAGAAATTACAGATAGGGTCAGCGTATTTCGAGATGGTAAACATATTGCTACAGAAAATTTTCACCCATCAGCATTGCCACATTTTATCTCTCTAATGGTCGGTAGAGAAATTAAAGAACAATTTCCATCCATAAAAAAAACAAAAGGAAATGAAACTCTAAAAATTAAAAATTTAAGAACATATAAAAACCATGATATCAATTTAAATTTATTTGAAGGTGAGATCGTTGGTATTGCAGGCCTTATGGGTGCTGGAAGAACTGAATTATTACGAGCGATCTGTGGCATTGATCCGATTTTAGATGGTGAGGTCTGGCTTAATGATGCAAAATTAAATATTACTTCTCCCAAAGATGCCATAAATGCTGGAATCGTATTAAGTCCAGAAGATAGGAAGCAGGATGGTTTATCTTTGAAGATTTCTGTTCGAGAAAATATTTCCTTGCCTAATTTGAGTAAAATTTCTAATTCTTTTGGTGTTTTAGATGCTCAGAAAGAAATCGATTTATGTGACAACTTAGTGAGTGATTTGAATATAAAAATAACAGGTCTAGAACAGCAAGCAGGAACCTTATCAGGTGGTAATCAACAAAAAATTGTTATCGGGAAGTGGATGTTATTTAATGCTCAAGTTGTTATTTTCGATGAACCAACACGGGGTATCGACGTAGGTGCAAAGGTCAACATCTATCACATCATGAACAACCTGAAAGCAGAAGGTAAAACTGTTTTGTTTGTATCGAGTGAATTACCCGAAGTGATTGGCTTGAGCGATAGGGTTCTCGTCATGTGTGATGGAACTATTACAGGAGAATTGACAGAAGGTCAAATTAATTCAGAAAAAATTCTAGAATTAGCAACAACATTTAGAAAATAACTATTAGGAGCATTTATGAAATTTCATTTATTGCAAAAACGTGGTTTGGGACAAATTGCAAGTGTCTCAATCGCACTATTTATTATGATTATTATTTTTAGCATCATTAATAAATCTTTCTTTTCTTCACAAAACACTCTCAACCTCCTGCGACAAATCGTACCAATCTTACTAATAGGTATAGGTCAATCCTATGTTTTGATTACGGCTGGGATTGATCTTTCAATTGGGTCTGTTGCAGGTATGAGTTCTATGATTAGCGCAACACTCATGACACGGACGAATTTACCTCTTAGTATCATCATAATCCTTACTCTTTTGTCTGCAACTACGATTGGTTTAATTAATGGTTTTTTGATTGCAAAACCTAAAATACCTCCTTTTATTGCCACTCTTGGAACGATGATTGTTGCTAGAGGAATTGCTCAACTTGTTAATGGGAATTATAATACGAACGGAATTCCTGAGAGATTTGAGGGCTTTAAAGATTTCTTTTATTATGGAGAAGTTGGAGGTGTTTATACGGTGATTTTGTTGGCACTGTTTGTATTTCTAATATTTAATTTCATTTTAAATCAGACAAAACTTGGACGCTATATTTATGCTTTAGGAAGTAATTATGAAGCGACTAGGTTAGCAGGTGTGAATGTGATACAAACAGAGGTGATGGTGTATGTTATTAGTTCCTTTCTTGCGGGTCTCGTGGGTTTGATTTTGACAGCACAAAGTGGTCTAGGAACAATGAATGCAGGTTTGAGTTATGAACTCAATGCGGTTGCTGCGTCTGTTATCGGTGGAGTCAGTACCATGGGAGGGCAAGGTCTTTTATTGGGAACCGTATTAGGTTCATTTATCTGGGGTGTTCTTAATAATGGATTGCAGTTTGCAGGAGCTCCTTTAGCCTTGCGGAACTTAGTTATTGGTATCGTTGTTGTTATTTCTGTGCTTATTGATAGACTCGCTCGCAATTACACTGTTAGAAAGATGTTTTTGTCAAAAGTTAAGAAAATTCTAAAACCTACTAAAAAGGAGGACTCAACAAATACGGTATAGGTAAATATAATCTAGTAAAATTCTAAATAATCAAATATAAAAAAAATATAAATGGGAGATTTTATGAAAAATGTTATTTTAAGCTTTTTTATGATATTAATGTTGTTCGGTTGTACACAAAATGACAATGATACGACACAAGGAAACGACGCAAAGTCAAGTAAGACTGTCTATCTTATTACAATGGATAAAATAGATCAACACTGGGTTGCTGTTAATGCGGGTGCTAAATTTATGGCAGACTCATTAAACCTTAAGTACAAATGGGATGCTCCAGATGTGAAAGATAATGCAAAACAAATAGAAATTTTAAATAATGCTATAGCGGATAAAGCAGATGTTATTTTACTTGCGGCAAACGATCCTGATGCTATTGCGGATACTGTTGAAAGAGCCATTGAACAAGGAATAGAAATAGTCTATGTTGATTCTCCTGCTAATGTTCCAGCAAAATCGACTTTACTAACCAATAATGAAGCGGCTGGGGTCTTGCAAGCACAAACTTTGTTAGATCAGTTTGCTCTGCAGGGTATAACAAGTGGTTCTATTGGCGTAATTGGTACAAATACTGCAACAAAATCGACAATAGATAGAGAAAAGGGTTTTAGAAGAACATTCGAAGGCACCAATTTCACTATTTTAACATCAGAATACAAAGATGGTGATGCGGCAGCTTCTCAAGAAGCAGCCATTGGTTTTATCGTTGCAAATGATGATCTTGTCGGTTTAGCAGGAATGAACGAAGGTTCAAGTGTTGGTATAGGGAATGCTATAAAAGCTCAAGAAGAGAATGTGATAGGTGTTGGTTTTGATAAATCTGATGCTATTTTATCTCTTGTTAAAGAAGGATATATCAAAGGTGTCATGGCACAGAATCCTTTTACTATGGGTTTTTTAGGCGTAGCTCAAGCGTATGCAATCTTAGAAGGTAAACCAATAGGCCCAGCTATTATTGATACAGGTGTTTCTGTCGTTACAGAATAAGTCTTGCTGAGATTTCCATCTAGATTCCCTTTGATAACCTCTCTTTTAAAAGTAGAGTAGGATATTGAAGGGTTATCTTTTTTATTTGTTATGTCATAAAATATATATGAGTTTTTAAATATAATGCAAAAAATCACAGAATTAATCGTCAAAAATGCTTCTTTAAAAACAGTCGAAGAACTTATAAAAAGAACGTATTTCGCAATGCATGAATGCTATACAAGAGGTGGGAAGACGCTTCTTGCAGGTAACGGTGGTAGTGCTGCAGATACAGAACATATTGTTGGAGAACTAATGAAGGGTTTTTGTAAAAAGAGACCTTTGCAGAATTTACTGAAAGAAAAATTGCAAAATATTACGGATGAAAATTTACAGCAATATTATCTGCAATTTCTTCAACATCCTTTGGAGGCGATTTCATTAGTCTCGCACAGTGGGTTAATTTCGGCTTTTAACAATGATGTAGATCCTGATCTTGTCTATGCACAACAAGTTTTAGGATATGGAAAGCACGGAGATGTTTTTATCGGAATTTCTACTTCGGGTAATTCTAAGAACATTTTACATGCGACACGAATAGCAAAAGCCATTGGAATGATCACTGTTGGTTTGACAGGGAATTCTGGAGGGGAATTGAAAAAAATCAGCGACATTTGCATTAATGTACCTGCAGAAGAAACTGCTGCAATTCAAGAACTTCACCTTCCTATTTATCACGCATTATGCCAAGATATAGAGTCCGCTTTTTTCGATGAATAAGAGTTCCCCAAAACAAAATTTAGTAGGTATCGATATTGGAGGTACCAAAACCGCTGTTATCTTAGGTAATAGTTTGCCAGAGATTCTCATACGTAAAAGTTTTCCAACAATGGATCCTGTTAATACGCTGAAAAAGATTGAAGAAATTATTAAAAAAATTTCGCAAGAATATAATTTTTCAGCTATAGGAATTAGTTGTGGTGGCCCACTCAATATAAAGACAGGAGCGATTCTTTCTCCCCCTAATCTACCAGGATGGGATGAGATTTATATTGTTGATTACTTTGAAAAGATATTTTCTTGTCCTGTTTACTTGGAAAATGATGCGAATGCTTGTGCGATGGCAGAATGGCAGTGGGGAGCTGGGAGAGATTGTCGTAATCTTGTTTTTTTGACCTTTGGAACGGGATTAGGTGCGGGTCTAATTTTCAATAATCAGCTTTATAGAGGGTCAGAGGATATGGCTGGTGAATTGGGACATTGGCGCTTAGCAGAAGATGGTCCTTTGGGCTATAACAAAGCAGGTTCATTTGAAGGCTTCTGTAGCGGAGGCGGAATTTCTCTCCTTCACAAAGAAAAATCTACTCATGTTTTATCCACAAAGGAAATTTGCGAACAGGCCACACAAGGAAGTCAAGTTGCTCTCAATACGATCAATAGGAGTGCTCAATATTTAGGTAAAGGACTTGCTTTACTCATTGATTTACTCAATCCCGATAAAATCATTATAGGCAGTGTGTTTGCTCGATCTGAAACGCTTTTTAGAGCAGAAATGGAAAAAGAATTACAAAAAGAAGTATTGTCTTCTCTTTATGCACCAGAAAGAATAGTCAGTGCTGAACTGGATGAGCAAATAGGTGATTTTGCAACTCTTGTTGTTGCAATGAAAATGGGGGATTAGTTTGCCCCATTTCTGAAAAAAGATACGTCCTATGCATAACATTGCAGAAAATAGTTAAATAGTTCTCACCCAATCCCCCTACAATCTATGAAAGATGGACTTCACGGCAGGGTAGGCTTGGGTGAAGATGGCGTACATTTCGTCGTAGATTTGCTTGTCTTGAGCGTGGGGTTCAAATACTTTGCGTAGCTGAAAACAGGCTTCGCTACTTTCTTGCAGGCTATCATAATAGCCCAAACCGTAGAGTGCAATAACCAGTCCGCCTCTTAATTCGCTGTGGCTGAGGTCGGAAACCCAAACGGGCACTCGACAAATATTGGCTCTGAGTTGATTGAATGCGTCGTTGTTGCTCAGGTTTCCTGTAACACGAATTTCTGATATGGACACTTTTTTTTGCATTTCAGTCAGAATATCACGCACAGAATAGAGCGTCGCTTCCAATACTGAACGCGAAAAATCATTGCTATCGTGGTGTGTTTGCAGGCCAATAAAAGCGCCTTTGGCGTTGTTGTCCCAAAAAGGGAAACGTTCGCCCGTAAGGTAAGGCAAGAAGAGCAATTTCTTTGCTCCCGCCTGAGTGTCTTGTATGATTGTGTTGAAATAATTTTCGTAATCGAGCTGAGGATGACTGATGTTTTTGTACCAGCTGATAGCCGAGCCTGCGTTGTTGAGCATGCCCGCAATATTGTAATAAGGTGCGACCACGTGCTGATGGCTCATCAACGTTGAGTCATTCCACGCCTTGTCGTCGCAGAGGTTGATCGCTTCCGAAGATCCCGTTCTGTCGCATACTCTTCCGGGCGAAGTAGCGGCGCTGCCAAGTAGGGCGAGGGTGTAGTCTGGTCCGCCTGCAAAAACTTTTACTTGTGCGGGAATTTGAGGGAAAAGATCTGTCTTTTGAGTGAGTCCCACAAATTCACCCGTGAAAATGATGGGCGGCAGTTTCTCTTTGTCTAGCTGGTATTTTTCTCCGCATTCGTCAGACCAATAAAGAGGCGTGAAATCGCTGGCGGGCAAAATGGTGTAGGCCTCTTTGGTGAGTATGAAATTGAGGTAGCTTTCAATGGTAAAAAAATAGCGCGTTTTTTGGTATTCTTCGGGCTGTTCTTTGGCGAAATAGAGCATGCGACTGAGGGGAAAGCTGGCGTATGTTGCTCCGCCTAATTGTTCTGCGTAGCTTTTATCACGCTGATCTATCCATGACAGCGCATTGCCCAAGGTATTGCCGTGTGCGTCACAGCGCACTAAAGACGGGCCATTCGCACCGATGACGATGGATCGTAGGGCTTTGTTTTTGCTGTGATTGAAGTGAGGGTGAAAGCGGCTCAATATTTCTTGCAGTGCGGTAAGCCACTGTTGAGGGGCTATTTCCCACCAGTCTGCATGCGCATTATTTAAAGTTCTTTTGAGAGGGCAAGTATGGCTTGCGATAAGCTTTTTTGTTTCTAAATCAAAGAGAGCGGCTTTTAATAAAGATGTGCCAATGTCGAGGCTTAAGACCATTTTATTACGGTTTAGTGGCGAGGAAAAGTGTCCCTGAGCCCTGAATGGTTGGCTGCGATTCGGCGGCAATGAACACGCTTTCGCCTTGTTTGATCTGTATTGTGTCAGCGCCTTCAGTCAAGGAAAATGCGCCCTCCGTGACAAGAAGTATACGGCCAAAGCGGGGCAATTCCGCACATTCTAATGTAAGAGCATCATCGCTTGTGGCGTAAAAAAGTTTGAAGTCGGCGACGGGCGTGTCAAAACTCAACCATGCGTTTGAAGCTGATTTTTGTGCTTGCAGGATGCGGACACTTTCGCTTTGATATTTGCCTATGCTCAACAGTTCGTCTATATCGACGTGTTTGTTGGTGAGACCGCCACGGAGAACATTGTCAGAGTTTGCCATCAGTTCTATGCCACTGCCTTCGAGGTAAGCGTGCATTGTGCCAGCATCGAGGTAGGTTGCTTGCGAAGGTTTTAGCTCAAAAATATTGAGATAAATAGGGGCAAGCGCTCCCAAGTCATTGGGATAAAGTTCGTTGCATCTGTGGAGCCAATAAGCGGAACTGGTTTTGTCATTTGTGGCAGGGTATTGCCCCAACGCGGATGCGAGTAAGTGAGTTGTCTCTTGTTCATTTAATCCCCACAATGTAGCAAAGAAGGTCTGCAACCAGAGACTTTCATCAGTGGGTTGAGAACGGACTACATCGTTTAAACGAGGGGGTAAATTGAGGTTTTGAAAGCTGGCTTGAATTTCACTGATGGGGCGAAAACCTTTCATGCCATAATAAGGAGTCAAGGCGCAAATGATTTCTGGTTTATGATTGGCGTCCTTGTAATTTCTGGTGGGAGCGTTGACGGGGATGTTGGCCTCGTTTTCTCGAGAATATCCCGCTTGCGCTTGGGCAATCGTCGGATGTACTTGAACGGATAAAGGGCTTGCGGCGGAAAGAACCTTGAACAAGAAGGGAAGGCCCGTTGTGTCTATGCTGTCTCGGTTGCAATAAAATTGCGGGTTTTGTTGCAATATTTTTATGAGATTTTGCCCTGTTTTCTCATCCTGTGACATACCGTTGGCGTGCGTCCCCATCCAAAGTTCTGCCTGTGGTGTCGCATTGTCGTTGCTGTATTTGAGGAGTTGTGGGATAAAGTCCGTTGTGCCCCATGCATAAGGTTGTATGACATTTTTCAGTTTAATATAGGGCGTGGACATAGATTAGGCCTTCGTTTTGTTCATCGCTGCTTTAAGCAAACCAACAAAAAGGGGGGCTGGTTTGAGGGGTTGCGATGTGTATTCTGGATGACATTGCACGCCAACGCCCCAAGGGTGGTCAGACCATTCTACCGCTTCAACGAGCTTGTCGTCAAGGGTGAAACCCGTCAGCTTCAAATTGTGTTTGCTCAGAGCTTCTCTGTATTGATTGGATACTTCGTAGCGGTGTCTGTGCCTTTCGCTCGCTTCTTGGCAACCATAGGCTTGTGCAATGAGACTGTCTTTGACAAGTTTCATCGTTGACAGACCCAATCGCATCGTCGCTCCATATTCGACAACGCTCAACTGTTCTTCGAGCAAAGAAATAACTTTGTGTTCTGTATCTTCGTTGAATTCCGAGCTATTCGCATCGGTTAAGCCAAGGACGTTACGAGCGTATTCTATGACCATAATCTGCATGCCCAAGCAAATGCCGAGGGTGGGGACCTTGTTTTCTCGTGCATGCTTTGCGAAGCGTAACATTTCTTCCGAACCTCGTTCGCCAAAACCAGGGGAGAGAATCATGGCATCCAAGCCTTTAAAGAAAGCGTTTTCGTCTTCTGGGCTGAGTTGTTGGGTGTCTATCTTGCGAAGTTTGATCTGGACACCGTTTGCCATAGCGGCGTGTATAATTGCTTCGTCAATGGATTTGTAGGAGTCGTCCATATTGATGTATTTCCCGACCAAACCTATGGTGATTTGGCGCGTCGCATTGGTGTACTGGGCTACACGTTTCGCCCACTCTGTTAAAGGGGGATTTGCCTTGGGCTTGAGGTTGAGCAAGTTCAGTACGCTCAGGTCGAGTTGCTGTTCTCGTTGCATCAATGGGATTTCATAAAGGGTGTGTTTGGCGTCGTGGGTAGAAAATACGTTCTGGTAGTCAATGTTGGTAAACATGGCTAGCTTGTCTTTCATTTCTTTGGTGACGGGATCTTTGGCGCGGCAAAGCAGAATCTGGGGCTGTATGCCAATGGCTCTAAGTTCTTTGACTGAATGCTGCGTAGGCTTGGTTTTCAGTTCGCCATTAGAAAGTTCGGCGATAAGTGTGAGATGGATAGCCACGGTTGAATTGGGCTCTTCTCTTTTCTTTTCATGAATAATTTGACGAATGGATTCGAGGAAAGGAACGGATTCCAGATCCCCGACGGTGCCACCAACTTCAACAAGAACTATGGTGGGTTTGGCGCTGTTTTCGCTTTTAAAAGCGTGGTGTGCGGTATAAATACGGCGGCGAATTTCGTCGGTAATGTGAGGGACAACCTGCACACATTTACCCAAATACCTGCCCGCTCTTTCTTCAGCGATAACTCTTTGGTAGACTTGCCCTGTTGTAATTGAATTTGTTGCCGAAAGGGGGCTGTTTGTGTAACGAGCGTAATTCCCTAGGTCGAGATCTGTCTCGGCTCCATCATCGGTGACGTAAACCTCGCCGTGTTGAAAAGGAGACATGGTTCCTGCATCAACGTTGATGTATGGGTCTATTTTGACCATCACGACGGGATAACCATGAGCCTCTAGGAGTGTTCCAAGAGATGAGGCGGCCAGACCCTTCCCTAAACTGGACGAAACGCCACCAGTAATAAATATATATTTTCTCATATTTATATATGATGTTTTAACACCCATGTTTTGTCAATTGTGATAATATAGAAATCGTTTAAATTATTAATTTTAGGGAATAAATGAAGGAAAATAGAGCTTGATGAAATCTACGGGGATATTTATTGTGTTTCTCTATCTGTACCTAAAATAATATTAATATCATTGACATAAAGCGGAGAAGAGGTCGATTCATAAACCAAATCGGTATCTAAGATGGTCAGTATTTGACAAAATAAGTAGTTGTCGTCTGTGGGAGTGGTGGTGTCACAAAATAAATTAACATCATCTAAATTTGCTACGACTATGGTTTTTTGATAATCAAAGTTATCTGCGTTGGCTATGGTTTCCACACTAAAGCCAAAAGATGACAACAAGTTGGCCGTTCGTGCGGCTAAACCCCTAATCGATGTACCATTGTAGACACCTATCGTTTGTGAAATATTGTCGGGCAGTTGTATGTCTATTTTAAGGTTTTGTAAAATTTCTGCAAAAATATTTTGATTGAGGATATCACCAGTAAAAGGGAAAACAATCTCAGTTTGGTCAATGTTTCGTGAGGTTCCTGTGAGTATTCTTTCCTTGATACTGATAGGGAGAGTGTAGCTGGTCAATAAGGTTGACAATGCTTTGTCGCTGAGCGAAAAATCAACGTACTTCTTTAAAAGAGGCAAAACTTTAGGCTGTAAAATAAGGTCTCGTTTTTCCCATATTTGCAGTAAATAGCTTGTGAGAAGGTTGTCATATAAATCATCATCAATGGTGTCATTGTCTATGGTGTCAAGGTAGTCTAATATTTGCCTTGTTTTGTAACTATCGAGCAAGGTTTTACCTGCGGGTATCTTGTAGTATCGTCCATTTTCATAGCTATTAATATCAACCAGATTCTCAAAAGGTAGGCCATCGATAAGGTCTATACTCTTTATAAAATCTTTTTTTTCTACTTCCATAATAGAAGGAAGTTTTGTCGATAAAATTTTTTCTAATTCTTTAATATATTCCGTTTTTTTGCCCTGATTGTATAAAGAAGAATAGCGATCAACTCTATTGATGGAGCGGAGAATATTGCCGTATCTATTGGGTATGCTGATTTTGAGTATGTTATTTGCTGGGGGGTAAAAGAAAAACACGTTGGTGTGCAAAAGAGTAGGACCGTCGTGTAAAATAACCACCTTGGTGATGATCTCTTGGTTGTTAATTTTTTCTGAGACTTCATTTTGCTGTAACAAAAAGAAATAGTAGAAAAAGTTTCCTAGAAGTATGAAGCCTATGATGACAGTAATGGTGATAGGAGTAGAGAGTGGATTATGCAGTTTCATTTTGCGTCTCTCTGAGTAATTGCCGTGTGTAATCTTTGTTTTCTATGTGGTGTTTGTTGAAACCAAAGATTTCTTGCATGACGGTAAGATACAATTGATGCAGTGTTTTGTGGTGCAAATAGCGACTGAAATTGTCTTTGTCAATGTAAGAACGTGTCGGTTCAATTTTGTCCGCACAAAAAAGCAATTTTGTCATATCGCTGGCTTTGTTGAGGCTGAGAGTGTGGTGCTCTATCGCTTCTATGACAGTAGAATCCAAGGCAAATCGAGATAACATTTCTTGGCCAGCCAAATATCCGTGAATCAATTTGGGATGCTGTAACTGTGGTGGCGCTGATGCAGGTATGCCTTCTGAGCATCGCTGATTTTCAGTTTCTTTGTGTAAATCATGAGCGAGAGCGGCTATGCTGAGACGTGTTTTGAAACGCTCATTATTGACGACATCGTCATCATTTGTTATGAAAAGGTCAGACAACAATAAGGCGGTTCGCTGAACGCTGAAAATATGGCACGCTCTTCTGGCACTCAATCTCAGACTGACTTCATTAAAAAGAATGTGTTCGATTTGACGTAATTCGCTCAGTGGCAATTTGTACAGAAATTTCTGTTGAATGTAGTCGTAGACCTTGGCGTCGAGTTGTTGTTGCAAGGCTTGTGGCACGCCGTCTTGTGTGTCGTTGCTCAGGCATAATTGTTGGCGCAAGTCTGTCGAAGAAACGACGAAAGGAGCGGCGTCGAGGACGTTCGCTTTATAGGGGAAGCTGATATGATGACGGGGAGCGACGAGCAACTCTAAGGCTTCGCTCAGCTCGCTGGCTTTGTGCCATTGTGCAAAAGAAGAAGCGTTGTCATCGCCGAGCAAAAGTCCCCATTGCGTCACAGAGGGATTGGCTTTCTTGATAGCCTGAAAGCTGTCATAAAAATAGTTAGTTTCCGTGGAAAGTAGCTCTAGTGTGCAAATCTCAGCCCATTCTAATTTCCCTAAAGCAAGCTGGAGCATTGCCAGTCTATCTTGCACGCTAGCCATTTTCTTGGCGAAAGGATGCTTGCCGACGGGAATGAACCACACAGCGTCCCACTGTTGGCTTTCGTAAGCTTTTTGGGCGATGTTAATATGACCTAAATGCACGGGATCAAAGGCACCACCAAAGAGTAATATCTTTTTTTGCGTGGGTTTGAGTGTTGGAAAAACAGTTAAAGACAAGAATGAATCTTCCATAAATTATTTTTTACAATGCGTTATTTTTCGTAATGAGCGCATCAAGTAAAGGAGGCAGTTCCTTTATGCCTTCGCCCGAAAAAGAAGACAGGGCTAACATGGGAATGTCCTGATGTTTTTCCTGCCATATTTTCCAATTCTCTTGTGATATTTCGAGGTCCATTTTGGTCGCTAACACGCAAAAGGTTTTGTTTGTCAGGGTGTCGCTATATTCCGCAAGTTCATTTTGCAGAACGGCATAAGCGCCTTCTATATCTTCTTGTGAAAAATCTATCACATAGGCGATAATATTTGTACGAGAGATGTGCTTGAGGAATTGTAATCCCAAGCCTTTGCCTAAATGAGCGCCTTCGATGAGGCCTGGTATGTCAGCCAAAATAATATCGTGATCATAAAGGCGTAAGACACCCAGATAAGGGATTTTTGTCGTAAAAGGGTAGGCTGCTACTTTCGAATGAGCGTTAGTAATTGTGTTGAGTAGGGTTGATTTTCCCGCATTGGGCAAGCCGACAAGACCAACGTCTGCAATGAGACTCATCTCTATTCTGACGTTGAGTAGGGTTCCTTCTAGGCCTGGTTGGGCATAGCGTGGTACTTGTTGCCTACTCGTTCTAAAATGCCAGTTTCCCTTACCGCCTTTTCCGCCTTCAAGGCAACGGTAGGTTTCAACTTCAGACATGGTAAAAAAATCAAATAAGACTTCATCGGTGTCTGCGTTTTTAATGACAGAACCTGGCGGTACTTCTATAATCATATCGGCACCGTTTAAGCCGAAGCGACGTTTACCCATGCCTTGCCCGCCATTTTTGGCTTTCAAGGTGGTTTTGCCACGAAGGTGAGACAGGGTTCGCAATCTATCGCTACGCTGAAAGATCAGATGTCCACCAGCTCCACCGTCGCCGCCATCAGGGCCGCCTCTTTCTATGTATTTTTCTCGACGAAAAGACACAGATCCTGCACCTCCATGACCAGAACCAACCTCTAAGGTTACTTCATCTACAAAATCATTGTAAGGTACAGACATATAAAGATAAACCTATGAATTAATTTTCAATAACGGAAACGCGTTTTTTTCCACGAGAGAAATTGAAATTGACGACACCAGCTTTAAGAGAAAATAAAGTATGATCTCTTCCGCAACCAACATTGTCACCAGGATGGGTTTTTGTGCCTCTCTGACGAATAATAATCTCGCCAGCTTTCACTATTTGCCCACCAAAGCGTTTAACGCCAAGGCGTTTTGATTCTGAGTCGCGTCCGTTTTTGCTGCTTCCGCCACCTTTCTTATGTGCCATTGCTTGCTCCTTGAGAAATACACACTTTTAACTGGTGTGTAAATTCTTGTTCAATCTGTTTTAAACCCAAAAGGAAGTAGCGACTCACTGTTAAACAATAGGCTTCGTGTTGCTGTTCGCAATTAAGCTTCATGTCAAATTCGCCCTCTTCTTCCCATACTACAGTGGTAATAATGCCCGTTTCATCACTAAGCATGATTGCCGCTGTTTTAACTAACACGCTGACCATGGCACAAACTACACTATAGTCTGATTCACGATCTTTTTTTGCGTGTCCGTTCACATAACAATGCTGTATCATTCCATTGGAGTACAGCTTTGCTACTACTTTTATCACTAGCTCTTGATGCTATTCACAGTCAATAAAGTATAATCTTGTCTGTGTCCGTGATTTCTTTCGTAACCCTTACGTCTTTTAAATTTTACAACACGTATTTTTTTTGATCTTTGGCTACCTTTAATGGTAAAAGAGACCTTGGCACCTTTGACAAAAGGAGTACCGACGGTAACGTCTTCGTCTTTAGAAAGTAACATAATACTCTCTACATCAAAAGATTCTCCGGCTTCCATAGAGATTTTATCAACTCTAATCGTTTCACCCTCAACAGCTTTATACTGTTTGCCTTTTACCTCAACAATTGCGTACATATTACACCCTTCTTATAAGCTAGTAAGTTATTATTCCATCAATATGTTTTCGTCAGACCGACAAAAATACAATGACAAATCTTAGAATAAAACCCGCTTATATCATTAGTCAGTTTATATCTATTAACGAGAAAATGGGCTAAAACGCCCTCATACTTCATGGTAAGATTAATCAGAAAATGAATGTAAGTCAAGTATAAAGCATTTCTTTTTCGTTTGAATCGTGATATTAAGTAAATTGCATAAGAAGTACAACTCTTGGATTTGAGGGGTTTGCAACTTTTTTATAGGGAAAAAGAGTATGTATGTATCCTGCTTATTGACGTAATCAAGATTCATTTCCGACTCTTTTGAGATGATTTTTTCATAATTTGTGTCCATCTCAAAAATGAGTTTTCCTTTGTCAAAACAAAAAAGTCCCTAAACATAAGCGAATAAGAGACGTTTATCTAGCTTGAAACACTTCGCTCATAATAAATTCAGGAGAGATTGTATGAAGAAAAAACAACACACGGAT
This sequence comes from uncultured Spirochaetales bacterium, assembly GCA_964425555.1. Taxonomy (GTDB): domain Bacteria; phylum Spirochaetota; class Spirochaetia; order SP-2023; family CAYRNA01; genus CAYRNA01. The sequence continues at coordinate 15,898 of CAYRNA010000027.1, forward strand.
GTGGTTACAAGTTCTTTTTGTATGCTTATTTTCGTCATTACTTTTGTTGCCGAACTACTGGCTTCCATTAACATCGTTTACGCATGGAACAGTTGGGCAGATACCATTTACAAAGCTTACGGTTATTTTGCTTTTTACTTGCCGCTTTCCTTTGGAGCCTTGGGCGTTTTGTCTATTGCCGAGCAATTTAAGAAAAAATATATCTGGTATACGGTGTCAGCGAGCGTGGTGGTTTTTACCACAACCCTTTTATTCGCCCTGCTAGGATACGTTCCCGCTTCCAATTTGCTCGCTAATTATTTTGCGGTCAATTTTGGCAAAGGATGGAACATCATGTTTTTGTCAGTGCTCATCCCGTTTGAAACGTATCTCATTTACTTTGTTGGTAACTATATTATAGAAAAAGACGAGGACGCAAACTCCAAGGTCGCTCCTGCCACAAACTCTCAAAATGATTTTGCAGGTTTCGATACCTTTCGTTCTGAGGTTTCTTTAGAAGACTTCGATATGCCGCAAAACAACCAGTTTGAAGACTTGGAAAAAGAAGTTTTGGAAGAAGATACAAATAAACTTTATTTCACGGATTTGGATTCTGAAGTAAGCGATTCTGAAAAAGTTTTTTTCAACGAAGAAGATACGGATGTGGCCTTTAAGGATGAAATTAATTGGGTAGACGAAGAGCTGAATGTTCCCGAAGAAACGCAAGAAATCGATCATCTGCTCGACTCTTATCAGGAAGAACCTGAGGTCTTTGGCGAAGTAGATGACATAGATGAAAGCTTGATTGAAAAAGTGTACGAAGAAGATCCCGTTTTTGCTGAGGATAATTATTTTGAGTTAGATAGTGGCATGGACGGCGTTGGTGAACTGGCTATGCCTGAAGAAGACCTTGCGACGGCAGATGAAGAGATAGCCTTGCCCATCAGCAATGTTTCTGAGCCAGATTTGGATGCGCCTGCGCTTGAGATAGAATCAACTTTTATTTCGGAAAATCTTGATGAAGGCGTGGAGTTGGGTGAACGTTTAACGACGCTCAATAACTTGCTCGAAAATACTTTGAATGCGGCGACTCAGGATCTTTATCTTGATAAAGAAACGGACACAAGAGAAACGCACACTTTCTTGAAAAATGATTGGGAGCAGATGGAATACAGCTTGCCTCACAGTCTTTTGAGCGATCCGCCAGAGGGTTTGTCCGAAGATGAAAACTATTTGGAAGAAGCGCAACGCCTTGCACGAGTACTAGAAGACACGCTCGAAGAATTTAG
>CAYRNA010000027.1:17265-21505 GCA_964425555.1 uncultured Spirochaetales bacterium
TGGAAGAAGCGCAACGCCTTGCACGAGTACTAGAAGACACGCTCGAAGAATTTAGAATTAAAGGGAAGGTGACCGCTATTAAACGTGGACCTGCCATCACTCAGTTTGAATTATTGCCCGCACCTGGGGTGAAACTTTCACGCATTACGGGCTTAAACGACAATATTACTTTGCGTTTAGCGGCTGAAAGTGTGCGTGTTGTCGCACCCATTCCTGGTCGTCATGCCGTGGGGATAGAGGTTGCCAACAAAGAAAGAGAGATAGTGAGCTTTAAAGATTTGCTTTCAGGGATGGAGTTGGAAGACGGCGATCAGGCTATTCCCTTTGCTTTGGGAACAGATATTGCGGGTGAAGCGCAAATTATTGATCTTGCTAAAACGCCCCACTTGCTGATTGCGGGTTCAACGGGTTCTGGGAAATCGGTTTGTGTAAACTCCCTCATCACTTCCATACTCTACGGTTGTAGCCCTTCAGAGGTAAGATTACTTCTCATTGACCCCAAAATTGTCGAATTAAAACTGTACAATGACATCCCTCATTTATTGACTCCTGTCATTACTCATCCACCCAAAGCGATACAGGCCTTGCAATGGTCTGTTCAGGAAATGGAACGCCGTTATTCTTTGCTCGACACTGCGGGTGTGCGTGATATCAAAACCTATAATGACAGAAAAACCACCGACGGTAAGCTCGACGAAAAAATCAATTACATCGTCATTGTTATTGATGAATTTGCTGACCTCATGGTAAGCGCGGGCAAAGAATTAGAAGCGATTATTGCACGTTTGGCAGCCATGTCACGGGCGGTGGGCATACACCTAGTTTTGGCAACGCAAAGACCTTCTATCGACGTGATTACGGGTTTGATCAAAGCCAACTTCCCGTCTCGTATTGCCTTTAGCGTAGCGAGTCGCACAGATTCTCGTATTATTTTAGACGAATCGGGTGCGGAAAAACTGCTTGGAAAGGGCGACATGCTCTTTTCATCGGGCTGGTCTCCTGCTCCTATGAGATTGCAAGGAGCCTATTTGTCTGAAGAAGAAGTCGAGCACGTTGTCTCGCACCTGAAGACTCTGTACAAGCCTAACTATATAGACGAAGAGATTTTCTATAATGACACCGAAGACGAAAGTTTCAGCGATGTCGGCAATGATCCCCTGTTTGAAGAAGCGCTTGAAACCGTGACAAATGCGGGCAAGGCCTCGGCTTCTTTCTTGCAAAGAAGGTTGAAGATAGGCTATAACCGTGCGGCACGCCTCATCGAAGGCATGGAACACATGGGTTATGTTGGGCCACCGAACGGCAGTAAGCCACGTGAGATTTTAGTTTAAGGGAAGTTGCTGTGTTCAGTGCGTTTAGGCGCTGTAGAACATAGAAATGCTGTCCGTTCTTCCTCCATAAAAGCCGCTAATTCATACAGAGTTGGCGGTTTTTTTATGGTATTTTCGTATGAAAGTTATCACGCCAAAGCGTCCCAACCTGCCAGTGTTCCAGCTCTATAGGCTGTCGACCAACAGATCTGCAAGCTGTAGCCACCGCTCGGTCTGTCAAAATCGAGCATGTCACCCAAGGGTCTCAGATTGGTCGTCGTTTTTAACAGCATCGTCTTAAAGTTGAGCTCGTTGAGATCTATACCACCACTGCTGACAATCGCTTTTTCCAGAGATAATAAGCCCTTAAAAGTGAGACGCATATCAATCAATCGCTTGGCAATGCCTTGGCGTTGCACTCTCGTCAAAGTGCCACAGGCTAGGGCAGGGTCGAGCTTTTCTGACGCAAGTATATTTTCGACAAGCTTTTTAGGGACGTGGTTTTTCAGTAAGTTCAACACCCCACGACGAGGCGTTTCTTGTATTTGATCGCACAAAAAGGCATCACATTCCTGCAAGTCCATGCCCATGAAATTGAGCCCCAACACTATGGGTTCACCCGTGCCACCTTTTTGTTGCGTGCTTTTTTCTTTCTCTTGTTGTAGAAATTGGCTCAGGTTCAAGATCAACGGCCCAGATAAACCAAAGTGGGTACAAAGCACTTTGCCCTTGACCTGCTTCAACTTTTCATCGCCCTTGTAAACACTGACAGTCAAATCGGGGAAGGCCAAACCCTGCAACTGCTTGGGCCAATCTTCTTTCACATAAATGGGTACGAGCGAAGGCTTGGGGAAAATCACCTTGACGCCTCTTTCGTTGAGATAGCGCAGGCATTCACCGCTAGATCCTGTCTCGGGACGCGCAAAACCACCCGTCGCCAAAATAAATTGCTTTGCTTTTATCAGATATTTATCCGTCGTCACCGACTCTAATACATCCAATCCATTTTCTGCCTTGGCAAAGTTAAACTGGTGCAGGCATTCGCCCAAAGCAAGCTTGACGCCTTTTCCCTTCATAAAGGACGTGAGGCATTTGACTATACTGCGGGCTTCATTCGTTCGTGGGAAAGCTCTATCTTCGGCTTCGACATTAAGAGGCACACCATTTTCTTCAAAAAAAGAAAAAGCCTGCTCCGCATTAAATTCGCTGAACAAAGACAGCAAGGCCTTGCCCTTGGGGCCATAGCGTTGGCTCAATTCAAAAGAGTCGAAAGTGGCGTTCAGCACATTACAGCGTCCACCGCCCGTAATCAGCAACTTGCGCCCCAATTGGCTGTTTTTTTCCACCAAAATAACACGTGCGCCAGCATCTGCCGCAAAGCCCGCACTCATCATGCCACTCGGGCCACCGCCAATGACGCACACGTCATAACAAAGAGTTTCTTTTACCACTCGTTTTTATCCTTGATCCAAGACCTTCTAGAAGTCTCTAGATCACTGCCTGCGCAATCACTTCATCGATGTAAATCGTCACATCATTGTGAAGCTTGAGGAAACTACAAGGCCACTGCGTACTAATACCGTCGTCAGTCAACAAGGCTCTCATCGCATCAATCTTGGTTTCACCACAAGCCACGAGAATCAGTTTGTTCGCCTTGAGAATACCGCCCATACCCATGCTGATCGCCTGTTTAGGCACTTCGTCAATAGAGTCAAAATAGCGAGCATTATCCTGCAAAGTTTTTTCCACCAAATCGACAATGTGATAATTACTTCGCAACACACTATCAGGCTCATTGAAAGCGACGTGTCCCGTAGAACCCACGCCCAGCAATTGCACTTCTTGAGGGTCGTCGGCAAGTATGGCATCCAAACGAGCCGCTTCAGCAAAATGATCGTTTAAGCCCGATGGCACTTCTGTTGACTCTGGTTTGATATTGACATGACGAAATAGATGCTCGTTCATATAATAAGCGTAACTTTGCTCATGACTGGGATCCAGACCCAAATATTCGTCCAAATTAATGGTTTTAATCTGAGAAAAGTCCAGCTTGCCTGCTTTGTGTCTCTTGACCAAATCCGCATAAATCAACTCAGGCGTTCCACCCGTCGCCAAACCCAAACGGGCAGCAGGCTTAGCCTCAATAATTTCCGCAATCTGTTGCGCCGCTTTGGTAGACGCTTCCGCCAAATTTTTACTAATAATAATCTTCATCAGATACCTCTTTGTTTGTTTTAATCTTAGCTAACAGTATATACACAACGCAAAAAAAGATCAAATTAAATGCCCCTTCTCACGGCATCATCTTGCGACCAATTGCCACCATCTTGTAATCAAAGCCACAAAAAAACCAGTCTCCCGTTAGAAAGACTGGTTGACCCCACATACCTTGACTATGTACTCAAAAGCTTTTGCAAAGGCGCTTCAGTTATAAGCTTGGCAATATTGTCAATCAAGTTATGTTCTTTGGCATACTGATAACTGATTTTCCTACCTTTTTTCATTGCTTCATTTGAAGGATTAACATCTTTCATATCTCCGTCAGCACCCTTTACCGTCATCCCTTTGATGATGGAATCGATGATAAAAGCGTCAAGCTTTTCTTTATTCTCACTCGATAAGCCCTTATACCATCTTGTCGCCGCAATAACAATCGCCGTAATTCCTATCGCCGCACCAATCCCAATTAAAACCTTAGACGAATCTTCCATTTCTTACTCCTTCACAATGATGTTCAATGTACGTATTTTCACATTATAGCACACGCATACATTAAATATACAAATCTCACGCCATCTCGACTACAGCATCCAAGCACAAACTAATCAAATACAATCCCACCCATGTTGAGAATCTCTTGGGCGTGCCCCCACCGCTACGGCGCCCCCCAAAGGGGCCGCCTCCACAGTGTCGTCGGGCTATGCAGGGGT
>CAYRNA010000028.1:0-4503 GCA_964425555.1 uncultured Spirochaetales bacterium
CTCCAAGAGAGCCGAGAAAATCTCTCTCAAACAGCAATAGAACGGCGCTTACAGCAAAAAGTCACTGACGAAGACGAGCTATCTCTCATGTTGAGTTATTCCAGCGACCCCAACAAATTGTTATCTTTGCAACAAGAGATCAGAGACAAATTACGCTTAGAAGATGACCTGACATTTTTTGCGGAAGATAACAACCATTTCTATACCTTGATTCCAACCTTAGACCGTAAAGACATTGATGATTTCATTGAGCTATTGGATCTCGATGGGATTGAAACGGCTGTCAGCACTACCTATGGCAAACAAGATATAACGATAGAGGAATTACTGGAAGAGGCAAAAAGTTCATTAAGTACTAATTAACAATGAATGTCCACAAAGATAGCAAAGTTTCAAACTTATTAAATGAGATAGCTGCTCTCTCTCGTGTGTCTGAGTATGACCACGCAGTGAAAATCATGGCTGTCATAAAAAATCGCACGCCCGATGAAATTGATTCTATTGCACAATTTGACATGATAGATACTCTAGGAGAAAATAGACTCGATAGTGCAAAGAAAAACTGGCAAGAGAAATCTCCGCAAAAACCTCTCCATTTCATTGGTCATTTGCAAACAAACAAGGTCAAAGAGGTTCTCACTTTATTCGATGTGATAGAATCAGTTGATTCTCGTAAATTAGTTGATCACATCAACAAAGAAGCGATAAAACAAAACAAGGTGCAAAAGATACTTTTACGTATAAATCCACTTGCGGAACAGCAAAAAGATGGCTTCACAACCATCTCCCAGCTACAGGAAATTGTAGCTCATATTGCGACCCTCAGTCATATTAGCGTGTTAGGAGCGATGACGATGGCGCCTGACACTAAAGATGATGATCTTGTGCGAAAATGCTTCGCTCTCACACGTCGTTGGTGGCTTCAGGCAAGACGCAATGACATGGGAGTTGTGCTTTCCATGGGCATGACCCAGGACTACAAGATAGCCATAGAAGAAGGTAGCACCCAGATTCGCTTGGGCCGCATACTGTTTGATGAACTATGAAAAAAACATGCGCATTATTGATTCTATTTTCTTTGCTCCCTCTTTCTATCGTAGCACAAGCCTACGATTATCCTCAGGCCCCTTATCAGATACAACTTTTGCAGTCAAACTCACTCGATGATCTGCCAAAAGGCGAACCCATTCCTTACAGCGATGACGAATTCCCGCTATGGCTGAGGGATATTAGGCGAGCCGAGGTTATTTTTTTTGGTTCACTCCCACTCACTTTCATCTTGACGGGATTCGTTTATACAGCAGTTAAATATGGCTCAGCCAGCCTTAATATTCAGCAGGCAGACTATGTCAATTTTATCGCAATCAGCAGTCTTGTCTCAGCAGGAGTAACCATACTAGACTATGTACTCATTAATATTAAACGGCACAACGAACGTGAGCAGGCCCAAAAGCTTAGCCCAAAAGAATTACCTCCGCCAGGAGATACTCCTCCAGAGGATACTCCCCCAGAAAATGATCCTGCTCCTAGCGCAGATGCTGAGCTTTGATTTGCGCCAAGAGAGTGAGTCCCTGAAAAGAACAACGTAATAAAGCGACAAAAACGTGATAACTGAAGAGAGCATCACCGTTTACATCCTCTTCTAATTCTAACTCATCCATAGATTGCGACCAGAGCGACGATAGACTCTCTCTGTGCCATCCATACAACTTTTCTGACAACCAATGCGATAAAGGCAATATGCTGGCTTGCCAAGCTAAATTGCTGTAATCTAATGTGTACAAATCTTGCCACTTTAACAATTGATTGTATAAATCGTGTTCTGGTTTTAGGTGAAATGACAATGGCGGAAAAATACGCGCCACATCCGCCTCTAAATAAGTCAGCGTTCTTTCTTCTGGAAAAGCAAGATCGTATTGAAGAACGTGCAAAGCCGCATTATTTCGCTCGCGCACTTCTTCTACATTGTCACCGACAGATATAATATTGGCCATTTTTTCAACGTTATTTCGGGGGAAATTAACCGTGTCGCCCACTTTTACTTGGTTGAAATAATAATTGACCGTTTGCACATTGCGCACAGGAGCATGCAGGGCATTATTTTGTGTGGCATTGATGCTGGGAATTCTACTGTTGTTGATAGGATCTTGGCGCAATCGACTGTGATTAATTTTTTCTATGCGCCCATCAATGGAAATATAAGCCCTTTCTTCAACGACCTGCTTGTACTCTGATTCTTTTGCTTCGCACGGAAGCGCCAGAGCCAATTGCATGCCCCAAAATATGGATGAATTGCCCGTTGCTAAGGGGAAAGTCCAGCCCGACATAAAACCGCCAGACAGCCTTGCGGCAATTTCGCCTATATAGGCTTTGCCATTGTAAAAGCGTATGTCACCTTTCGCGCATCCCCATTGAATGCCCAAAGCCTTAATGCCATCTTTAAATGTATTGATGATGGCATTTTGATCGCTGTCGCTCAGTTCATCGGCAACAGGCATGATATGCCCCATTTCTATAAAATATGGCGCAAATTGTATGTCTCTTTCAGCCAGACCGCATATCACAATTTCATCGGGTGAAAGAATGATGGCGTCCAAGCTGAACTCTCGCCCATCAATAAATTTCTCAACAATAACGGTGCTAGAACGAGAGTGCGACTGCGTTTGTAAAAATTGTTCTTTCAGCTCGTCATACGAAGCTATTTTCTTGACACCACGACCGCCCATGCTATCAACAGGCTTCATGACTAAAGGAAATGTCAGTTGCTCAGCAATACCGTTAAGCTCTGTAAGCGAAGACAAAGACCAGTATGGTGGCGAATTGACGCCAGCCTTGTCAAAGCACTGCCTCATGCGACTTTTGATGGTTGCATTTAAGGCAATTTCATAACCAACGCTCGGTAAACCAAGGGCATCGGCAATATAGGCTACGGAGCTGGAAAAATCAGTCCCCACAGTGAACACGCCGTCAAGACCGTATTGCTCATCAAAGGCTTTCGCTTTTTGCAATAAACCGTCCAGATCTTTGAGGTCGACGATGTCGTAATAATCGACGAGAGCCAAACCCACAGCATGAGGATTACCATCGACAACATAGGGTATCCAGTGTTGCTCAGAAGCAATTTTAATGGCAGGAATTTGCATTACTCCTGCTCCTAATATCATAATTTTTTTTGACATGACTAGCCTATTCTAAACATTGAATTTGAAGAAGAGAACATCGCCGTCTTTGGTAATATATTCTTTTCCTTCCATGCGTAAACGACCCGCTTCCTTGATATTTTTTTCACTTCCAAGCTCAAATAGATCATCACAATGATAAACTTCTGCCTTGATAAAACCTCGTTCAAAATCTGTATGAATCACGCTCGCACACTGGGGAGCCGTCATACCTTCACGGAATGTCCACGCACGGTTTTCTTGTTCGCCAACAGTAAAATAGGTGCGCAAGCCCAAAGTGTGATAGGCCAAGGCGCTCATTCTATTTAAGCCTGACTCCTGCAAACCCAGCTCTTCAAGAAATTCTTTACGTTCGGCCATGGTGTCCAAAGCCGCAATATCTGCTTCGAGTTTACCGCACAGACAAATGACACTCGCATGCTCTGATGCCGCTAGTGCTTTGACTTTTTTGACGTATTCATTGTCTTCTTCTAGACTATTTTCATCTATGTTACAAACATAAATCTGGTCTTTGAGCGTAATCAGATTCACTTCTTTGAGCAATTTCTTTTCATCCTCAGTAAAGTTCAACGTCCTTGCGGGCTTACCCTCGCTCAATGTCTCTATCAGGCTATCCAGTAAAACTTCTAGATTTTTGGCCTCAGAGCGAATGCTGATATCGCTTGCTTTCAGATTTCTGACGTTGCGGTCTTTCTTATTTTGCACAGAATTTAAATCAGCCAGCGCCAACTCAATATTAATGGTTTCAATATCATCTAAAGGATTTATTTCGCCGCTCACATGTATAATATCGTCATCGTCAAAGCAACGAACGACGTGCGCAATCAAGCCCACTTCTCTAATGTGCGATAGAAATTTGTTGCCCAAACCTTCGCCCTTGGACGCACCCGCAACCAAACCCGCAATGTCCACAAATTCCATAGAAGTTGGAATCACTTTTTTGGCAGGAACTAGGGTCGCAATTTTGTCTAGTCTGGCATCAGAAATACTCACAATACCAACGTTGGGCTCTATCGTGCAAAAGGGATAATTTGCAGCCTCTGCTGGAGCAGAAGTAAGAGCTTGAAAGATAGTAGATTTCCCGACATTGGGAAGCCCAACAATACCACAATTAATTGACATATTTTTCATCCTAAAATTATTTTTTATTCTTATTTTACTCTTTTGAGCATGAAATAACAATTAACGATGCTCATTCATATAATTAAGTCGTAGTATGAGTATTTATTGTAATCATATAACATTCTATTCATAAATAGCGCTATAATATTTTTTAGAACTTTAATATCTTGACAAATAAGCGAGTAATGTATTCAATTAAATA
>CAYRNA010000028.1:4603-21245 GCA_964425555.1 uncultured Spirochaetales bacterium
TAAAAAAGACGCTCCTCTTTCTTTAGCTACTATGCGTAAAATTTATAAGTATTGTGACAATAAAAACCAGAAAAACACCCCCGAAGGAGAGGATGAAAATTTCTGGTTTGACGTCCTTTCTGATTTCTTCTCTAAGATTGCCGAGAGACTTATTGTATTAAAAGAAAAAGAATACATTAACCATAACTGTTACAGTCTACTCGCTTTATTTTTAAAAGATTCCGTTGCGACCTTTTATGCCAAAGAAAGAATATATGATAAATATTTGATAGGTGCCGAAGAAAAGGAAAAAATTGCTAGACACAAAGATATTGATTATGCCCTGCAAGCCACGCAACAATCCCTCTTGAAAAAACTCAGTTATTGGTCACTCGAAGAAGAGAACAAGCCTCAAAAGCTTGCCCCAGAAGAACCCGAAATTAACACATAAGAGTTCAAGAGATACTCCTTTAACATAATGTAATCAATAAAATAGATATAAACTGAGGAGTTTTTATGAAAATTGCCGTTGCTGGTGCAGGCTATGTAGGACTTTCTAATGCTATTTTATTGGCTCAGCACAACACTGTTTATTTAGTAGATGTCGACAAGACTAAAGTATCTCTCATCAACCAAAAAAAATCCCCCATCGATGATAAAGAAATCATTGAGTACTTACAAAAAGAAAAGCTTGACCTCGTCGCAACAACAGACAGTAGCACCTACAAACAGGTTGATTATGTCATTATTGCAACGCCGACAAATTACGATTCAGACAAAAACCACTTTGATACCTCGCTGGTAGAAATGGTGATAGAGACTGTGATTTTTCAAAATTCAGATGCGGTGATTATCATCAAGTCAACCATTCCTGTGGGTTTCACAGAGAGAATGCGCACACAATTTCATTCAGAAAAAATCTTCTTTTCTCCTGAATTTTTGCGAGAAGGAAAGGCTCTCTACGACAACCTTTTCCCCTCACGTATTATTCTCGGTGGAGACACCGAGGCGACAAGAGCTTTTGCACAATTATTAGCAGAAGGAGCAAAGAAAGACGACATTGTGACTCTTTTTCTTGGCTCTACCGAAGCAGAAGCGGTCAAATTATTTTCTAATACTTATCTTGCACTGCGTGTGGCTTTTTTTAATGAGCTCGACAGCTATGCGGAAACACATCAACTTGATACAGCACAAATTATAGAAGGAATGTCTCAGGATACACGCATAGGAAGCCACTACAATAATCCATCCTTTGGTTATGGCGGATATTGCTTGCCCAAGGATACGAAGCAATTGAGAGCAAACTACGCCGATGTTCCTAACAAGTTGATCAATGCCATAGTCGAAGCGAACACCACCCGCAAAGAATTTATTGCGCAAAATATACTTAACAAGCAACCTCGTTCAGTGGGGGTTTATCGTCTGACAATGAAACAAAATTCAGATAATTTTCGAGATTCCTCTATCATTGGTGTGGTTGAAATATTGCAAAAAAACAACATACCGCTGATGGTTTATGAGCCATCTATTAAAGAAAAATCCTTTATGGGTATTCCTGTCATTTCTGACTTGGAAGAATTTAAACGCTCTGTTGATTTAGTGATCACTAATAGGTATCACGACGACCTTAAAGACCTTCCCGCAGAAAAAATCTATACAAGAGATATTTTTAGCGTTGATTGAGCCTATTCTTCATCAAGAAAATTAAACATAAGATTTTCCATTTCCGCCGTTCCTACAACGGTTTCTTTGCCATTCTTCTCATGAATTTTTTCTGTAATAATTCTGTTGTTTTCTCCAATTAAATCCTCTAGATTTCCAATCATTTCTGCACAATATTCATCGCAGAGTTCCAGAACTATCTTGTCATCACTGATAAAATATTGCTTCTTAGAATCCGCCAATAAATCACTGCAGATCTTCTTTACTCGTAGAAAAAGCCTGTACATAGGACCCATTATTTCTTCTATATCTTTAAATTGATTCAATTCTTCTGTAGATTTTAAATTAGCTTTCATCACGTCAAAGAAGAGCAATATTCCCCTTAACATATCACGGCGTAAACTCAGAGTATTAATTTCCATCATTAAATCTTCATAAAGCGCTATGCGTTGATTTAAATAGGTGAGATTAGCTAGAAATTCATCAGCTTCCATTACTTGTGCCATAATTATATCCTTTCATATTTTAATTATATCAATAAAAACGGTTTCTAAGTGAGATTGCTGATAACTTTAAAAAATACATCGTTAAAAGTCCTGAGATCATTGATTTGTGTAGGGACATCCATAGTCTTTGTCTGAGCGGAATTTAATGCGGTTTTAGGCAAATAGCCCGTCTTAAGATTTTCTGCGTCGACCTCAATGTTTATTTGTTCTGTTAAGAATAATTCTGGATTCGTGAGATAAATGGCTGTGACGAGATCCCAGTTGTAAAAGCAACGGTGTTCTTTGTACCACTCTTGGTTCAAATCCATCCAGTAGCTAATCATGGGTTGTAGGTAATAGGCCAAAGGAGTATTCAACGCATACAAACGCGCTTCCTCTTCTTCGCTCCAATAGGCTTGCAAGGTTGTTTGCGCAGATAACAGGCTCACATTTTCCGCATGTGTGAGAACATTGTAAGTGGCAAGGGCGTTGCACGAAAAATTGAGTTCATGGCACGCATTACCATTAATAAGCAAGGGTTCATGCACCCCACCCATCAAGATAAGACGTTTAATTTTTTTGAAAAAACCCTTGTCTTTTAACCACGCACCGTATAAATTGGTTGTTGCCCCTAGGCCTATGATAACAATTTCATTGGGATAAGCGTTGACCTGTTCTACCAAAAAATCTACCGCATCATTTTCAAGTTGATCGGGGGTTCGCCCTGATTTCAACAGCGGTAAATCTATGCTAAGCTCCTGAAACATCTTGTAGGTGGTGCCGTAGACCACTTCTAATCTATTGTTTCCATGCGTGGTTGTCAGTCCTAATAGCTCTATTTCTTTGTGTCCATATAAATAAAGGAATGTGAGTCCGTCATCGATATCACAGCCATAAACACCCATGGTATTATCAGTGTCTAAAATAACTTTTTGTCGTTTCATATTTGTCTTATTCTTCACGATGGAGAGCCCATAATTTATCTACTTTCAGTTTAAACCGCAGGCTATCGCCCACGTCGTAATGCGAGGAAGGATCTGTGAACAACACTAAACTAGAATCAAATATTTTGACCTTGTATTGAATGTAGGTTCCCCTAAAACTTTTGTGAAAAACCTCACCTTCTAGAGCATCATCATCATCGCTTTCCACTATATTCTCGGGGCGTATAACCAGCCACGCATTTCTTTGCTGCGACTCTAATTGGGGGCAATGATATTCACCCAAAACGCTCATGATTTTTTGGTCGATTTGCGTCGCTTCAATAAAGTTTTCTGCTCCAAAAAACTCTGCTACCCGCTTTGTTTTGGGCTGCTCATAAAATTTGCTAGGTTTGTCAAACTGAACAATTTCGCCGTCAAACATAAGCGCTATTCTATCAGCAAGCATCACCGCTTCTTCTTGGTCATGGGTGACGAAGACGGTGGTGATTTCCATTTCTTTTTGTATGTCCCGAATAAGATCGCGCATTTCTATGCGAAGTTCAACATCCAAGGCACTCAGCGGTTCATCCAGCAAGAATATTTGAGGCTCAACAGCCAAACCACGGGCCAATGAAACCCGTTGTTCTTGCCCTCCCGAAAGTTCATCCGAGCGACGAAAATCATAGCCTTTCAACTTTACTTTTGCAAGCATTTCGCTCGCTTGTGATAATCGTTGTGTTTTATTCACCTTGCGCATCTTCAGACCAAAAGCAACATTTTCTTGTATGTTCATATTGGGAAAAAGCAGCGGTTTTTGAAAGACCATGGAAACATTTCGTTTCTCAGGCGGGAGCGCTACCACAGATTCTTGGTTGAACAAAATATCGCCATTGGTGGGTGTTTCTAAACCCGCAATCATGCGCAGAGTGGTGCTTTTTCCACAACCACTCGGTCCAACCAGCGCCACAAGTTCACCTTTCTGAATTTCAATATTCAGATTGTTCACGACACTGATTTTTTGTCCCCAATAAGTTTTATCAAGATCTTTTAATATTAAATGGCTCATAAATTACAAAACTCTTTGTGTAAGAATTTCCTTCTTTTTGTTGGCGAAAACATGCGACGATAACCATACTAAAAATAGTGCAGGGAAAATAAACAAAATCGCAGTCGTTGCCGCCAAAGCATAATCACCGCTAAATAAGTAAGAAAAAAGCAAAATAGTTAGGGTTTTGATTCTACCCCCACCTATCATCAAAGTCAAGAGATATTGTGACCATGAAACAATGAAAGTATAGAGACAGGCAACGACGAGGCCGGGCAATATCGCTGGCAATGTAATTTGGGTGATGCGGGTCAAAGTCGAAGCCCCCAACATGGTCGCTTGTTCTTCGTATCCCAAAGAATAATTACTGAAAACACTGGAAAGATTGAGAATCATATAAGGTAGACTGGGTATCATCTGTGCTAAAATCACACCAAAAACAGTGGAGTCTAAGCCCATGCGAATGAACATGATTTGCAAGCCCATACCGACAGCGATAGAAGGAACGATTGCGGGTAAGATCACAAAAAACCTGATCCACCATTTCCCCTTAAAATTATACAAGCCCAAGATGCGACTAATGGGCAATCCCACAAATAAAGATAACAGCGTGACGCTGGTTGAAATGAACACACTCATGCCTAGAGAGCGTATAATTTCATTACTTTGAAATATATATTTCCATGTTCGCAGGCTGAATTCGGGGACTAAAGTGGGAAAATTCCACTGTCCACTGACTGACCATAGCACAAGGGGAATGTAAGGAAGAACAACGTAGAGAACCGTTATTAAGATGATGGATTTATGATAAATACGGTTTTTCATCGACCTTGTCCTCGCTAGGCAAACGAAACATCGCTTGAAACATAAATTTAAATAAGAGCATGAGCAAAAATAGCGCCAAGAGCATCACCACGACCATGGCCATAGCGACGGGTTGCCTTCCAGAAGTGATAGAATTGAATTCGTTATTCGCAAGAAGAGAAACGGGAATGGGGAAATTTCCTGACAGCAGAAAGGGTATTTCAAAAACACCAAAAGCATAGGGAAAAGCGAGTAAGGTTGTTGAAATGATGGCTGGACACATCAGCGGAAAGAGAACATCCGCAAAACGATGCCACGCATTTGCGCCCAAGCTCATCGCTTGTTCTTCGTATTCACGGCCTGTCACTTGCAAAATCCCCAAGATGGCCACGCCAATAAAGGGTATGAATTTCCACGCCAGAGACGCAATAATGCCTATGCCCCAATCATCATAAATCAATTTGGGGAAATTGTTAGCGTCTTCCAACCATCCTAGATTTGCCGCGATGGTCGCAATCACGCCCGTTTGCGAAAAGGCAAATAAGATCATAATAGCACTCACAAGATGAGGAATAGGCAGGCTTAACTGATAAATAAATAATACTATTTTTTTATGGCGGAAATTATGCCGCAAGCTCATGGCGATGACTATGGCTCCTATCACAGAAATCAAAACGGCTGCCACAGCGAGATAAATAGTGTACAACAAAGACTTCCAGAATAAGCTATCGTGCAATAAATTCGTATAATGCGCAAAGCTCAAATCACTTTCTCCAGCAAGGGGAAAGTAGTCTAAACTCTGCATGACGCCAAAAACGAGACTACAGGTAAATACCGTGCTAAGAATAAACACGGACACAAATAATATGATGCTGGTGGAGGTTTTTAGTTTTTTCATTTGGGGAGGTTGCTCAATTGATTAGTTCTGAAAAAGATCATTCCAAATTTCTATAATATATTGGTTAAAAACCGAATTGAACTCTGGCACTTGCGAAGCCTTTTTTTCTGCTTCTGTAACATAAGAACCTGCGGGTAGAGTCGCAATCGCTTCTGCCAATAATTGTCGCTGTTCTTCGTTAAAAGCAGCGGTGTCCAGCACTAAACCATTTTGATTAATTTCTATGGCCTTAATCTGCACTTCTGGTCGCAAAAGAATATTAGCAACAACCATGGATGCCGCTTTATTAGAAGAATTAAAAGGAATCGCTACAAAATTTGCGTCCGCAATAGACGTCTTTTTCAAGAAAACTTTCGCCGTTGGTGGCAGGCTGTTATTCTCTAAAGCACCCTTGATACCATAGCCCGAAAAGATATAGCTCATGTCAATTTCATTGTTGCGAAACAATTTGTTGAGCGTCGCCGTGTCTCTGGGAAAAGTCATGCCTTCCATCCATAAATAAGGTCGCATTTCAGCAATGCCATCCCACACTTCTTTTGTCATTTGATAAAAATCATCTTTACTCGTGCTTTCAAAATCGAGATCAAAGACGGCCCCTTGCGTGACTTCGTACATCCACTCTTTAATCTGTCTCACGCCATAAAATTGAGGCGGACCAATAAAGGTATAACGTCCTGGATGAGCTTTGGCCCACGCCACTATTTCGGAAAAGGTTGTCGGGAGCGTTTTTACGTCTGTCCTTTCGCTATCATAAATGGTCATGGCAACTGTCGTAGCCCACGGCGATTCATCCCCAGCGATGAGGTTTCCTGCATCATGAGAGATTGCGGTGTTATTAAGGTCGAGATAACGAGCATTGGGTAAGTTTTGACTCCAACCGCTAAAGAGACTTTCGCCATCTCTTAATTTCAAGAAATTGGCGGCGTTAATCCACAATAAATCAACCGCACCCTTGGACAATTTTCCCGCTCTTTTCTCAGCCAAAACTCTATTGACCGCTTCGCCGACATCATTGATGCCTACCCTTTCCAGCGTGATACCGTACTCGTCTTTGGCGATGGGAATGATGACGTCGTCGACCAGTTTATTGGTAGTGAGACTGCCACCGTAGCCGTGCCAATAGACGGTTTGTCCACGCGCTTCGTTAACAATGTCACTCCATTGTCCGTTCAAAATTTCTGCATCACTGAGCTTGTTGCTACTATCTTCTTTGTTGCAAGAAAATAACAACAAAGTCGCAAGTATAATATATTTCATTTTATAAGATCTCATTTTCACTTTGTTTATACTGTAATTAAAAGGATTATACTTTCAACCAGCGCACCGCAAAAGGCGCAAGCTCAACGTCGTCGAGCGGACATTTTTCTTCGCTAATAAGATCCACCGCTGCCGATGTTCCTGCTGAAGTCAAGCTGAAAGACTGTTTCTCGGCTGTCATATTTATGATGGCGTACAAGCTATTTTTTTCGTCAAATCGTTTTATCACGAACAAACTTTTATCGCTTGCGATGATTTCTTGCGATACTTTGGGATCAAAAAGGGATTCTTGGCGTCTAATATTGAGCAATTTCAAGTAGAATGAAAAGACAAAATAGCGTGATGAACTTTGATTGATCAACTCACTTTCCAATTCTGTAATCTCTAGAGTTTGTCTGTTGATGGAACGGTTTTGCTTGCTCAATTCCACCCCTTCTTGCCAGTTTAAAGAGCCGATCAAAGAATGAATATAAATCCCCGGAACTCCCCGCATACTCAACATCACCGCTTGCGAAGCGATAAATTGCTTAATTTGTAATTCACTGCTCAAGCTAGGATCAGAAATTGCACTACGATAATTGATATTCAATTCGTAAGGAACAGGCCCTGTCGGCGTATCTTTGAGAGACACACGACCACCACGCTCTATAACAACCCGTTGCAATTGATCGAGTTGCTCTGTTGTCAGATAGTCTTTCGCCGCAAGGACGCCAACACCGTCGTGAGAAGCGAGGAAATTGAAGTAAGAATTGTGAGTTTCTCGCACGGGAAGGCTGCCCGCCCATTTTTGTAAGTGTCGGCTATCGCCTCGAATAAAGGCGTCCAACGTGAGGGGCGGCAACGCAAACTGATAGACCATGTGGGCTTCATTTTGACCGTTACCAAAATAACTGATATTTTCTTTGTGCGGTACATTTGTTTCGGTGATGATGACCACTTGTGGGGCTATTTCACCCAGTACTTGACGAAACAATTGTACTACGGCGTGAGTTTGCTCCAAGTGCATGCAGTTTGTGCCTATAATTTTCCACAAAAAACCAACGGCATCGAGACGAATAAACTGGGCACCTTGCGATACATAAAATAGCAGAATATCTATGAAATCGAGCAGAACTTTGCTATTGGAAAAGTTGAGGTCAACTTGGTCACGGCTAAAGGTTGTCCATACCCATTTTTCACCCGATTGTGCTTCAAACTTATGCAAAAGAGGCAAGGCTCGAGGTCGAAAAACTTGACTCAAATCGGTCTGGGGATCAACGGAAATAAAATAATCCTTGTACAGAGGATTGTCCTTGAGGTATTCTATAAACCATTCGCTTTGTGCGCTACAATGATTGAGGACAAAGTCAAACATGAGTTTAAATGATTGGCTCAGCGTCTGCACATCTTGCCACGTTCCATTGGCATTATCGACTTGTCTGTAGTCAACGATAGAAAATCCGTCGTCTGAAGTGTAAGGATAAAAGGGCAGTAAATGGATGGCGGAAAATCGCTCTTGCAAGTATTTGCAGCTAAACTCATTTAAGACCTGCAAGGGCGTCAGATAAGGCTCAGTTTTGTGATTATCTTTATACAAAGAATGCGCATAAGTTATGAGTATGGCATCCCTTTCATCAACATTCAGAGTTTCATCATTTTGCCGAGAAAACACAGTCTCAGGCATTTTATCACGCCACGACTGCACCACATTTTGTATCTGCTCAACAAGATTCTTTTCTGTGGGATAAAGATAAGAAACGAGTTCTTCTATATTACGGGTTTTCTCTTGCATGATGTTTTCCGCCTCTATTTTCCTTGATTGATTATTGCCAAAGTGGTTGTGGATATTTACCTTCGTCACTCAAATCTTGCAAACGTTTTACAACCACAGGTCTGTCTTCTTTGTAAGTTACACCAAACCAAGTTTCAGGCGTTGTTTCGACAAAGACTTTACCTTTTTTTTCCTCGACTAAACGATTCAAAATGAGGGGTAAAAAGAATTCGCTCTTGAGATCGTCTTTATTTTTGGCTAAAAAGTCTTTGAAATAATCCATGGTGATGGCAAAAAAATCTTTACCAAAACCAATGAGGTTCATGGAAACTTCTTCTTTTCCTGTGAGGTCAAATTGCTTGCCGTCTTCTTCAAAGTAAACAGCGCCTTTATTAAGGCCAATTTTTGTGCGTTCAACAATAGACTGGAGGGTTTTATCGCTGTTCAAAGCACAAACGCCACGTGAAACCGTGCCGTGTTCTGAAAGCGTATTGATGATGGGATAACCAGCGATAAGAGCGTCGCTATTACCTATGCCCTGTCTCAGTTTGTCGCCCATAATTTTGTAGGCTTGAAAGCCGTAATAATCGTCTGCATTAATAATAATAAAAGGAGAATCTACCACATTTCTTGCGGCTAACATAGCGTGCGCCGTTCCCCACGGTTTTTCACGTTTCACATCAACGGTGACACCTGCAGGGATATCATCCAATTTTTGATGCACGTAGCTGACTTTGACACGGTTTTCTAAAATGGTACCGAAGCGTTCTCTAAAATCACTTTCAAGTTCTTCTCTGATAACGAAAACGACATGATTAAAACCTGCTTTAATGGCATCGTACAAGCCAAACTCAAGCAATACTTCGTCATGAGGGCCTAGACCATCGAGTTGTTTTAACGAGCCGTAACGACTTCCCATACCTGCTGCAAGTACAATAATAGCTAAATCTTTTTGCATATCAATTCCCTTTCGTTTAATAAACTAACACATTATAGTGTAAAAGACTAGCCAAATTCATTCATTTAAGCAAGGCTCAACGATGGAAATTGGCTATAAAAAAACACTGCAAAATATAGCCATTTCTCTTATTCTTTCACAACGAAATGGACTTACAAGCCATACAAGCCCAATCGTTATTCTGTTCTTTTCAACACGGGTTCCTTCACCGCCTTCACTTCATCTAGGCGAGAGACAGACTTTTCATGTGGGGCATTATGCAAAAGAGCGGGCGTTTCCTGCGCTTCTTTGACAATATTATTCAGCGCTTTGGCGAAACTTTCTATCGTTTCTTTGCTTTCTGTTTCCGTCGGTTCTATCATAATCGCTTGTGGAACGATGAGGGGGAAATAAATGGTCGGCGGATGAAAGCCATAATCAATCAGGCGCTTGGCAATGTCCAAGGTTTGTATGTCTTTGGCTATCTTCGCTCCCGAGCTGACAAATTCGTGCATGCAGCTGCGATCGTACCACGTGGGCAAAGAATCTTTGACGAGAACACGCAAATAATTGGCGTTCAACACCGCCATTTCGGCAACGTGGGTGAGACCATCTCTGCCCATTGCCACAAGATAAGTGTAGGCTCTGACGAGAACACCAAAATTACCGTCATAATTTCGCAAGCGACCTATGCTCTTGCTTGGCATCATGCGTTTGTAGCGTGCGCCCTCTTTCACTACGATGGGGCCGGGCAAGAAATCTTGCAACTTCTCGTTGACGACAACGGGGCCAGCACCAGGTCCACCGCCACCATGAGGCGTGCTGAAGGTTTTGTGCAAGTTGTAGTGCATCACGTCTATGCCCAAATCGGCTGGTTTGACTATGCCCATAATGGCATTCATATTAGCGCCGTCTCCGTAGATCAGCCCACCGCAACCATGAACCAAGGCAACCACTTCTTCTATGTTTTCTTCGAAGAGGCCCAGCGTATTGGGATTGGTAATCATCAAGCCAGCAATCGTGTCATCGCACGCTTCTTTGAGCTTGACTATATCCATATTCCCCCGTTCATCCGAAGGGATTTCGACAACCTGATAACCCGCCATAGAGACCGTCGCAGGATTGGTTCCATGCGCCGAATCGGGAATGAGTATTTTGGTTCGTTTGCCGTCGTCACCTTCATTTTGCAAATGATATTGCTTAATCATCAGTACACCAGCGAGTTCGCCTTGAGCGCCTGCGGAAGGTTGCACGCTTGCGGCAGTGAATCCGCCCAGTTCGGCGAGGGAGCTTTGCAGCTTGTATATCAACTCCAAATTGCCCTGAACGTCGGCGTCATCTTGCAGGGGATGAGTCTGGGCAAAGCCGTCGAGTCCTGCCACTTTTTCATTGATGCGGGGGTTGTACTTCATGGTGCATGAACCCAGAGGATAAAACTCTGTGTCTATGCTAAAGTTCAGTTGTGAAAGGCGTGTGTAATGTCGCACGATATCGAGTTCGCTGACTTCGGGAAGATTGGCGGAGGTCTTACGCTGAAATTCAACGGGAATATCCACAGACGGCACGTCACATTCGGGCAAATCTATGCCTCGTCGCTCTGTCGATGAATAATCCCATAAGGATGAAATTTTTGTCGTTGACGATAAACTCATGCTAACACCTCTTTTAATGCGACTACAAGGCTGTCTATTTCTGCTTTCGTGTTGATTTCCGTCACGCAAATGAGTATTTGATGCTGTTTGTCTGGAAAATATTGCCCCAAGGCCAGCCCTGCGGTAATGTCGTGTTGTGTTTTCAGCCTGCTGACGACGTCCTCTGCATTTTGTCCCACGTCAATGACAAATTCCCTAAAGAAGAGCCCCTCGTTGATGAGTGTACACGAAGGAATTTGCGCAATTTCAGCAGCGGCATAACACGCCTTTTCGTAACACAATTTCGCCACATCTCGCAGACCATTTTTACCCATGCTCGCCATATAAATGGAAGCAGCCAAAGCCATAAGTCCTTGATTAGAACAAATGTTGCTGGTCGCTTTGTCACGGCGAATGTGTTGCTCTCGAGCGGCAAAAGTGAGTACGCATCCTTCACGTCCCGAAGGATCGGAAGTTTGACCTATGACACGACCAGGCATTTTGCGAATGAGTTTTTTTGTCACCGCAAAAAGCCCCAGAGTAGCGCCACCAAAATAACTGGCTAAACCTAGACTCTGACCTTCACCCGTAACAATGTCTGCCTGTGCCTCACCAGGAGGCGTAAACAAGCTAGCACAGAGAGGATCGGCGTGTACGACAAAGAGAGCGCCCATAGCGTGCACCTTTGCGCCCAGAGCTTTCAGGTCTTTTAAGTCGCCCGTAAAACTAGGATAAGCCACAATATAACACGCCGTCTCTTCGTCCAGTTCGCCGTCATAAAGCACGCCTTCAGTCCCCACAAGATAGCTTGCCACAACCTCTTTAGAATGAGGATGGACGCCGTCAAGAATAATTTTGTTGCGCTTAGAATTTTTCAGCCCCATTATCGCCGCTTCTGCCATAGCCGTTGCGCCATCATAATGCGAAGCGTTGACAACTTCCATGTCAAAAATTTCTGCGACCATGCTCTGAAATTCAAAAATTGCCTGCAAAGTTCCTTGGCTGACTTCTGGCTGATAAGGCGTATATGTTGTGAGAAACTCCCCCCGAGAAAGAATGGAATCGACTATCGCAGGGCTATAATGCCTGTAAATGCCCGCTCCTAAAAACCATAGCGTATCGTCTGTGGTGTCATTCTTTTTCGCCAAAGACTTCAACTGCTGTAAAACTTCCTGCTCTGAAACTCCCTCTGCAATATCAACCTTGGGATAACGGTATGCCGCAGGAATCACATCAAAAAGTTCTTGCACAGAATTAAGACCGACTGTTTGCAACATTTGTTGTTTGTCACTTGCGGTATGGGGGATATAACTCATAATTTTTTCCTGAAAATCAAAGAGGGCTACTCTTCTTCGCTAATAATTTTGGTGTATTCATCCACAGTCAAAAGACCGCTCAAATCAATGGACGCAGGCTTAATCTTGCAGATCCACCCCTCGTTTAATGGCGAAGAATTGACAAGGCTAGGATTATCTTCTAGCTCTTCATTGACAGCGACAATTTCCCCCGCAACAGGCAGATAAAGATCATTGGCAGATTTCACCGATTCAAGTACGCTAAAGGACACGCCCTGCTCAAAAGAATCTCCCACTTCGGGCAATTCCACATAGACAATATCGCCCAGTTGAGACTGAGCATGCTCGCTAATTCCAATCACAAGTACATCTTCTTCTTGCTTTGCCCATTCGTGGCTTTTACTGTATTTTTCTGACATTTCTTCGCTCCTTCAACGATAGCTTGGTTTATATAAAGGGCGTTTTAATATTTGCGCCCGCTTGTGTTTTCCTCTAATATCAATGAAAATTTCCTGCCCCACGGCACTCCATTCTTTTTGCACATAAGCGTTGCCGCAATATTTCCCCAAAGTAGGCGCATACAATCCCGTCGTAACCCGACCAATCTTTGTGCCGTCCGCAGAAAATACCTCGTAGTTTTCTCTCGCTATGCCTTTGTCTAGCAGCTCGAAACTGACCAGCTTGTTTGTCAGCCCCTCTTGTAGCAACTGACTCACCGCTTCTTTGCCTATAAAGTCGCTGTTCATATCGCACGCCCACTTCAGCAATGCCTGAGGCGGCTTGATCGTTTCGTCAATTTCATGACCATAAAGGGGAAAGCCTGGCTCAAATCGTAAACTATCACGGCTCGCCAAGCCACAAACGCCTATCTCGCAATGTGTCGCCATGTCTGTCAACAAACGCTCCCACAACGCCAAAGCGACATCATTTTGTACGAAAATTTCTATGCCGTCCTCACCCGTATAACCTGTGCGTCCCGCCCAAAAATCAATATCGCCCAAACGCATTTCTTTACTGCTGAAACGAGCCCAATCGCTGAGATCTTCGCCCAGCAATTTCCCCAAAGATTCTATCACCTTGGGGCCTTGCAGTGCGAAAAGAGAACTTTCATCAGATCTATCGACAAGACTGACATCAAAACCCGTGGCTTGTTGTTCCAGCCAGCGGCAATCTTTCTCCCTATTGGACGCATTGACAACCAACATCCATTTTTGCGCTTGCAAACGGTAAAGGAAAACGTCGTCCAAAATAAAGCCTTGCTCATTCAGCAACAAGCCGTAACAAGAAAAACCCACCTCCAAACTAGTAATAGCCGAAGTCAGCACCCTGTCAAGAAAACGTAAACTGTCGACGCCCTCAATCTCAAAGCGTCCCATGTGCGAAACGTCGAAAAGTCCCGCACTACGCCTCACCAAAAGGTGCTCTTCTATAGCGCCCGAGTCATAATAAAGTGGCATCTGCCAGTCTGCAAAAGGCACCATTTTGGCCTTGCGTGCAAGATGCGAAGAGTAAAGTGCTGTCTGTTTCATTGTCTGCTCCAATAAATGTAAGCTAGCAAAAGTGGCTAACCTTGTTTATGAGTATACCAGAGAAAAAGCAAAAGAGCAATTTAAATATTTTATTTGTTTGATTTTGTTATAAATGATAGTGTAAATTGCGGGGGGGGTGTGATTGTTTTTATCTCCCTTAATACTTTGACTTATTCGATGGGGTCTGCGTTCTTCTCTTTGCCATTCTCTTTGATATGTAATTTCCAATTATTTTTGGCTCTCAAGCTAGCAAAACTCAGCACAAAAATACTCAATTGTTCTTTGACAACGCCCTAATCCGCCCAATATTGATTAAAAGCCGTAGATATATTTTTATGTTCTTGAACGTATTCTAAGTATTCTTCAAGATTTTCTATGACTTTTTTTGGTAGCTTTTCAATTCCATAATGATTCTATATTCCTACTTTTTTAATATATTTTTCTTAACGTGGTAGAGAAAATGCGTATTTTTGTTCACGTCTTAAAAACGTGGTAACGAAAGTGTACATTTTGTACTACGTTATTTGCACACCTTATCTCTCTTTTAATAACTTTAGTAGAGGTCTATTGATGTAGTAATTGCTTTTACCCACTTTTATTTTTGTTAATAAGCCTTCATTTGCTAAACTGTTGAGATAATTTGCAGCCGTTCGTCTATGTATTCCCAACTCTTTCTCTAAAAAATCTATTTTGGTATAAGGGTGTTTAAATAAAATATTGATTAAATCATGACTATAAAAAGAAAACTTATCTTTTATGATAGCTTTATATTCCATCATTAATTTTTCAATATGATTGACAATAACAATAGTTTCTTGTGCTGTTTTTTCGACACCATAGAGCATCCAGACTATCCATTCTTCCCATGCATTTTTAGTTCTCACTTCTTGTAACAATCTGTAATAATCACCTTTATTTTGAATAATATAACTACTCAAATACAAGACAGGAATATCTAGTAAATTTTGTTGCACCAAGTATAAAATATTTAACAGCCTACCCGTTCTACCATTGCCATCATAAAAGGGATGTATGCTTTCAAATTGATAATGAATGATGGGCATTTTGATAAGGCTGTCAATATTGTGAAAATCGGCATCGTTAACATAGCATTCAAAATTGGAAAGTAACTCTAAAATGAGATCATGACTTTGCGGTGGTGTATAGACAACCTCTTCCGTTTGTGGGTTCTTCAAAACCGTTCCAGGCCATTCTCTAACAGGATTATTAGGAGAAATGATGCATTGAATTTTTTTAATGTCATTGACCGTCAATAATTTTTTTTTGCTCACAATATCTAAACCGAATTTTATGGCACTGGCGTAATTGATTGCTTCTTTGGCGGTGAGGGAGGCTATAGTTTCATCAATAGATGCTTGATATATTTCGTCATCAGTTGTAACAATATTTTCAATGGCATTACTGTCTTTTGCCTCTTGTAGTATGAGCGTTTCGATTAAAATTTGGGAATTAGGTATTTTGGAAATCTCACCTTTCAATTGGCCCAAGGAACGAGAAGCCTTGTTCAACGCTTTGAGAATAGCAGTTGTTTCGCAATCTGCATGTGGAGGCAATAATGATAATTGAAATTCTTCCATATAAAAACTTTCTAAAACCCCATGTGCGAAACGTCGAAAAGTCCCGCACTACGCCTCACCAAAAGGTGCTCTTCTATAGCGCCCGAGTCATAATAAAGTGGCATCTGCCAGTCTGCAAAAGGCACCATTTTGGCCTTGCGTGCAAGATGCGAAGAGTAAAGTGCTGTCTGTTTCATTGTCTGCTCCAATAAATGTAAGCTAGCAAAAGTGGCTAACCTTGTTTATGAGTATACCAGAGAAAAAGCAAAAGAGCAATTTAAATATTTTATTTGTTTGATTTTGTTGTAAATGACAGTGTGAATTGCGGGGGGATTGATCTCACCAATTTATTATATTATCATTGGATTATTACAATCATAGAAACAATAATACAAGGGGAAGAATATGAGTGACGAAAAAAAGAAAAAACCAATATCTACAATTGATCCAAAACGGTTAGAAGGGCTTAGAATAAAATCGAGTCCCTCTTCTAAAATCCTTACCAAAAGCCTAAGGGAATCACAAAAAACCGAACATTCTCTAAATTTTTCTCGAGAAGTAAAGATCGACCCTACTGCCAAGAATCCCAAAGAGGAATAAAGGAAGAAAACAAAAGGAGTAATATGCCCAACACAGAAATGAAGATTAACCAATTTGTTTCTAAGGCTTTTTTCTCTATATATTTTTTATTCTTATCTATCATTTTAATGTTATCGGTAATGTCAATTCTCATTAAGAGGTACTTGTTTGCTTCCTCTTTTAGTTCTAAAAAAAAATCCACTAGCTCTAGTTGACGGTCAAGGTTAGCTGTCAATGAAGCTGCTTTCTCTCTATTCCAAGGAAATGACAGTACAACTGAGGTCACAAAAA
>CAYRNA010000029.1:0-20464 GCA_964425555.1 uncultured Spirochaetales bacterium
TTTTATCATGTAGTACAGTACTAACACCTATTTTATTTCTAGTATTATTTTTCTAATGCACTGAACACTTGTTCTAGTGAAATCATACATTTTTCTACAAGGCTACGAGGACAAGCAAGATTGATACGCTGAAAGCCTGAACCTTCTTCGCCAAATATATAACCGTCATTGAAAGCGAGATTAGCTTCTTTAACTATTTTGAGCCTCAACGCTTCATTGGAAAGTTTGTACGCATTCATATCCAACCAAGCCAAGTATGTTCCTTGCCTGTCTATCAATTTTATTTGGGGAAGTTTTTCACGAAGAAAGCGTGCGATATAGTCAAAATTAGCATCTATGTAGACGTTTACCTGATCGAGCCAATCTTCTGCTTCATTATATGCCACTTGGCAAGCAGTTAGTGCAAAGGCATTGGGATGCCCCATGCCAAATCGACCCCCCGCAAACTCATTCCATAAGACTCTCAGACTTTCATCATGAATAATGATATTGGAGATCTGTAAGCCCGCCAGATTGAATGATTTACTGGGAGAAGTGCAGGTGATAATCTTGTGTTTATACGATGGGTCAATCTTTTCTAATGGCGTGTGCGCAAGGTCTTTTCTTACAAGATCAGAGTGAATTTCATCAGAAATGATACAGATATCGTACTTTTTGCAGAGTGCGACAAATGCTGTCAATTCTTCAACAGACCACACTCGCCCTGAGGGATTATGAGGGCTACAGAAAAAAATTGTCGTTGTTGCCCTTAGCTTAAATTTATCTTCTAGATCGTCAAGATCCATGGTATAGTCGCCATTTTCATAATGCAAGGCATTGTTCACTAGCCTACGATTATTATTTTCAATTATGCTAGAAAAGGGGTGATAAACGGGGCGTTGCACTACTATATTTTCATTTTCCTTGGTAAGGATATTAGTCAAAAATCCTAATGCAGGAACAATGCCAGGGCTATAAACAATGCTTTCTTGAGGCACAGACCAATCAAATCGACGCGCAAACCATGCTGTAACACTGTTCAAAAAGGCATCGTTTGAGCTATGACAGTAGCCAAATATTTGTTTATCCGCTCTCTTTTTTATTGCGTCTATAATTACTGGCGAGCAGGGAAAATCCATATCTGCCACCCACAGAGGCAACACGTCTTCTGATGCATCAGGAACAAATTGGCTGACCTTTTCCCACTTTATGCTATCTGTCCCTTTGCGGTCAACAACCTTGTCAAAATTGTATTTCATGTATAACTCCTTTTAATAAAAACGACATTCTTTTATGCCATTTTTTACCATGCTTTCAAAATGTAATTCGGCCTATGAATCTATCTTATTTTGCGCCAATAAAGACTGTGCGTGTTGCACTGAAACGGCATCTGTATTTCCCGAAAGCATGCGAGCAATTTCGTTGACCCTTTCTGTAGCGTCCAAAGAAGTGATGGTTGTTTGCGTATGCTCTGTGTCGCTGGTTTTTTTGACAAGGAGGTGGTGATCCGCAAAACTGGCAATGGACGCCAAATGCGTGATACAAATCACCTGTTTATACTGCGCAAGCTGGCGTATGTATTTGCCCACAGCCACCGCAACTTCGCCACCTATACCCGTGTCTATTTCGTCGAAAATGAGAGTCTGCATAGAATCACTTTGAGCGAGCAAACTCTTGATCGCCAACATCACACGGGCAATCTCACCACCCGACGCAATTTCCTTCAGCTTCTTGAGGTTCGTTCCACTATGAGGAAGCAGCCAAAATTCAACTTCGTCCTTGCCTGAAAGCCCATAAGCAACGTCATTTTTTCTCTGCAAATCAGAAACCGTCACCTGAAACTGCGCGTATTTCATGCCCAGATCCTGCAAGGTCGCTGTAATTTGAGCGACAATCTGAGTGCTGCCCGCCTTTCTTTTCTGCGAAATCACTTCGGCGCAATCTATCATGGCCTGCTCTTGCTCTTTCATTTCTGCGGTAATATTGGCTAGCCTTTCGCCGCTCTGTTCTAACGTCGCCAAGGTCTGAGACGACTGTTCAGCATAATCAAGTATCTCGTTAATAGAGTTGCCGTACTTCTTTTTCAAAGACTGTATTTTGCTTTCTCTGGCTAAAAGTGTTTCTAATTCATCATTGTTTTCGGGCGTATCAATCAAGTGCGCTCTAACCTGTTGTTGAATATCTTCTAGTTCGTAAAACAGCGACGTCGTTCGCTCATCTAAAGAAGCAAAGCTCGCATCAATGTCACTCAATTTGGGGAAAGCGAGCGTGATGTTTTTCATGGCATGAATGAGCGTCTGCCCTTCTTGGTCAATTTCGGTGAGATATGCCGTGATCTTTTCATGCTGAGATAAGCGTATGATCTTTTGCCGTAACACAGCATCTTCGCCCACCTCTAGCTCCAATTGTTGTATCTCTTCTATGGCGAATTCGAGCAATTCTTTTTCACGCAGTTGCTCTGCTTGCGCCTCTTGCAACACTTGCTCTTCGTCACGCAATGCCTTCACACGCTTATAATAGCCTTGATAGACGGCGATGTCCTCGTTCAATTCCAGATAGTTATCCATTAAACGGCGTTGATTGAGCGTGGAAAAAAGTGATTGGTTTTCGTGTTGACTGTGCAGATCAAATAAAAGCGAGCTAAATTCTTCAAGCTCAACGATGGTGATAGCCTGTCCTTGCAGGTAGACGGAATTGCGCCCCTGATGCTTGATGATGCGTCGCAAGGAAATTTCGCCGTCGTGCTGAAAGCCCTTCTTTTTCAACCAGTGCGCAGCGAGTGTATTGGGCAAAATGATGCAGATGGCCGAAATAATAGCTTCTTCTTCGCCTTTCGCAATGATGTCCGTCGTAACTTTTTTGCCCAGCAAAGCGGCAATCGCTGTCAATAAAATAGACTTCCCCGCCCCTGTTTCGCCCGAAAGCAAGTTGAAATTAACGCTAAAATCAATCTCGGTATTGGACAACAATATGTAGTTTTGTAGAACCAGCGTCTTAAGCATTAATTCCTCCCCGCCATCCGAGTTTTTCTCTGAGTACGTCATAAAAGTTGTGGGTTTTAGGCGAAAGCACCAAAATCACGTGATCGGCAGCCTTAGAGACGAAAACTTCATCCTGAGGCTCTATGGGATAAGATTCTTGTCCATCAATGCTCAAAAGTATGGCTGATTTCTCACCGCTTTGAATGCAGATTTTGTGTGTTGCAGGAAGGACGAGAGGCCTGTTGGAAAGTGAAAATGCGGCCAAAGGCGTCAGTAAAATAGCGTCCATTTTAGGGTATAACAACGGCCCGCCTGCCGAAAGCGAATACGCTGTGGAACCCGTGGGTGTCGCAAAAATGAGTCCGTCACAGCGGTATTCACACTTTTCATCTTCTTCTAATGTCAGGCATAAATCAATGAGTCGGGGGGCGCCACCTCCACTAATCACAATGTCGTTAAAGCCACGGGAACGAAAAACGGTCTTATCTCCACGCTTGACCTCAACCTGTAAGGTGAGCCGTTCTTGCGGTTTGATGCGTTTGTTCAGATATTCTTCAAAAATGAATTGCCACTCGCTGGAAACAACGCCTGCAATAAAGCCCAAATGTCCCGTGTTTATTGGCAAGATGGGAACGGATTTTGTCTTACGCCCAATGGACAGCACCGTGCCGTCGCCACCCAAAACAAAAATCAACGAAAAACGTGTCGTGTCAAAGTCGTCGGTGATGGTATCGAGTTCTGCCACTTCGTAGCGAAAACCTTGTTCGCTCAAGTAAAGAGTTATTTCTTTGATTAAAATGGGGGTGGTGCTGGTGTGATCATCATTATGAACGATCAAAAAAAAATCTTTCTTCATAGGCCTCGTTTCATTTTAGATATCATTTTAAGAAGAAACAATAGATTAACAACATATGAAGCGAATATTTTACGCATCACCGAATTAAATACTTGACAATTCATCCTATAGTGTGATAAATTGAAATGATTAAACACACAATATTTTCACAAGGAGAAGTCCATGTCCTCACAGTTAATGAATCACGATGCAGACGTTTTTAAGATTATTGCCGACGAAACCACACGACAGCAAAATAACCTAGAATTAATTGCCTCTGAAAATATTGTCTCGCCCGCTGTTTTAGAAGCGATGGGATCGACCTTGACCAATAAATACGCCGAAGGCTACCCCGATGCACGCTACTACGGGGGTTGCGAAGTTGTAGACAAGGTGGAAAAGCTCGCTATCGCTAGGGTTTGTGAATTATTTGACTGTGAGTACGCCAATGTCCAACCGCATTCGGGCAGTCAAGCCAACATGGCTGTGTACATGGCTTTGCTTGAACCAGGTGATACTATCATGGGCATGGATTTGAGCCACGGCGGACACCTTACGCACGGTTCTCCCGTCAATTTTTCTGGGCAACTTTACAACGTAGTGTCCTACCAAGTGTCGCCAGAAGATAAACAAATTGACTACGAAGCTCTCGCTGCCCAAGTTCTAGAGGTCAAGCCCAAACTGTTGATTGCAGGAGCATCGGCTTATCCCCGAGCGATAGATTTTGCTCGATTGCGACAAATTGCGGATAGCGTGCAGTGCTTCTTGGTCACGGACATGGCGCATTATGCGGGATTAATTGCCGCTGGAGTCTATCCTAGCCCCCTGCCACATTCACACTTTGTCACCTCGACGACACATAAAACATTGCGAGGCCCACGAGGCGGACTCATTCTCATGCACAAAGACGGCCTCAATACGCTAGGTGTAAAGGCCCTCAAAAGCGGACGCACAAAAAGATGGTCGGAAGTGATCAATTCGCAGGTTTTTCCTGGCATACAGGGCGGACCGCTCATGCATGTTATTGCAGCGAAAGCCGTTGCCTTTGGCGAAGCTCTCTCCCCTTCCTTCAAAACCTATCAGCAACAAGTGATCAAAAATGCAAAAGCGTTAGCAGCCCAACTCAAACAGCGAGGAATTCGTCTCGTTTCAGAAGATACCGACAGTCATTTATTACTTCTTGACCTCTCAGCCTTAGAAATTACGGGAAAGCAAGCGGAAAAATGGTTGGATGAAGCGGCTATCACCACCAATAAAAACACCATTCCTTTCGATCCCCTGCCACCCTTTACCACCTCTGGCATTCGCATAGGAACTCCAGCAGTGACCACCCGTGGCATGAAAGAAGAGCAGATGACACAAATAGCCGACTTTATTGCCGACATAGTCCTTTCTCAAGGAAGCAAAGTCGACGAGGTCAAAACAAAAGTGCTCAATCTCACCAATAGTTTTCCTTTATTTGCGGGATAACAAGCTGTTTTCTCTGTGTCGTCGAGCTGTAATCGCAACAAGATCTGAGTGCATTGGAAAAAATAAACTTGACAATGCCTTCTATAAAACTCATAATATTAGTTATTGCCTAAATTATAGTTTAGCATAATTTAAATTAATGGGCAACAAGGAGTTTTTTTTGTCGAGTAAAGAAGAAGCTATAGAAGTAGAAGGCATTGTTGACGAAGCACTACCTAATACTGTGTTTAAAGTAAAACTAGATAATGGTCACACTGTGCTGGCTCATTTGTCTGGTCGCATGCGTAAATATTACATCCGTATCGTACCGGGTGATAAAGTCAGAATAGAACTTTCCCCCTATGATTTAACTAGGGGACGTATTGTTTATAGAGAGCGATAAATGCGCTATTCTATTTTTATATTATCGTTCGTGCTTTTTTCCTGTAACGCTAGAGTTGATTTGACCTTAGACGAAAAAGGACAGGGCGGTTCTCTTAAAGCGAACTACGAACTTCTATCATCCATCAAAACGCTGACTCAAAACCTCGGTATGGCTCCCGATGAGTCTCTCAATGCCTTCTCACAAGGAAATGCCAAACTCAACAAAGAATTAGGCTTACAGTCATCACAAACAAGTTTCATTGACGATAATCCTATTAATGGTGGCACCTTTTCTGCTCAAGTCAACGATTGGAATTTGCTGTTTAATGCCAATGACAACGATTTATGGAAAGTCAGCAACTCTGGAGCAGTAACAACAATTACATTTAGCCTGCGCCCAGAAACCATGATCAAACTGAGTAATGCTCCAGGGCTGAGCGACAACCCCCTCGTCCAAATACTAGGCCCTGCGAGTGCCGCTGATTTAAGCAAAGAAGAATACAATGAATTGCTTGATTATAGTCTCGGCGAAAATGGCGTGAAAGAATTTAAGTCTTCCATGCTAAAAGTAGTCGTCAAAACACCTCGTGATATACAGAAAATATCAGGGGGGAAGAAAATCAAGGCCAAACAGGCTGAATTCATCGTCCCATTGAGTGACATTGTACAATTACAACAAAACCTGATCTTGACATTAAGTTATTAATCAAGAGTCCCCAAGAAAGGACATGAACTTTTTATGAGTCGTTATAACATTACTGGTGGCAATCAATTATCAGGTAGAATCAAGGCTAATGGAAATAAAAATGCCGCCTTGCCCTGCCTCGTTGCCACCTTACTCACCACCGAAGAAGTCATTCTCAGAAATGTCCCCGATATTGCTGATGTCAAAGTTCTTATTGCCCAACTTGAAAAGCTAGGGAGTACAATTACTCGCCTTGACGATGAAAGTTATTCCTTTAAAACAAACAACATAGATACTTCACAGCTCGATGAAAATTACTGTAAGATTATTCGTGCGTCCATTCTGCTTTTAGCGCCCTTGTTGACAACAACGGGGAGCGTGGCTCTTCCTCCTCCAGGGGGAGATGTCATTGGTCGTCGTCGTATCGACACCCATATATTAGCGCTTGAAAGCCTAGGAGCGACCTTTCATCTTGGTGAAAAAATACATTTCACTGCGCCAAAAGGCGGTCTACAGGGTGCCGACATGTTCCTCGACGAAGCGTCAGTTACCGCCACAGAAAATGCTGTGATGGGAGCTGTTCTTGCACAAGGGGATTCCTGCATCAACAACGCAGCCTGCGAGCCACACGTGCAAGATCTTTGCAACATGCTCAATAGTATGGGTGCCCGTATCACAGGCATTGGTTCAAACCAACTTCATATAGAAGGCGTCAAAAAGCTGCACGGTTGCGAATTTACCATAGGTTTCGATTTTATGGAAGCCGTATCCTACCTTGCCTTGGGTGCTGTCACCAACAGTGAAATTGAAATTACACACATTAATCCCGAGCATTTACGCATGTCTTTGCTGACCTATAATCGCTTGGGCATCAACTGGGAATACAGCGGCAACACTGTCTGCATTTCATCCAAACAAAAAAAACAAATTCAACCTGATCTCGGCGGCAACGTCCCCGTTATCAGTGATGCACCTTGGCCGGGCTTTCCCCCAGATGTCGCTAGCATTACTATTGTGGCTGCCACTCAATGCCAAGGAACGGTACTCATACACGAAAAAATGTTTGAATCACGCATGTTTTTTGTTGATAAACTCGTGGGCATGGGCGCAAATATTATTTTGTGCGATCCCCACAGAGCCGTTATTAGTGGAGCAAGGCAACTCCACGGCGACCGTCTCACTTCTCCCGATGTTAGGGCTGGAATGGCACTTATTCTTGCCGCATTGTGTGCCGATGGGCAAAGCACAATAGATAACATTTACCAAGTAGAAAGAGGCTATGCCAATTTGGTCAAAAATCTAAAAACATTGGGCGCTGATATACAACGCACAGAATAAGGAAAAAGTTTATGAAAAATCTATTTTTATATCCCGGACAAGGCGCACAAAGCATAGGTATGGGCCAAGATCTTTATGAGAAATATCCTAGTGTCAAAAACCTCTTTGAGCAAGCCAGTGATATCACCAACATCAAGCTTGCCGACCTCATCTTTAACGGCACAGAAGATGAATTGAAGCAGACTGAAAATACCCAGATAGCGATAACCTTAATCAATGTTTCTAGCACCCTCGCTTTACGAGAAGTAGGCATAGAAGCCGATGCTTGTGCCGGCTTTAGTCTGGGAGAATATACTGCTTTGTGGAATGCGGGCGTCCTCAGCACAGAAGATTTATTCAAAGTGGTACAAAACCGTGGCTTATTTATGGGCGAAGCAGGAAAGATACTCGAGCAAGAAAGCAATGGCACACCTCCAGGAATGGCGGCCATCATTGGTTTGCCCAGCGATAAAATAGAAGAGCTACTCGCTCCTTTATATGACGAAGGCGTTTATATTGCCAACTACAATAGTCCCATACAAACCGTGATTGCCGGTGTGGATGCGCCCCTGAAAAAGGCCATGGAATTGCTCAAAGAAAATGGAGCTAAGCGTTGTATAGCCCTCAAAGTATCAGGGCCTTTTCATACACCTTTATTGCAACGTGCCGCCGACAAACTCAAAGAATCGTTCAAGGACATTACATTTAATCCTATCAAGTTGCCTGTTTATTCTAATGCAACGGGTCAATTAATTACAGCCGATACGGATATCAGAGAATTGAGTTATCAACAGGTGATCAACCCTGTACGATGGACAAAAATAGAAGAAGCAGTTATCGCTGCAGGCGTGAAGAATGTTTATGAAGTTGGACCTGGCACCGTACTGACGGGACTCTGGAAAGCGGTTTGTCAGGATCCTATATGTAAGCCCGCAGGCAGCATCACCGCCTTAGAAGCCCTTACAGAGTAGCCAAAATGAGCTTGCAAGATCCACAATTAAAGAAATGGCATGTAGAGCTTGCACGTAAAATCATACACACTGGTGTCTTGGGCATACTCCTCATCAACTATTATTCACCTCTGACGGCAAAGGCTCTTTTGCTTTGTGTGATATTGAGTTACACCATCTTAGAGTTTGCTCGCTTAAAGGGGAAAACCATTGCTTTTGTGCACAACATCATCATGAAAGTTCAGCGAAAAGATGAGGGTGATCGCTTTATAACAGCGCCGTTGAGTTTATTTTTGGGCGTACTCACCTGCCTTTTTTTTGGCAAGTATTTCAG
Source organism: uncultured Spirochaetales bacterium (assembly GCA_964425555.1). Taxonomy (GTDB): domain Bacteria; phylum Spirochaetota; class Spirochaetia; order SP-2023; family CAYRNA01; genus CAYRNA01. The sequence continues at coordinate 8,915 of CAYRNA010000029.1, forward strand.
CCTTTTTGGAATCATTGCCGTAACCTTAGGCGATAGCATTGCCAGCCTCGTCGGTTCACGTGTGCCTAGCATCAAAATTCCTTTTTCAAAAAGGCGTAGCGTTGCAGGTTCTGGCGCTTGTTTTTCTTTGCTCTTCCTATGCTTTATTATTTTTGCACCGTGGTATATCGCCCTTATCTTGGCCTTTGTAGCGACCTTATTAGAATTACTCCCAACAAATTATGACAATTTTTTTATGGGTGTAGGCACAACTCTAGCAGCCTACATTCTCTATACATTTATGTGAGGAAAGTGACATGGAAAGAATACATAGCCTAATCATTGCAGGTGGTATTGGCAGCCGTTTATGGCCCGCATCTACCCCAGAAAAGCCTAAACAGTTTATGGATTTCATTGACAGTTCCTTGTTTCATCAGACACTTCTTCGCGCAACAAAATTAAGCTCTGATGGTTACATACTCATAGTTACCCTCGAAAAATATCAGCCTTTTATCACAGAAGCCCTTGCAAGCTTTAACGACGCAATCAAAAAACGCTGCGTCTTCATTGGTGAACCTGCAGGTAGAAATACTGCCCCCGCCATTGCCTTTGGTATCAAATGGTTGTGTGATGCAGCGAAAACAGATGCAAATATAAGCTTAGACGACCGTGTCCTTGTACTTGCCGCAGATCATTACGTACAAAACCACGACGTATTTCGTCATAATGTCAATCAAGCCAATGTACTAGCCAAAGATTTTCTCATCACCTTTGGCATACAACCCGATTCGCCACACACGGGCTACGGCTACATTCAAGCAGGCAAAAAACTAGAGACGGGCTTTAAAGTCGAACGCTTTACAGAAAAACCCAATGCAGACCTCGCACGCCAATTTTTAGACGCAGGAAATTATTATTGGAATGCCGGTATTTTCATGTTCAAGATATCTCTTTTCCGCCAAGAATTTGCAAAAACGGCCAAAGATCTTGCGCACGATATCGATAAAATATCGTATCATAATGACAAGCAATCTCCAATCAACGTGAACTTCTCCGAAGAAGAAAAGAAACACTATTCCCAACTTGAAAGCATTTCTATAGACTATGCTCTCATGGAAAAGAGTCCCCTCATTGCCGTGATTCACAGTGAATTTGACTGGAGTGATGTCGGCGGTTGGGACTCCGCTTTAAATTACTTACACAATGAAAAGCAACTGAAGACTCACGATAGTAAAAACATCAGAGTCTACAGCGATTTACCTGTCAGCGTCATTGGCGTGCAAGATCTCGATATTGTGGTGAAAAATGGCTACGTCTTGGTCTCTCACAAGGCCAGTAACCACTTGGTCAAAGAAGTCACCGTCAAATAAAAGCCAGAACAGCTAGTCACACTGATAAACGCCCCGTTCTGTACAAACCGCATCAACACGTCTATCGTGTTTTTCTTGAGGCAAGCTATCGTACAACACTTTTTCTAAAGCAATGCCAATGGTGCGCTTATCACAAGGTTGAATACGGCTTAAATATCTATCGTAATAGCCACCGCCGTGTCCTAGCCTTTCCCCTTTTCTTGAAAAAGCTCTGCCTGGCACCAGCACTAAAAAAGGTTGTAGCCTTTCATCAAAAATCTTACACGACTCTGCAGGCTCTCTGATATTATATTGATTGCAGATGAACTCATTGCGAGCGAAAGGTGCTTGCAATTCAAAAAAATCCAAGCGTTTGCCACGTACACGCGGTGCCATAATTTTCTTGCCTTGAAGCAGGGCCTCTGCAATAAAACTATCCAGAGAAACTTCATGTTCTGTAGCTAAATAAACGAGAATAGTATCATATTGTGAGTAATACGGATGCGTCAAAAGCGATCTGCATACATCCAGTTCAAGATGCTCTAAAGATTTTTTTGTGACAGTGTGCCAAAACGTTTTAGCTTGTGTACGCACACTATTTTTTGTCACCGTTGCTATCTCAATAAAAAATTATTTTTGCTGTGCCAATATATCGTGATCTTTCTTAAGAAATTCAGAGAGATCACGAAATTCGTTGATATTAAACACTTTGTCTAAATCAAGAATAGAAATAAAATCTTCACCATTTTGGGCAATCCCTATAATATAGTCATTGGGAACACCATTGAGGCGTAAAGGTGCAGGCATAATTCCATCTTCGTCAACCTTAATCACCTGAGAAACTTCGTCTATCGTAAGACCTATTTCATTTCCTTTGTAATCCGCAACAAGAAAAAGCTGAGTATCACCCTCACAAGAAGGCAGTTGAAATCGTTTATGAAAATCAACCAGTGGAATATGATGCCCTCTCAAATTGACTAAGCCTCTTAAAAAAAATGGCATATTATCAAAGCTGATAATTTTTACAGCTTCGCTTATTTCTTTTACTTGGGTAATCTTTAATCCATAAAGAGATTCATTCACTATAAAACTAACTATCTGCATCTGCCTCAATCCCCAAATATTTATTCAAATACTCTCCATAATAAGATTATATAAACTTTAATCAATCGTATTCAAGTATCATTCTTGTATTAGCACCAATTATATTAAAAATTCATACTCTTAGATCTTGTTAAACTTTCTTTCCTTTGTTACAATTGAGAGACAAAAGAAGGATATAGTAACCAATTCAATATTTCAGGAGTTCAATATGAATCTTTTCAAAGCATTGACCAAGAAGGATTTCTTACACTTAGCTATCACGGACTCCCTCTCTCTTATCTTCATTTTTGTTTATGCAAAATCGGTATGCCCTTTCATGGATTCCCTCCCAATCCAAACGCTTTTTCTTAATTTTATCTATTTGGAAATAGTACTCGTTCTCATCCGTTTTTTTGTGTTATCACGCATATCTCTTGATGAAAATGCAACTATCTCACATCAAAAACTCTATCGTTTAACAACAATTAGTTGGAATGTCACGGGCATAGTCTCTCTGATATTATTTTATCTCCGCTACCATGACGCAGGTTTCCCCTTTCCCAGTTATTTCAAATTATTTTCAGCCTACATGCTCTTAGGTGCCATGTTAATTGCCAGAGTAGAAGTATTGACCTATGAAAACCGTTACCAAAAATGTCGTCCTCACACACATTTTATTCAGTTAGAGAGCCTCAGCACCATTATTACGACAAGTACCCTCACATTTAGCATTGTTCCTTTTCTCATGAGCTTCATTGTGTTGTCTCGTTTCATATTCTATCCCGAACTCACCGATGCAAGATCTGCTATAGAGAGTCTCTTTGTCGGGTTTTCAGCTATTGTCGTTGCTACTTTTGCCACTTCCCTTTTCGGTAAAAAATTAAAAAAAGACTCCGCTCAAATAGTGCAACACCTAGAAAATATAGAGGAAGGCAATTTTAAACAAGCCCGTCTCTTGGCCCGTGAAGACGAGCTGGGATTCATCTCTGAAAATATTAACAAAATGGCTCAAGGCTTAGATAATAGAGAAAAGATCAAAGAAGCTTTTGGTAAATTTGTTTCGCCCATCGTTGCCGAAGAATTCCTTGCCAACGTAGCGGCCAATGAGGGTGGAACAAGTAAAACGGGCAAGCGCATGGATTTGACTATTTTCATGTCTGATCTTAGAAATTTCACGGTATTATCTGAGGCCTTAGATCCCGAAAAAATCACCATTCTGCTCAATGATTATTTTGAAATGGTGGTCACCATCATAGAAAAGCACAACGGTATTATTGATAAATTTATCGGCGATGCTGTCATGGCTATTTTTGGTCTGACGGACAACCTCGCACAAACGCAAACCAGAGATGCCTACCTTGCAAGCGTAGAAATATTAGAAGCACTCAAGGCCTTTAACATTGAACACAAATCAGAGCTTCAGATGGGAATAGGCTTGGAAAGAGGCGAAGTGATTGCTGGCTATATAGGCAGTGAGACGAGATTAGAATTTACCGTACTGGGACATCATGTCAATGTTGCTGCACGTGTTGAAAGTCAGACCAAAGCACCAGAAGTGAAAGACCTGCTCTATACGCAAAATGTTGCTGACGTATTAAAAACCAAACATCAGATTGATTCTGCCTTTGCAAAAGACGCATCCTTAAAAGGCATCAAAGACCTTATGCCTTTGTACCAAGCTCGTTAATAAATAATAAAATAAAAACAAGAACATTCATAGGAGAACAAAATGAAAAAGAAGCTACTACTAACCCTTATCACCATGGTTGTCGTGGTTTTTGTTGGTTGCAACAAAGGCGCCGTTTCTGCCAGTAACAGCAACTTAGACGCAATTAAAGGTGAGCCCACCGAAACAAACACACTGACAATAGTTCATTTCAATGACTTTCACGGTCATCTTCCTTCAAACGACAGAAACGAAGAAATGGGATTGGCGCTGATGTCTGGCTATGTCAATCAACTTGCCGATCAAGGCAAACAAGTCATCATCCTCAATGCCGGTGATTTAATTCAAGGCTCCATCTATACAACGTTAACAGATGGCGAAGCCATGGTTCAGCCTATTAATGCTATGAATATGTATGCCATGGCTGTGGGAAATCATGAATTTGACTATGGCCTAGAGCAGGCTCTCAATATTCAAGATGAACTCAACGTTCCTATGCTCTCCGCAAATACAAAATACACAGACGATGACAGCTTACCTTTCACTTCTGATTTAGTGCAAGAAATCAATGGCATTAAAATTGGTTTTTTTGGCATAACAACGCCTGAAACAAGCTATAAAACGCATCCTAAAAATGTAGAAGACCTTTATTTTGAAGACATTGTAACTGCCGCAAAATCCATGGTTGAAAAGCTACAGGCACAAAACGTCGATGCAATAATCGCCGTCACTCATTTGGGCATAGAAGGTAGTGACACCAGTATCCGCATGGTTGAAAATGTCGACGGCATTGACCTTGTCGTTGACGGACACAGCCACACACTCTATGGTGAAAAAGTTAATGACACCCTCATCGTTCAAGCCGGAGAATATGGCAAATATGTTGGTACAGTTGATTTGAAAAAAGAAAAAGATGGTCAAGTAAGGGTGCAAGATTACGGCTTACACTCCTTTGCTGATGTCGTCGCACAAGGCGTAGAAGCAGATCCCGTCGTGCTTGCTGCAGTCGAACAAACTCTAGCCGAGACAGAGTTAAAGTCTCAAGAGATTGTTGCCTCTACGACAATTGATTTAGACGGCGAAAGAGAGGATGTAAGAACATCGCAAACTAATCTAGGCACCTTGATCACTCAAGCCTTAAAAAATAGCTTAGGTGCCGATGTGGCACTCTTTAATGGCGGCGGAATCAGAGCAAGCATCCCTGCAGGAGATGTGACTTATGCTGACATACTCACCGTTTTACCCTTTAATAATACAGGTGTCGTTGTCGAAGTAACAGGCCAAGACATTAAGGATGCGCTAGAGAATGGTGTCTCTGATTTCCCCAAGGCGAAGGGAGCCTTCCCTCATGTTGCAGGAATAAAAGTAGACTTCAATCCTGAAAATGCTCCTGGAGAGAGAATCACCAGCATTACAATAGACGGCAATGAAATAGATTATGATGGAACATATAAATTAGCAACAACAGGCTTCCTTGTTGCTGGTGGCGATCAGTACACAATGTTGACAAAGCCCATTATTCTTGAAGGCGATACAGCCGCTCAAATACTTATAGACTATTTACAGCAAAATCCTCAGTGGGTTGAAGAATTAGACAACTAATCCTTATTCATTATAGGCTGTGCGCCAATGTTTGCCACAGTCTATCAGGAGGACAAGGACTGACCACTGTTATTTTTTCCTTGGAAATGGGATGTAGAAAAGACAATGTATGTGCAAGGAGGTCAATGTGACCTTCCTTGTTGGGTCTCTTCGCTCCGTATTTAACGTCACCACGCACCGTTAAGCCAATATGAGCTAATTGTGTGCGTATCTGATGATGTCGCCCTGTATGCAAACAAACGTCCAGCAAGCTGTAGTTGTCGCCTTGCTCAATTAAGCGATAGGTCAGCGACGCCTCTTTGGCATTCTTCAGAGCCGAAACAACGTAAGATTTATTCTGCTTACTATTTTTTCTTAAATAATTGACTAATTTTTGCGATCGAACCGCAGGCTTTCCATAGACAATAGTAAGATATTGTTTTTCTATTTCTTGTTTGCGCAGATCTTCATTCAAACGAGAGAGAGCTTTGCTCGTTTTCGCCAATAATAAACAGCCCGCCACAGGTCTATCTATGCGATGCACCAGCCCTAAAAATACATTGCCTGGTTTGTCATCTCTTTTCTTAAGAAAATCTTTGACAATATCTAGAATACAAGGCTCAGCCGTGCTATCACCTTGAACAAGGATATTAAACGGTTTCAATATAACCAAGACATGATTATCTTCATACAGTATATTTTCAGAACTAAAAGTGAAAAACATCTATTTTATCTCAACTGGAAACACTGGCTTCCCTACGAGAAGATTGTTTAAAATAGTTTAAGAGAAAAACAGTGACACTGGTATTAATAACCAATGCAAATCTTTGCGCAACAGGAATGAAAAAGACGATAGAATCGATGAAATTAACGGGGACATTACCTTTTAAGAAGAACAATCTCACAATAGTCAAATAAATAAAAATATGCCCTTCGCCTGAAAGCGGCAACAAGTTTATCAGTTGTAAAATCAAAATATAAGAACAGATTTCCAAAATAGAAATATTGAGTGGCGTATAATAATTAAGAATGGATCTAAAAAGTAAAGATGCAAAAATAACCGTACCCGTCTGAAGTAGGAAAAAACCAATAAAAATAATTATATTTCCTCTACGATTCACGAATGAGTCTTTTTTATGCCACTGATAATATAGAGCAGCAAAAGAAACTAAGAAATTACCCGAAACAAAAGAAACTGTCAACGGTTTCAAAAAATCAATTAATTGCATATAAAAATTACGTTTTATTCCTAATATTCTCGTAGCCAGAGGGAGTATAACAAAAAGAATAATGACGGTAATCCCAAGAGATGCTATGACCCATTCAATAAAGACAGCTTGTTTCGCCGCAGATAATGTAGAGCTAGAAAGGCTAAAATCTTGGATTAAGAAAATTAATTCTATAAAATCAGGAATCAAAAGAAAATAGATAATAAATAATAAATAACCCAAGACTTTATTAGAAAGGTACTCTATTGCAGAAATAGAAACATATATATTCTGCTTAACACTACCCAGCCCTTGTATGCTGAAGCTAAAAAGCCATGCCAAAAACGTATAAAAATATATATTATAAAAACTAAATAACTCGGTCAAGCTCTGGGGAAAAAGGAAGGTATTTTCTATAATTTTCTCTAGCACGGTATTTTGCAAGGTTTCTGGAATAATAAATACATCTACACGAGCGGGATTGAGAGCAAGAACACTTACGAGGGCAAGAAAAAAGGTAATAACAAAGACTACCAACCAGAAAAAAAACTTTTGATGATCATATCTTGCGCGCAAATTCAATTTTCTATCATGCAAAGAACCCATAAAGTTAAAGGCATAGAAAGGTAAAAAAAATCCTAATATCGCGGTATAAGAGGTATTCTTTAATAAGGGTAATATTGTAGTTAATATTTCATTTGGAATGGTATAAAAACCAACCAAACTGAACCCAACAGCTAAAATAAAAAAAAATATTTGTGACATCTACGTAAAACCCCTAGATTAAATTTATATCGTGAACTGTGATGTTTTTTTTGCTTCTTTTTTTTGCAGTAACAGAGTACCACTTTGAGGCTTCGCTCGTTTCTTGCTCAACCCAAATATTATTAAATAGGCTTTCTAATGCTACTTTATTATTCTCAAAAAAGAAGCCCTTATAATCTAGTTTCGATTTCTTAAGCTTTGATTTAAAAATTCCTTCTAAATAATAAATAAATTGCCCTCTAATACTCGCATTGATAAAATCATTAGGACTCTCTTTGGCAAGAAAGCAAGAAACTTTTATGCGTTGATAAGGCAGTTGTTCCATCTCGCTAAAGAGAATGGGTAAAATACAAAAAACTTCTTTTCTAAGCCCTAAACTACTAGGACTACTCACGTCAAGATATTGTGGCAAGCTTAAGCCTATATCTAGGTTTTTACAGTCTAGTTTTAATTGTAGTTTTTGAAAAATATTCTTGACAGAAAGAACTGATTCTGCATTAAATACCCAATCGCTTAAGTTATCCATTGATTTTTCACCATTCAACTTCTTATCTGTCAAGAGAACATCTATGATATTCTGACTCTCTAAAGCTTCACGAAACAAATGGTCATGATATTGATCGAGATGAATAAAAACAACGGGATTATGATTTTTTAAATGCATACTCTAATAAAATCGAGAGGATGTAATATTCCATTCGAACGCTTGTGTGGTTGCAACATTAGGATTAGCAAGCGCCTTAAGATCTACACCTATGGTTGCACGAGCAACGAGATTTTGGAACTTTCTCATATAGCCTATAATGTCCATACCTACAGCATATCTGATATCATCCGTCATAAATGTTGTATGATTATTATCAGCCCAACCTACATCAAAAAATGGTGAAAGCTGTAATTCTGTACCCCATAATTCTTCTAAAGTGAAGACTGAAACGGTTAAACTACTATTGAGATACGCATTGGTTCTACCAGAAAGGAAATTGTCAGGAACCCCACGTAAAGGATAACCCAAGCCTAAACGATCACGAGTAAAATTATGAGAAACACCCAGTCTCAAAGAAGGATTTAGGTAGGTAAATAAGACATCATAGACAGAAACACTGCTTGAAATAGATGTATCTAATTCGCCTTGAGGCTTGTCATCTGAAAATAAATAACCAAAATTATAAGAGCCACCGAGACTCCAACCTTCCCTGTAATTCTTAATCCAATTAACTTCTCCTATACCTAAAGATTGGCTAATGTTGTAAGCAAGTCGTTCATTATCATAGTTAGAAGCGACACCCGTACGCTCTTCCTTTAAATCGGTGTAGCCATAATAACCTGTGGCAGACACGCCTAAACCATAAGAAAGGAAGTCATCAAAAAAGCCCAATCCTGTTGAAAGTGATCCGTTTGTACGATACCTTGAAAAATAGGTATCAACCTCGCTACCATTATTAATAACGCTAGATTGTTCTTCAAAATATTGCCCCACTGAAAAAGAAAGGCTTAAGACACCAATATCAATGCCTGTAATATCATTTTCTACTTTCCAGTTAGAAATTCTGCTATCGATAGTACCATAAGGATCAGTGGCCGCGTAATCAATACTACCACCGAATGTCCAATCTGTTAATGATCCAAAGGCATTTGCATAGATAGATTCTGCTTTAATTCGTAAACCACTGTTACTGTCTAGCTTTGGGAATACGTAAGGAAACAGAGTAAATGCATCAGTAACTTTCATAGTAACAATATAGGCATTAGGATTGTCCGTTGTAGGCGTAGCAGTAAAGGTAACAAATTCATAATAACGAGTATTAAAAAGATCTTTTTCTTTTTCCTTTACAAACGCAAGTAAGGCTTCTTCTGTATCAAACTCCATACCATCATTAATATCAAGTTGGCGATAAATACCTGCTTTTTTAGTGGGAGGCAGAGAAATGACACCCAACTTCCCCCCCTTTTCATCTAAGAGCAAGTCCCATTTTTGTATGACAAATTTTTCTTGGGCCAGTGCAATTGTGCTAAAGACAAAGACAAAGACAAGGATAAAAATAGGTTTCAACTTCATAAAAACACCTTAAATATGGATTATGACCATAAATTTGTAATCAAAAAATAATTGTACAAGTTACAATGTAGTGTAAAAGGTCATAAAAGTAAAGACAACATGAGCTTATACTCTCGTACTATTATACTGTACAAGCTTGAAGCATTCAAGACTCTAGTGGTTTCAGCTCAATTCTCATAATAAATGCTATATTTTATTTATTGCATAATATTGACTATGATTTATTATTTATCTACAATTGTAAAAAACTTAATTTCATATTCACTAAGGATTTCTATTATTCTATGGCTTTTTTAGCACCCAAAAAAACTATCGCCTTTGATTCACAACCGTATTATTTTGTCTTAAATGAACAGAAAAGATTTAAAGTAGGCGAAGTTTTTGAATACAAAGAAAGCAAAAAAACATCTCCACAAGATGGTTTTAATTTAGCCAAGAGAATCATAGATCTTGTAAGAATATCAGCCTTGAATTCCAAAGAAATCTATGTCCAATGTCTCGCTTATCAGCCTGTAGTGTCATTAACGCATCCCGATCTCCTTTTTTCTTCAAAAGCTATTAAAATCACAAAATTTATAGACTACAAAACCGTTCAACGACAGTTTCTCGACGAGCTCTCCTCCCACCCTGCCTATAGCTTGAAAAAAATATTTGATACCATTGTACTGACAAAAGTAAAGGATGACGAGATAGTCGAAAAAGCTTATCAAATTTGTTATCCAGCGAGAAACAAAGGCACGATTGACTACAAATTTTTATTAGCGAATCTTTCCGCAGAAAAATTTGCACTACGCTTATACAATGAGTACAAAAAAGATACGTCTGCGCGTCCCGAAACACGAAAGGCCAATTATGTTTATATTCTAAATTATACGCCTTGTGAAGCCCTCGCAAAAAAAATATGGGCAGACCTAAAAAAAGAAAATCTCGCCACAAAATATCTCTATCAAATCATGCGAGAATGTCAGTTTGAATCTATACGGAATGAGGCATCAGCCCAAGCGAAATAGAATATTTAACGTAATTTTTTCAGATCACTCAAAGCAAATGTAACATTATCTGACTTGGGAATAGGAATATTATAACTCGTAATGTAAATTTCTGTAATCGCTTTACTGTTGGGAACAGAAAAAACGCCGTGAGTCACTATTGTTTTATTCTCCCCTATCGTAAATGTAGTCTGAGGTGAAAACGATTTTATCCTAGTGTTATATTTATCATAATAATCCCAGCGGGCAACAGAAAGATCCGACACATTGATGAGTAAATCTCGCTTGGGATAGGGCGTGTTGGGATATACAGAAGTAAAGCGTATCCTATTATAGCTAATGTCATTTAAGACTTCTTTACTTCTTGATGAAAAAGAATAGCGTTGCGTCCATAACTTTCTGTCTAAAAGATCTTCATAGCTGATTCCATAAAAATAAGAATATTCTAATTGCTCATTTTTTATCGTAGCCAAACTCTTATTCGCGATATTGTAGGAAAAAACAATACCGTCCAAGCGCAAAAGTACGTCGTAAGATGTCTCATTGTCGGGCTTAAAATAAATGCGAAATTCGGGCTCTGTCACTATCCACATCATAAATTTAAAGTTTGTTTTCTCGCCCTTATATTTATACCCTAAAGCATTTTTTGAGCCAATTTTATCTACTTCTTCAATATATTGCAAATAGCCCGTGAGTTTGATGCTAGAAAATTCTGTTTTCGTCTTAAGAGTTGCAACAATATTTTTCAAATCATTTGTTTCATTGCTCAATGCAACATTAAGAGTACAAAAAATAAAGCAAATAAAAATAAAGATTGATTTCATCATTAATCATACGGCAAATTTGACAAAAAACACAATGAAGTATTCAG
>CAYRNA010000030.1:0-19552 GCA_964425555.1 uncultured Spirochaetales bacterium
CAGGCCTTGTGTTATTTTGATGACAGGGCCAAAGTGTCTTTGTTGCACTGCGTGACGGCCTACCCTGCCAAAGAAGAGGAATATAATTTACGACTCATTCCTGCACTTAAAAAGATGTTCGGTGTTGCGGTGGGGGTCTCCGATCACAGCCTCAACCCCTTTGTGATACCTGTGTTGTCCACTCTCCTTGGGGCGACCGTCTTAGAAAAACACATTACTTTGAGCAAACAAGACCAAGGCCTCGACGATGCGATGGCTTTAGCCCCTCAAGACTTTTCCGCCATGGTAAAAGAGGTGCGCTCCGCTAGTCATTGGTTGCAGCAATATCCTGAGAAAAATACCGCAAATATTGATGCGCTTGTCCACGCCTACGTTCAAAGTCATGCAAGCTCCCTATTTGACGGCTATGATATAGCGGCTATTCTCGGTGATGGGCAAAAAGTTCTCAGCCCTAGTGAGCAAGAATTTTATGCCACCACAAACAGATCTTTGCACGCCCTGTGCGACATTGATCAGGGCCAACTTTTCAGCCCCCAAAATGTCGCTGTCCTTCGTTCAGAAAAAGGCACAACGGTAGGGATTTCGCCCGCATTATACGACACCATCATAGGAGCGCCGTGCCAAAGTTTTTTGCCTAAAGGCGAAGGCCTAGAGTGGCACCATATTATAAAAAAAGATAAATAAAAAAACAAAGGACAACAAGATGATAGATTTTCGTAGCGACACATTTACACGACCCAGCGAAGCCATGCGCAAAATAATGTACAAAGCCGAAGTAGGCGACGATGTTTTTGCCGAGGATAAAAGCGTTTTAGATTTGCAAAATTATGCCTGCGAGTTGTTTCAAAAAGAAGCGGCGCTTTTCGTTCCTTCGGGAACCATGGGCAACCTCATTGCCGTAGCGATTACGGCGGGCAAAGGCAAAGAATTCATTGTTCACAACAAGGCCCACATCGTGGAACACGAACTGGGCGGGGCGGCAGCAATTGCTGGGGCTATGCCTATTGGCGTTGAATCTGACTATGGTATTTTCACCCCTGAGGATATCGCCGATTTGTTGCACGACGGCCTCTATTTTACCAGTAAAACCAGTCTCGTTTGCATGGAAAACAGCCATAACAGCATGGGAGGCACCTGCTGGACACCGCAACAGATGCAAGACATTTATGATTTCGCTCACAAAAATGACCTTCATGTCCATACCGATGGTGCCCGTTTACTCAACGTCGTCGAAGCCTCGGGACACAAAGTCAGCGAATACACGCAGGCCACCGATTCCCTTATGGTGTGCCTCTCTAAAGGTCTGGGCGCTCCCGTTGGCTCACTGTTGCTGGGCAAAAAAGATTTTATCAGCGAAGCGAGCAATTGGCGGAAAATGTTGGGGGGCGGTATGCGACAAGCAGGCATAGTAGCCAGTGCTGGTCTGTGGGCTTTGCAAAATAACAGAGGACAATTACGCACAGACAATGCGCACGCTCAAAAAATAGCCCAAACGCTCAACGAACTCGAATGGGCTGAACTCGACCTTGCCTCCGTGCAAACAAACATGGTCTATTTTAGCTCTCGCAGAGAAAGCGCTTTCGCCCTAGAGGCCAGACTCAAAGACAGGGGCATATTAGCCTTTGCCATAGATAAATATCGTGTTCGTTTTGTCGCTAGCCTCGAAGTAAATTCTAGCGATATAGACAAAGCCTGCAACATTTTGCAAACACTGTATCAAGAAGGTTAATTTTTTACTATAATAAAATTGCTACGGTCAAGCAAACTTTTTTATAATTAATGGGTCGCTGAGTAACAAAAACGAGCGACCGCACAAGGCACAAACAGAATGAGGATGAAAACATGTTCAATAAATTGAGTTCCACAATCAGTGATATCAGCAAAAAACTGAGTGGACGTGGCAAAATCACTGCTTCAAACATAGAAGAAAGTCTGGAGCAGATACGCACCGCCCTCTTAGAAGCCGATGTCAATTTACAGGTCGTAAAGAAATTTATGGCTCAAGCCACAGAAGATGCGATGGGACAAAAAGTGTTGACATCTGTCGATCCTTCCCAGCAATTTATCAAGATAGTCAATGACAAATTAATCAGCATTTTGGGTGCGAAAAAGTCCAACTTACAGCTCAAAGGCCCCGATACCGTTTCGACTATATTGATGGTCGGGCTACAAGGGGTGGGTAAAACCTCCACCACCGCCAAGCTGGCAAAAAAACTCAAAGCCGAGGGACGCAATGTTCTTCTTGTTGCTTGTGATGTCAAACGCCCTGCCGCCATAGAACAGCTGCGTATTTTGAGCGAGCAAGTCGGCGTACCTTGTTTTTACGACGACAAAGCCAAAGACCCCGTCAAAGTTGCGGTTGCGGCAATTAAACAAGCCCGCAAGCAAAATATTAACACCATTATTGTGGATACGGCGGGTCGCTTAGAAATAAACGAAGAACTGCTCAAAGAGGCTAAAAGCATAGCCAAGGCCGTCAAGCCTGTAGAAACCCTCTACGTTGCCGATGCGATGTCGGGTCAGAGTGCCGCACAGGTCGCCCAAAAATTTAACGAAACGTTGGAAATCACGGGGGGTATTTTAACCAAATTTGATTCTGATACTCGTGGTGGTGCCGCTCTTTCTTTTAAAGGCGTTACGGGCAAGCCCATCAAATTTATTGGTGAAGGCGAAAAAATAGACGACCTCAGCGACTTCCATCCCGATCGTATTGCGTCTCGCATATTGGGCATGGGTGACATTGTTTCTTTGGTGGAAAAAGCCCAAGAAATGACCACGGAAAAAGAAGCCGAAAAAATTGCCAAGAAAATGGAAAAAGGCAGCTTTTCTTTAGAAATGTACCTCGACCAGATTCGTAAAATGAACAAAATGGGCGGCGTCAATTCTATGATGAAAATGCTTCCAGGAATGGCCGAGCAAGCCGAAAAAATGGGCGATATTGGCACCAACAAAATGAAAGCGGCAGAGGCTGTCATTTGTTCTATGACGAAAAGCGAACGACGCAACCACCGCATTATTGGACCTCCTCGTCGCAAACGCATTGCCAAAGGAAGTGGCACAACGGTTGCCGACGTCAACAAAGTACTCAAAGAGTTTGATCAAATGCGACTGATGATGAAGAAAGCAACCAGTAAAAACAGCAAATTTCAACAGCAAATGCGCAATATGCCCCAGTTTCAAGGCATGGAAGATCTCGACCTCAGCAAGATGGGCATGTAATGTCAGAAATGCAACACATACCCTTAGCCGAGTTTGCACAATGTGTGCAACAACACGACACCATTTATCTTTTGAGCCACAGAGATCCCGACGGCGATGCGTTCTGTTCGCAACTCGCTTTAGCCGAAGGCCTAAGGCAATTAAAAAAGCAAGTTCACCTGCTTTCACCGGGGCCTTTCACTCGCCCAGAAATCAACAAGTGGGTCAAGAAATTTTCACTGGACGTACCAGAGCTTGAGCAAAATGACGATATCTTGATCATTCTTTTAGACTGCTCAGCCCCCGAGCGCATCACCTATTTCAATTCTTTCATAGAAGAACATACGACATTGATTCTCGACCACCATCAAACAGGCGGCGAAATAGCGGCTAAGGCTTATATTGATGCCGATGCTCCTTCAACAACGGTTCTCGTGCAACAGCTTCTCGATCAACTAAATGTTGAATTGACCTATCAGATCGCCTATTTCTTGTTTTTTGGTTTTGCCACTGACACGGGATTTTTCCGCTTTTTGTCGCAAAACGCACTACCATTTTGGGCGAGCATTTCTCGCTGGATAGAAATAGGGGTCACACCCAATCTCATCGCCGAAGACATTACCCGACAGGAAACGCTGGAAAGCCGCATTTTGTTGGGCCGATTATTAGCACGAACAAAGGCTTATTTCGACGGTCGTGTTTTCATCACTTACGAAACGGAAACCGACAGAAAAGAATTATGTTTGGAAGAACGGGATAGTTTTAGCCTATACCAAGCATTATTAAATTGTGTCGATGTTGAAAGCGTTGTCGTCATTAGAGAAACGCCTGCAAATGGCTGTAATATAGGTTTTCGTTCCAAATCAGATGCGATAGACGTTTCTATCATTGCGGAAAAACTGAACGGTGGCGGCCACAAAAGAGCCGCAGGAGCGCAAAACAATGGCAGCAAGGATCAACTCGTAGAAAAAATCCTCGCTCTCTATGAAGAGCAGATTATTCCTGCGTAAGATCAGAGAATTGATCTTCTGGTTTTAGGTTCGCCAGTTGTGGCAGTATCACATCACCTTTGACACGCGCACTCAGGTTGGCATTTTGTATAGAATCGAAAACCTCTTTTCTGTAGATTTTAACTTCTTTGGGTGCGTCTATGCCTATCTTGATGACATCACGCTTAATCTCAATAACAGAGAGCACGATGTCATTATTAATAATAAGGCTTTCGCCTGATTTTCGAGCAAGAATTAACATACCTGCGCTTCTGCCTGTTGGCTCTCTAACCCTTTCATAATGTCATGGCGAGTGTGATATTGCTCGTCTGTTACAATAATTTGTCGACCTTCTTTCGCTTCTTTGTTGATCACTAAAGGAGCAAGGAGATTGGCTGTAATTTCTTTGTTTTCGTGTATGGTCACTATGCTTAAAATAAGGGCATCTTCGACATCTTGAATCTCTAGAGAGAGCATTTCGTACGCAGGCAAAGAGGGTTTGTAATATGTTTCAAAAACAGATGGCTGAATAACGACAAAGCAAAGCTCGGGGTCATCCATTGACTGTAACCAAAAAAAGGGCTGGTTGCCATCAATGAGGGCATAGTTTTGCAAGTCTTCAAAACCAATAATGCCCGTAATAGTCAGACATTGTTCTTCGGCAATCTCTATGTTTCCAAACTGTTCTGTGTTAATTGTTTTCATCTTATATCTCCTAGCTTATTATCTCAAATAATCCATCAAAGTTGTTTGTAAAAGTTTACCCGCGACCTGGTAAGCTACTTGTTGAACAGCTTCCAATTCTTTCAGACGTGTAATGGCTTTTGCCACATTAATATCGTTTTTGTTTGACTTCCACGTTTCCGCCGTCAACACTTCTCTATTGTAACGTGACGCTAAAAGTTCTGAACGCTCAGAAGTTGAACCTATGTCCGCCGTTGTTTTATTAAGGTTTTCAAGAGCCGCATCCAACACCTTCAGACCTCGTCCGCCCAAGGCTTCGCTGTCACCTCGTGCCATAGAATCGCGCACTTGTATCAGAGCATCAAATATATTGCCTCCTGTCACAACCGCAGTATTATTGAGGTTGTTGGGGGGACGAACTCCATTGGGCTGAATCAGTCCCAAATCTTTGAGCGTACTCGATTCGGGAGGTTCATCCAACCAGATCTGGTGAGGCTCTGTCGCATCCAACACTATGCCGTTGGTCTGAAAATCCAGCCGTGCTTTGACTGAGACATTGGCATTATTTATTTTGTCAATAATACGGTAAATGTTGTCGCCTTGTTGTATGTCTATGCGTGTTTGGTCAACCTGTATAAAAGTATCTTCTAAAGCGGTGTAATTCTGGCTGTCTTGTTGCGAATAAATAGAATTATTGTCCGCCCAAAAAACCGTATTCCCCGCTCGGCTCGCAGACAAATATCTATTATCGCCCACGTTCATCATCTTTTCTTCGCTGTTGCCCTGATATTGCACTTCGGTGATAACCGCGCCATTCATGCCTTCAACTCTACCGTCAAGAGTCAGATAAGCCGTTCCATTGGTCGCGGTTCCTGCAAACAAGGCTTTGTTTTGCGCATCACGTCCATTGGCAACTTGCACCATCTCTCGCAACAATTGATCCACCTCGACGGCAATATAGCCCATCTGGTCTTTATCGTAAATGCTGTTTGCACCTTGAACCGTCAGCTCTCGCACTCTGTGAATAATAGAATACGATTCTTGCAATGCACCTTCGGTGAAATCAAGGCGGCTCTGTATCTCTGAGAGGTTTTCTTCGTACTGATGATAGCGCGTCACTTTCGAGCCAATACGACTCACCGCCGCCGCATCAGACGGATCGTTTCTCAACTTATTCAGTCGAGAACTTGTTGCAATAGAATTTTGCGTATCTCTAATTTCGTCATCTCGTATACCTCGGCTATAATTGAAATCATTGCTTGGTAAATTTGTACTAATTCGCATTATGTGATACCCCTACCTTAAATTAATTCATTAATGATAGTATTAATCATTTGGTTATATGTGTTAAGAAATCTTGCCGAAGCCTGATAGCCCTGTTGAAACTTCAGCATTTCTGAAATTTCCTCATCTATACTGACGCCCGAAATAGACGTTCGCAAATCATCAAGATCTTTGTAGATTTGATCAAAGGTATCGGCACTGAATTCAGCAATATTCCCCTTGGTTCCTATGTCCGCAAGAGTGTTGGCAAAATAATCTTCGTAAGTTGACGTTTTGCCCACGCCAACACGGTTATATCGCAATTCACCAATATCCATGGCAAGAGTGTTATCGCCCGAAACAAAGCGGCCTCTGATCTCGTCGCCATAGCCCGCCGCTATAGAAGTAACGTCATTTTTGACAGCATCACTGAGCCTAAATGCACTCGAAGGATTCTTTGTAGGACTCACGGTAATACCGCTATTTTGCACAAGGAGAGTGGCACTATTGGGCTGGTTGGAATTATACCCGCCGTCCAAACCCGAATTTTGCAATATGCCCGTATATTGTGTCAAAAACAAGCCAGAATCCTCTAAACGTCTGATCACAAAATCTTCGTTGTTCACATCTTCAGCAGCGGTCGCTTGAACGACCAATTGATTTTGTCCATTGAGCGAAGCTTTGACTTCGCCCCCTGCGTTATTGATCCTGTCAATAATATCAGTGACTCTATCGGTGGGAAAATAAGGCACCTCTATCGTATCATCGCCCGTTGTTCCTGGTATAGTGATCACCCCTTGCAAGCCCGGTTGTTGTTCATTTTCCAGTTTATTCACACCCGTAATATGGCTTAAATAAGTAGAATCGAGGTTGCCATCGCCCGTAGTATCTATGCTCCCGTTGACTGTCAGCGCAAAGGTTGTTGTATCAAAAAAATCAACGCCTGTCTGATTATTCATCGTCCAGCCTTTACTGTGAATCTGGTTGACATTGGTCGCAAGGTTGAGACTCATTTCGTCAAGATTTTGTATCTCTTTTCTGATATCAACGTCTCTCGCTTCAAGCAAAGCGCCTATTTTCCCCGTAGTGGATTGAACCTTTTCGCCGCCTGCAAAATACACATCGACAAAGCTGTTATTGTTAGCATTTTCTCTGGCACTCAGTGGCGAAACCACGCCGCCCTGTACAAGGTGCAAACCTCCCACAAAAACAGAAAAGTCGTCTTTATCCCTATTATCCACGGTGACGGGCAAATACGTTGCCACTTTTTCTATCAACAAATCACGTCTGTCCAGCAGATCGTTAGGATTGTTTCCCAAGGCTTCTTGCTGTGATATTTGTAGGTTTAATTCAGCGATATCGTCTAAATGACCGTTGAGAGTATTGACGTCAACTTGCACTTCATCGTTGATCATTTTCCTCACATCGTTGAGTCTTTCAAACTGCGAATGAAAGCCTTCGACCAGCGCTTGAGAATGCTGCTGAACGACGGTGCGTGAACTAATATCTTCGGGATTCTGACTCAATTCGTCCCACGAAACCCAAAACCTGTCCATGAGGTTTCGCAAAGAACCGTTGTCTATTTCGTTATAAACTTCCTCGACCATTTGAATGTAGTCGCTTCTGGTATTCCAATAATTTTTATCATCTGTCTGTGACAAAATTCTGCTTTCAAGCAAATCATCTCTGACACGTTTAATAGAATCAACCTGAACGCCTTGCCCAATTTGACCGGCGGTCAACTCTCTGTTCATAGAAGGATTGTAGAGGGGGTCAACGGTGCCGAGCTGTACTTTTTGTCGAGAATATCCTTCCGTTGAGGCATTGCTAAGGTTATGACCAACAACCTCAAGAGAACGTTGATGAGCTTGTAGCCCACGCTTCCCTATTTCTATTCCGCCAAAAGTTGAGCCCATATTATAATTCCTTACTCACCCAAATTGGCCGAGATTCTTGATACGAACGATCTGCTTTATGCTTTGTATACGTACCCGATGGCTTTTTGGCGCTTTGCACCAATTCATTGATCAGGGTTTGCTTCGTTTCTATGAGGTAGGCTAAACTTTTTGCTTGCGCTCGGCATTTGAGCAATAAAACTCGCACTTTGACAACAAGGGGTTCAACCTCTTCCCTGATGCCCATGGGCAATGCTTTGACAATGTCGTTAATGTGTAAATCGGGATGGGAATGAATTCCCGCTCTCAATTCGACAAGGTTTGCCTTCTTGAATTTTTCTATATCTTTGACCTGTTGCTCCACCACTTCCAGCTTTGCTAAAGTGTCCTTGAGACTTTCATAATCGTAATTTGTCGATTGATCTCTGACGTTGCCAACCAACATCAAATAGTGGGCCAGTATTTCAATTTCAGTATTCAAAATCTTTTTAAATTCGTTCAAAGTATTCGTTGCTAACATTCATCACCTTCTTGGTTTATAATTCAAGTTCAATATTTATTTCACTCATTAAACCACTGTCATTTACGTCAATAAAAAAAAACGCTTTAGGTTTTCAAGCAATAAAAGAAGTGTTTTTCATGAAGTCAACACACAACAAAAAGAAAGGATGATTTAAAGACTCGCAGAGAGAGCATAAAAAAACCTTGATGCACAAAATAGCACACCAAGGTAAAAATTAAAATCAAAAAAAGTTTTATGCCAAGAGAGTATCCAGCATTCTTTCGACTTTTTCACGCGCAAGCCATTGATCCAACCACGCTTGGGGCAAACAATCCGTGCCTGCAATTCCTGCAAGAAAAGCTCCCAACAACATACCACGAGCGGCACTATCGCCTCCAGCAAAAATATTCGCTGAAAGAAGTTTTTCGTAGTCTGCGGGTTCTTGCAAAAACAAATAAATCGTACTCGCTAACGCTCCAGGAATTTCGCAGGCAGAGCCAAGATCATGAATAGCGGTGCTCACATCTTTGCTTAAAGAATCACCGAGCAAGTCATTAATCCAATGATACCTATGACTCTTAAGCAATTGACTCGTAGCTTTTTTCAGGCTCATAGGTTCTTTGTCTAGCAAACAAAAAAGATCGCAAAAAAACTTTTGTGTTCTATCCAATTTGCCATTTCTATGCGTCAAATGCATTTGCTGTAAACTGCTATGATATTGTGTGTGCGCATCATCAGAAATACCTATTGTGACAATTGAACGGGCAATAGGACTCAGATCGGTAGAAAAGACACCGCCGTCGCCACCGTTTTCTAGCAGTTCAAAACTCTTTTTACTCGCTCCATCTTTATAACCGTTGTAGATTCTCATTTTTGCAAGCCATAATTTTTCAAAGCCCTTGGCTGAAAATGCCTTGTTCGGAATACAACTTTCTAACAACCACACAATCTGATCTCCGTAATGCGTTTGTCCGCCCTTGACTCCTGCGCTATGAAATGAGCCTGCGTGAGGGGCATGAAGATCGTTAAAATTACTAAAAGTGTCTTTGATTTTTTGCTGGTTGTACATCCAGTGCGCACCCAACGCGGCACTATCCGCCAATAAACCGCCCATTACAAATGCTTTTCTATCCATGAGAAACTCCCTGTTTTTATATTCATTTTGTCTTCGTGTAATGGTAATCATTATCAGTAATTATTTCTAGTTATTTTTTCTTGCACACGAATGACAACTGTATTTTTCTGCAATAATGCAAGGAGATTTCAGCGTCCAAAAGATGAGATTTACAATTTTTTTGAGGGAAGAGAAAAGAGCGAAAATATTATATTGTGAGTTTTTGCCCTTCAACACGTATGATCTCTTTGTGCGTCATTGTAACATTATAATGTTGCCAATAAAGTTGGTCGTCTATCAATAACCTTATAAAAAAATGCACAGAATAGAGACGATAACCTTTGTGCTGAGAGACTTCGCCCTCTGGAGAACAAAAATCCAGATACTCTATACTCTCATCCATACGCTCCGCATAACGTGTCAGATTAAAGAGCAGTATATCTGTAAACGAAGAAACGAAAGGAATGAGGTCGCTGTCTTTTTGCTTGAACCTTAGCTTGCGCCAATAAACGATGACCTTGTGATCATCTTCAATCAAAAGGCGAGGATCGTCTTGCAAGGTTTCTCTGACAATAGTATCACTCAAAGTACTCATTTCTTGATAGCGAACAAAGCTTTTAAGCTTGCCCACAGAGCTGTGATCGGCTTGGTCTTTGATGTCCGCATATTCATAAGAAGCCATGGCCGAATTAGGAAGCGTTGCGAGTACTCCACGTAAAATCTCTTTGATTCTATCCTTAAAAATATAGCTCACTATCATCATAATGATCCACGCTAAACTCAAACTACCATAGGTTTTTGTCGCATAAACTTGCGTTAAAATAGCGAAAGTCATTGCAATAGCAGCAGAAAAAGAGGCGAACATTTGAAAGAGATATTCAGGGGTGCGTTTGTTGGCAATTTTCAGGTACAAAACCGTTTGCGTCCATTTCTTGAGTCGACTGCGCATAGTTATCCACGCTTCGGTGACGTCAAAATCATCAGAAACAGGAAGCGGTAGATAGTCTTTTGCCGCTCTGTAGCGATATTCTGTATTGAGAATAGATTTAACCTTTTCTAATACCTTGCTCGTTTCAGGTGTTTCATCAAAGCAAGAAACACGTTTGTAAAGCTGGGAAAAATCTATCACAAGATGTTGGCTTAAAAATTCATCGCTACGATTAAGATCAACTCGGCTTTCGTGAGCCATAATTTGCGCATCATCAAAGAAATGAGCCCGTAATGTATCAAGCTTAGGCCCCAGTCTCTCTATGGCTGAAACTTGCTTGTCTATTTTTTCAATGAGTTGCCTTCTGTGCTCCAACGATTTTTCTGAAGAGTCGCTCTGCTTAATATAATAGAATAAACTTTTCCGCAATTTATAAAGAGAACGTTTCAGAGAACGGCTAAAAACACAACAAAAGAGTCGCAAAAGTGTGCTCAATCGTCTCTTGTTTGTACGGCTAAAAGGGCCTTGCAATAAGGCATAGATTTTGTCTAACAGTATCTCGGCATCCAACAATTTGTCCAAAGAAAATAGAGGCGTGGTAAAACGGATGTGAGAACTCAGACACTCGCGTAAAAAGCGTTCTTCGTTTTCTTTTTGTGCGTGAGGAAGAAGCTGATTGGGCATGTAAACAAAGACCTTACTTTCTACTTCCTGTCTTTTACGGGAGCGTTTTAACGAACTTTGCGGATAATGCAGTTTCATTTCTAACAGAAATTCTGCTTTCTTCTTGGCCTGTATAAGAACTTTAGGAGTCTTCGCTTTATTCATCATTTTCCCTCACCCTGTTTTGATCTTGCTTGCAATGACGACCTAGACTCGACTGTCTATAAGGCCTTGCACCAACTCACTGAAGCCTGCGCCACCTTCCTGCCTTGTGACATAGTGCGGTGCGGGTGAAATATCGGGAAAGTGAGCCACGTTCGCCACACCAACAGAATGAGTAAAATAGCCGAACATGGGGCAATCATTGGGAGAATCCCCTATAAAAACGACCTGTTCTTGAACGCTCTGTAAATTGGCAATCCCCAAAAAATCTTTAAACATTCTTTCTGTCATACTCAGCTTGTCATAAGATCCAAACCAACCGTTCACATGAATAGAACTGATCTTTGCTGTCGCTCCGTGCTTTTCAAATATTTTTACAATTTCTGTCACTTGTTCAGGTTTAAGCGGGGCAACATCTTCGCAGAAATCTATCGCCAAATCAGCCTCTCGGTAAAGTTGATCAGAAGCCAAGGCCGTCCCTGGAATGCTCCGCAAAATTTCGTCGCTCACTTGCTCGAGCGTTTTTCTATCGTTGCGACGTTCTTCGCTCGTTTTAAAGAAGGTTGTTTCTAGTTTTTTTTGAGTGCGATTATAATGAAAGTAAAACGCACCATTTTCGCCGACCACCGCTTCTACAGGCCACATTCTTGCAATATGATCACACCAACCTGCCGGCCTTCCCGTAATAGGAATGACCTTGATGCCCATGCGCTCGGCCTTCTGTATTGCCATATAGGCTTCGCCCGTTAATTTTCCCTCTGTTGTTATCGTGTCGTCAATATCACACAGTAAATAACGAATTTGTGAGAGTGATTTTTTATCGAATTCGGCTAATTTTTTCATCAATATTTCCTACCTTGTACCCACTTAGTATAGCGAAATATAGTGCCTTTGAATAGCGTACTGTCAGCATCTTCAGCCTATAGCTTCCTGACAGTGGCACTTGGGAGAAATTATTAGCTTACAATACCCCTATAATAAAGATAGCAGAAAACATATATAAATAATAAAAGACTTCATATATAAATAACATCCTTGCAGATAAGTCACTCTCTTCAAAAACATAGAAAGCTACCACCACCAGTTGCATGACCATTTTACCAACACCCACAATCAAGCTAGGAAAGCCAAAATATACATCCATATAAAGCCCAGACACATTAGCAAAGCCATCGGAAGACAACACCACCGCTATCATAAAAAATAAAAATAGCGGCAACTCTAATAAGAATAATAATTGAAAATAGCGTATTATCTTACTTATTGTAATCTCAATACTCACGGTTAACCCTCTATTCTTCGCGTAGATTTATTTATTCTTGCTCCAAATCATAGGAACATTAAAAGAAGTTTTGCAAAAATGACATTTATTGATTGACAGGTGCTTGAACAAACCCGTCCTTGAAACAATGGATTTTTCACAGTTTGGACATCTGATTTTAGCCAGCAATATAAATTCAAAACAATAAGCATAAACAACGATAAACACCAACATCAAAATTCCCGTTATCTCTGTCACAGAATCAATACGTGTGAGAAAATAACCACAGGGGACGAGTGAAAAAAGAAATAGTCCAACGCATAAGGTAATATAATTTTTAAGTTTCATAGACATCTCCTGTTCCATTATTGTAGCATAGTTGAATGCCCTTGTCTACTCTTTTTATAGAGCTACAATTATTGCGACACGCTCTCATCGTATAATATTTCTACGATGAGAGTGTACCTGTATAAACCCTTTTACTGATGCAAAACTTGGATTAGTTTCCTCTAATTTTTGTTAGTTCAAGCTGTATTTTGTCATAGATACCTGGGGTCCACTCTGCGAATTGATCAAACACATGAGATACGGGTTCGGCAAAACTAGCCTGATCGACCTCGTTAAAAGCAACGCCCAAATCCTTTAATTTCTGCACGTATTCTTCTTCTAGACGAATAGTTTCCGCTTTATTATACACAGAACCCGCCTCAAACTCTTCCGATAAAATAGTGCGCTGTTCTTCGCTTAATTCTTCGTTCCACACCTTGAGGGATATGCTCACCGCTTCTACGCCCAAAATATGGCGTGTCAACGAGACATTTTTTCTCACCTCGTATATTTTTGTGCCATAAATCGTTAAATTTGAGCCTTCCAAGCCGTCGATAACCCCTTGTTGAACAGCACCATAGACTTCGGGGAAAGGCAAAGTTGATGGAGCGGCTCCCATAGCTTGCAGGGTATTGACGTATATTTTACTGTTGGGAACACGTATCTTAAGTCCTTTGAGATCGGCTGGGGTTGTGATGACTCTATCCGTTAGCAGGCTGCGAAAACCAAAGACATAGTCGAGTGCCAATATTTTGATGCCTTGCGCTTCTGCTTCTTTCACCAGCTCTTGCACCAACGCAGTTTTCGTCATTGCCGTAAATTCATCAAAAGAATTGTACAACATAGGCCCTGCGACCGCATTAAAATCAGGGACATAATCGCCTAAAAAACTCACGCCATCAACAGAAATCCAATTCGCACCATTGACCACTTGTTCGAGGCTATCTTTACCCGTCGGCAATTGTCCGCCCGTAAAAACTTGTATCTCTAGCGAACCAGCAGCTCTTTCATTGACTCTCTTTGCCACCCATTTCAACGATTTTGCAATCTGCTCATCATCGACGAAGACGGTACTCAATTTCAGCACCTTTGCATCGTTCGCATCTTTCTTGACACAGCTTAAAAGTAACAAAGACGTTAAAATCGCCCCTATCATCAATCTTAAAAATTTATTCATAACCTACTCCTCTATTTCCTCATATTTCATTTTTTATGATATTTATCAGTTTTCAACCACAATTGCGGTGCATCAGTAATATAGCCATCGGCTTTTTGTAAAAAGGGTTTTTCACTTAACACATTTTTGTCATTCATTGTCCAGCCAAAAAGCTTAAACTCTTTGCTGCTCTCTCTGAAAAGGACTTCTGTTATTTTTTTATGGTTAAAATGTATGCTATAACATTGTAATTCTTGCGCTCTGCGGAACTCCGCATCACCAATATTTTCCACAATATAACCTATGCGAATGTCAGGTCTAAGCGTGCGTATGCGTTGCAGTATTTCATCGCTAAAAGAGGATAAAATCAAAGAATGTTCAAAGCCTTCTAGCTCTTTTAAAACTTGGACTATCATCGCTTCCCAGAGGTTTTCCGTTTCTTTGTAAGCCTTGATTTCCAAGTTAAGATTAAGTCCACAGCGGTTGAAAAGAGCTATGCTTTCTTGCAAAGTAGGAATGCCAACACCTTTATAAACAGCATCAAAAGCGTCGCCGACCTCTATCGTTTTCAGGTCATCTCGCTTCAGATCAGTGAGCGTGCCTTTTTTCTGCGAAGTACAACGCCCCAGCTCATAATCGTGGTGCAAAACCAAGGTTCCGTCTCCCAGAGGATTGACGTCCGTCTCCACCCAATTTGCTCCACACCGAGCCGCTAGAAAAAAGGCTGGGAGGGTATTTTCAGGAGCAAGCGAACTCACTCCCCGATGTGCCATAATTTCTTGTGCCATGATGATGCGTCCTTTAATATTTAATGTTTCACGCCCAAAAGGTTGGGGAGAAAGAGAGCGAGATCAGCCCAATAAGTGAAAAGAAGAAGAACGCCTAAAAGAGCACCAATAAAGGGTAAAACTTCCTTGGTGAAATCCTGCAGGCGTACTCCGACTATGGTGCAGGTTGTGAACATCATAGAACCGAAGGGCGGAGTTAATCCCCCTATCATAATGTTGATGATGAAGACGACGCCAAAATGAGTGAGGTTGATGCCAAACTGTGCCACAGCAGGAATGAGCAGAGGCCCAAGTATGATCAAGGCCGCCCCACCTTCTATGAACATGCCCACAAAAAGGAGTAGAACATTGATAAAGATCAGTAGAACGAAGGGGCTTTCTGTCATTGTCAACAGCGCTTGAGTGATGCCTTGCGGAATCTGCTCTAAGGTCAGATAATAACCAAAAACCTTGGCCCCAACAATCAAGAACATGACGGCTCCCGTACCCAACACCGTATCTTTGAGTATCGCTGGAATGTGCTTGATGCTTAATTGTTTGTAAACAAATATCCCCACAATCACACAAAAAAGAACAGCGACACCGCCCCCTTCCGTGGGTGTTAAAAGACCAAATCGCATACCCAGAATAATACCAAAAGGTATGAGCAGGCCCCAGATAGATTCTATCAACTGCAAGAAAAATTCTTTGGGGGTCGCCCGCTTCTCACGTGAAGGCTTGTAGCCCCTCTTTACCGCAAGAAAATACACGGTAATCATTAACGCCAAAGCCATAATAAGACCCGGCGTATAGCCTGCCAAAAACATTTCGGAGACTGATACATTCGCCAAAAGCGAATAAATAATTAGATTGGTACCAGGTGGAATTACAGGGCTGATTGACGACGAAGCTGCGGTGATGGCGGCAGAAAATTCTTTGGAATAACCCCGTTGCACCATTTGTGGGACGAGGATTTTGGACTGCATCGCAGCATCGGCATTCGCAGAACCCGAAATTCCGCCCATTAATGCACTCAACACAATATTAACCTGCGCAAGTCCGCCCCTCAGATGCCCCGTCATCACGTCCGCCATTTTCATCAAACTCTGACTGATGCCAGCGTAGTTCATCACCGAACCCACCATAATAAAGAAGGGAACCGCCAGATAAGGGAAAGATTCGAGCGACGAAGTGAATTGTTGCATCACCAAATTAATGGGGATTACGTCGCCGATAAAGAGAAAATAAAAGAGGGAGGACGCAATCAAGGCAAAAGCGACGGGAATGTCGAGAAAGAAAAGTATAAAAAGAAGGACGATGGGAGTGTAGATATTCAACGGAGACGACCTTGTTTGCGGAAAGATTTGAGCGCTTCTAAAAAAAAGATACAGGAATAAATCGACATCAAAAAGAAGGAAACAAGGATGGAACTGCTAATAAAACGGTAGGAAAATTCTAAAATGGCCGAGACCTTGCTGGAATTATACACATAGCCGAGGCTTAAAAAGAAAAGTACAATATTGAGCAACAACAAAAATAGCGTACTCAATACCTTTACAAAACTTCTTATGCGAGGCGGCAAAAAAGCGACCACAAAATCTATGCCTATCAACGCACTTTTTCTATACGAACCCGTCGCACCCAAAAAGACAGTCCAAACAAAGCAACCTACAGCCACTTCTTCTGTCCATGGGATCTGGTGTTCGCTGAAAAAGTACCGCAGAAAAACATTAGTGATAACGACAACGACGGTGACGCTAATGAGGATGGAGCCCAGATAAATCTCAAAGTTTTTCAGTAATTTTTTTACCATCATAAATCAAACTAAGAACGAATCTCTGCGAGTTCTTCTTGTATTCTTGCATAAATGCCCGGTGTCCACTCTGGGAATTCATCAAAAACACCCTTCACGGCTTCGGCAAAACTTTCTTTGTCCACTTCGTTAAACATGACGCCCAGTTCTTCTAATTTCAGCACATATTCTTCGTCTAAGCGTTCGGTTTCTGCTTTGTTGTAGTCAGAACCCGCCTGAAACTCTTCTGATAAAATAGTTCGCTGTTCTTCTGTCAACGTATTATCCCACACATCCTGTGAAATGGACACAGCTGAAACACCCAATAAGTGACGAGTGAGGGAGACATTTTTTCGCACTTCATAAATTTTCGTGCCATAAATAGTCAGATTCGATCCTTCAAGTCCGTCGACCACTCCTTGTTGAATGGCGCTGTATAATTCGGGAAATGGTAGGCCTGTGGGAGATGCACCCATGGCGTTGAGCGTACTAATATAGAGCTTGCTGTTGGGCACACGTATTTTCAAACCCTTAAGATCCGCAGGTGTAACAATTTCTTTATCAGTAAGCATGCTACGAAAGCCAAAGACATAGTCTAATGCCAATATTTTAATGCCTTTCGTCGCTGCTTGTGCGACCAAATCTTGTACAAGAGCGCTCTTTGTCATGGCTGTAAATTCGTCAAAATTGTTATAGAGCAGAGGGCCCACAATGGCATTGAAATCAGGAATGTAATCGCCAAGGAAATTGATCCCATCGACGGAAATCCAGTTCGCACCGTTAATAACTTGCTCCATGCTGTCTTTTCCAATAGGAAGCTGTCCGCCAGGAAAAATCTGAACATCAAGAGAGCCGTTTGAACGTTCTGTAATGCGGTCGACAACCCAACGCAATGATTGCACGGTCTGTTCTTCTTCGACAAATTTTGTACTCAATTTTAAAACGACAGTATCGTCACTAACCCCTTTTTCTTCTTTACTACAAGCACTCAAGAAAATAAGCAGTACCACTGCAAGGCAATATTTTTTCACGGGAGTTTCCTCTTTTTGATGGATTATACATTTAGCATCTATGCCTTTAGATAAAAGGAGTAAAATGCTAGTTTTATCAAACAGTATAATGGTAAAAAATCCATCTGTCAAGTTTAAAAAAAAGTTATTCAATTCTCCATTTTTTATAAAGGAAAATGCTGACAAGTCAAACCAAAACGCTCACTCCTCTTTCGTCGTAACATGGTGATTCCCCTCTTCACAAAACAGCGCAGAGCAGTAATTCATCAGCGAACTCTCTCCATTGACTAGAAAATACTTTTATATTAGGGTAGAATAATATAAGATATACCTTTCCAGTAAGGCTCTAAAATAAGAGGACAGCGATGAAAACGAAAGAACGATTAGAACAAATCCAGCTCTTTCTCAAAGAGAACGATATTTTTGCATGGTTAGAATTGGGCAGCGACCCTCACGCCAGCGAATACATTTCTGAGCAATTTAGAATCCGACAGTATTGTACGGGATTTACAGGAAGCGCAGGCACTGTCATCATCACACAAACACAGGTCTATCTCTGGGTTGATTTTCGCTACTATATACAAGTCGAAGACGAATGCAAAGACGAGATATTTACGATATTCAAGCAAGGACAAAATGGTGTTCCCAGTTGGAACGAATGGTTGTCAAGCAATCTCCCAGCACAAGCCAGCCTCGCTTTTGACGAAAATCGCATCACCCTTTCGCAGGCTTATCACATAGAATCTAGCCTCAAACACAAACAAACTCTTTATGTTGGCAACATTGATCTCTTCTCTCACCTTAAAATGGAAATCCCCGCTGCCAAGGTAAAACCTGTGTACGCTTTGGGAAGCGAGGTGACCGACCTCGACAGAACGAAAAAGTTTCAGATACTACGGGAATTCCTCGACAAAAAAGATGTTGACGCCACCCTTTTAACTCGCTTAGACGAAGTAGCGTGGACGCTCAATTTACGAGGTTATGATATAGAAAATTCCTCTGTTTTTTACAGTTATTTTTATATCAGTAAAACGCAAACTATTCTTTTTGTTTCGCCTCAACATTTGAGCGATGAAATGAGAACACAGCTCAATGATGACGGCGTGCAAATACTAGAATACAATGCCGTTTTCGACCATTTAGCATCACTGCACAATCTGACATTATTTTTGGATCCCGAAGCGATTTCGGTTTCCCTCAAAAATGCCTTATCCAATAGCGTGATCGTGAACACGGGCATTAGTCCCGCTTACGTCCTCAAGGCCTCCAAATCTCATTTTGAGCAAGAAAACTTACGCCAAACCTGTGTCATCGATTCTCTGGCTTTATTGCGTTTTTATCACTGGCTGGAAAGCCAATATCAAAACAAGACTCCCCTCGACGAAATCATTTGTCAGGATCAACTCGAGTCATTTCGCAAAGAAAACCCTGAATATATCTCTAATAGTTTTGACACGATTTCTGCCTTTGGTCCCAACGCGGCACTCTGTCATTATCGTTCGGACGAGCAGACAAATCAACGTTTTAGCGACGGCATGTACCTCTTGGATTCGGGGGGGCAATACCGCCGTGGCACCACCGATTTTACACGCACGGTCTACTTGGGCGACAAGCCGAGCGAACAACAGAAAAAGGACTATACTCTCGTACTCAAGGGCCACATCGCTCTTTCTCGACAAGCCTTTCCCCAAGGCACAAAAGGCTATCAGCTGGATATACTCGCTCGACAATTTTTGTGGCAAGAAGGCTTGGACTACGGTCACGGCACAGGCCACGGCATAGGTTATTGCCTTGATGTCCACGAAGGCCCGCAGCGTATTAGCCCGCAAGCCAACAACCAA
>CAYRNA010000031.1:0-19140 GCA_964425555.1 uncultured Spirochaetales bacterium
TCGTTACTCGTTGCAAGTATGCATTTATCTCAGGCTATGAATTCCATTGATCTTAACTTTAGACATTGAGACAAAAACAATAAAAAACGCCACCTTTATCAAAAAAGATGGCGTTAAACATTACCGATAAAGGTAAGTCTAGGCTGTTACGTCAATTTTTTGACCTATAGCTTCATTCGCAACTTGCGGCGTTTTAACGCTATCAGTCAAAGCAGTCAACTGCTCTTTTTGACCTGATTGCACACCCGATGCTTTTGTCAAAACTGCCATTGACGCAGTCTCGTTTACACTTCCAATACCTTCCATAGCTAAACCTCCATAGTTTATCAACTTTCGATTGCTTACAGTATCGTAAACTTGTTGTTCAAAATCAAGATTCAAACAGTAAGTTTTCTGCTTAATTATTTTTTCAAGAAATGGCAACGGCTTTCAATATATTGATTCAGATCGTTTCCTCGCAAAACTCATAATAGAGTGTTGTAAAGAATTACGGAAAAAACCCTTTGGACAAAAGCACCAAACCATCATTTAAAGGGCTATATATTAGACGAGTTCTTTACGCTCAAAACGATAGCGCATGAGCGCCACACCTATGGCCATAGAGGCACTGAGCATGGAAGAGCCACCGTAAGAAATGAAAAGCAAGGGGATGCCGATAACAGGCAGCACGCCTAAATTCATGCCAATATTAATGAAGACATGGATGAAAATATAGGCTGCGATCCCACCATAAAGAAAGCGTTCATAAGGTTCTTTTACGCGAGAAGAAAGAACGAGCAATCTACAAATAACCCAGACATAAAGAGCTATCACAACGAGGGCGCCAACAAAGCCTGTTTCTTCTAAGATAAGCGAAATAATAAAGTCTGTGCTTTGCTCTGGAATATAGTTGAGATGGGATTGAACGCCCTGTAAAAAGCCTTTACCGAAGAGCCCGCCAGAACCTATGGCTGTCATTGACTGAATAACATTCCACCCTACCCCACGAGGATCGAGCTGTGGATCCAACATAACAAGAAGACGATTAAGGTGATAACTTTTCAGTGACGTTTTCCCCACAAAGGCAATACCAAGAGAAATAAATATAACCAGCGCATTGAGAGCGATGTGGACCAAGAATCGGTTTTTATAGTAATAATAGGTGATGGAGCTTAAGAAAATAATACCGAGCAAGGAAAAGAAAAAAACTTGCATATACTGCCAATCGTTAAGGATATTAAAAAATGTAAATCCTGTAGGATTATGATTATCAAACCACAATGGAAACAAGAAGAAAAACAGTGAACTCACAAATAGTAAAAAAACAAATGACAGCAACCTAGCATTGACGTTTGTGAGAATGATTAACACAAAATAAATAAAAACATAGACCAAGGCCGTACCTAGGTCTGGTTGCAATAATATAAAAGTTAGAGGCAGAGCAAGGAGTCCCAAGGAGAAGAAGATGGAAGCCACGCTTATTTGAGGGTATTTATTAAAATGATGAGTGAGCACCATGATAGTGCCTATCTTCCCAAATTCTGCAAATTGAAAACTGACACTGCCAATTTGTAACCACGCTTTTGCTCCATTAATTTCTTGTCCAAAAATCATCGTTATCAATAAACCAAACACGCTGGCAAAATAGATAAAGTAACCTATTTCTTTTAAATAAATAAGTGACAAAAAAGACATTGTAACAAGCACGCCTATGCTAATGACACTCCAAATAATTTGCTTAATCCATTCATTTGAAATGAGGTTACCATAAATATCATTGGAGCTAGAATAGACTGACAATACCCCCACTATCATGAGTAGACATACAGGAATAAAAAGATACCAGTCAAACTCACTGATCTTTTTTTTGTTGTTATTCATTCCTATTTATCCTATAAACTCACAAATACCATGCGCCACGGGATTGCAAGTAAGCAACAGCCTCTTCGTATGTTTCGCCGCGTTCAAGCGCTGTATAAATAATGTCCGCTGCTTTAGGTGCCCACCATTCCCATTCATTCACCGCTTCTACCATGGTCACAACAACATATTGCTCAGACAGCGGTGCATCGTACGGACCGTATGAGGCAAACCAAGAATCCCAACTATTTTCAAGTCCTACTTGTCCTGTTCCTGTTTTCCCTGCATATTTCACTTGCCGTCCTCTATGCACAATAGCCACTGATCCTCTGCTTACGGTATAACGCATCAGAGAACGAAGTTCACTAAAAGTATCTTTAGAGATGTTAGAAATGTTAATAATAGTGGGTGAATTGGATTCAACGACAATGTTAGTATCTGGATCTTCTACCTCTAGTAAAAGATGGGGCTGATAGGTTGTTCCGCCGTTCACAATGGTCGCCACCATATTCGCAACTTGCAAGGGTGTCGTCAAACTGAACCCTTGCCCTATGCCAATATTAGCGGAATCCCCCGTTGTCCAAGGACTGCCAAATCGCTTCTCTTTCCATTCTCTTGTAGGAACATTTCCATTGACTTCACCTGTAAGATCAATACCTGTATAAGTTCCAAGACCAAACTGTTTGGCATATTTAGCAATCAGATCGGGCGTAGCATACTCTGACGCAATTGTGGCAAAATACACATTACACGAATCTGCTAACGCTTTCTGCAAATTTTCCTCACCATGCCCATCTAACTTCCAACAGTTTAATCTTCTATTACCTATAATATAGTAGCCGGGACAATTAATGTGAAAGTTAGGAGAAACAAGATGTTCTTCTAATATCATCGCTGTCATGACTAACTTAAATGTAGATGCAGGGGGATAATTTGATTGAAAAGCTCTATTTAAAAATGGCGACGACTCACTGCTTGTCAGTTCTTTCAATGCGTCTTTATTATCCTCATCCCGTAAAGCAGAAAACAGATTTGAATCATAGGTGGGATAGGAAACCATAGCAAGAATTTCACCTGTAGTCGGTCTTAACACCACCACACTTCCAACACGTTCACCCAAGGCCTTCGTCGCTAAAACTTGCAAGTCAAAATCTATTGACGTTTTGATATTATAGCCTTTCACGGGTTCATCTATTACGGTAGGCTGAACAGCACCGTCATTTACAAGAGTTCCCCTCGCATCGACCTGATTATATTCGAGTCCCGTTTTCCCACGCAAATAAATATCATACTGCCTTTCAAGGCCACTTTTACCCAATTTTTCATTGGCATCGTAACCTGAGTTATATAAGATCTCTAATTCAGAGACATTAATTTCTCCCAAGTAGCCAAGAAAATGGCTAAATGAACTCGCTTGATTATATTTACGTATGGCATGAGATTTCCATGTTATATTCCTATAAAAATCATTTTTTTCTGCAATAGCATAGAGCTCTTCTTGCTTTAAGTTATCAATGAGGAGAAACTCCCCAGGAGCATCAAGGTCATAGCTGTTCAATCTATTTTCAAAATGATTATTGGGTTTTCCCAATTCTATATTAAGCTGATAAAGTTGGTCGGCGACATATTCTCCGTCCTTCGCAGGGTTCCAATAGAGAGTAAAACGTTCCTCATTTGTTGCGAGGATTTCCCCGTCTCGTGCCATTATTTGTCCGCGTATCGTAGGAATTTTCTCCACCTGATTTACAATAAGCTGGGAGCGTTGAGTGTAACGTGAAGATTCTACAATTTGCAACCAAAAGAGTCTGCCCAATAAGAGCATAAAAATGAGGGCAAAGGAATATATGAGGACATATACTCTTACAACATAAGATTGGGAAGTCATAAAAGTCTCCTATTAATCATCAGAATTGAACATCAATGAAAAAATAACATTAAAAATGGGGAATAAAATAAGGGCCAAAAGAATATCAAATACAACAGAATAGATAGGAAAACCTTCAAAATTGAAATTAAAATCAAAAATCAAATTAGCGAATCTTATCATAAGATATTTATTTACAATGCTAAGACCGACAAGAATAAGACTACCAAACAAACTATTAGTAAGCCATGTATTTAAGTATTTTACACCATAAATAAACATCAGAGTACACAAATACCAAAAGCCAAAATATCCTAAAGGTTTAGCATCGAATACATCAAGAAAAAAGCAAAAGAAAAACAAAAAAAACTCTACTCTGTAATCCTCTTTTATAGCGAGATAAAGTATAAATAAGAATACTAAATCAAGGCGAGGCAGCCAAAGAGGGAGTTGTATATTCACTAATATATCTATAAAAAAGAATCCAACAATCGTGATAGGAATGAGGAAAGCTCTCAGGACTTTCATTCCTATCCCTCACCATTCATATTAGCTGCTTCTTCTGGTAAAACGTCGAGAGGCAATTCTTTAGCTACTGTTTTTTGAAGCACGTAAACATAGGTTAAAGCACTTGTATCAACATAGGGAGCAACCAAGATATCCAATGAAAGACTAAAAGGATCATTATTTATTTCGACAATTTTCCCCAAAGGAAGACCCTCGGGATAAAGGCTACGAATTCCTGCCGAAACAACCTCGTCACCAATATTAATACTCTCGATAAAATCTTTACTAATGTAATTTAAAGATACATTTTTATTTTGAAAGCCACGACCTTGGGCGAGTCCTACCAGCTGAGACGATTTAATTTCAGCAGAAATATAGGTCGATTCGCTGATGATAGGCGCTAGTGTGGAAAAATCGCCATCCACTTTTATCACTCTACCAACGAGGACCAATTGATCTTCAAAAACGCCCACAACAGGACTTTCTACTTCTATTCCCTTATCCATTCCAGCATCAAGATACCATTCTTTCGAAATATCATTAAAATCTTTTGTGATGATTTCTGTCAAAATAGCGCCGTCAAGCCAATTAGAAGAGAGATCTAAGCCCGTCACACTAGAAAGATTGTTAACCTCATCGTGTATTTGTTGAATGTTAAGACTCAAAATAGCGTTTTCTAAATGTAATTGTCTGTTCTCATTGAACAAGTCAAATTCATAGTCGATCTTGCGCCCAAATCTAATTTTTTCAAAGAGTTCTGTCACATGCGATACATTGTCAATAGTATCAACAAAAAACTGAGCACTACCAACAACCCCATCTTGCCAACGGGGTAAAAAAGAGACTAAAACAACAATATTGATGACAAGTAAAACAAGAGTAGTAGCATATCTATTTTGTAATAAATAGGAAAACACGCAGTTTTATAGTTTATTTTAAATTACTAATAGTGTCGTAAACATTACCTAAAATAGCTGCCTCATTCATAAATTTATGATAATTTCCAGCACCAATAGCGACACATGTCAGAGGATCATCAACAACAAAAGCAGGCACACCCGTTTCACGTGATAATAAATTATCCAAACCTTTGAGAAGAGAGCCACCACCAGTCATAACAATGCCACGTTCAACAATATCCGCTGTCAATTCTGCGGGAGTTTTCGCAAGAGCTTTTTTTACTTCCTCAATCACGGCATTCACAGGGCCTTGTAAGGCTTCACGTATTTCTACAGAGTCTATCTCTAGTCTTCGTGGTAAGCCCGTAACCGCATCTGTACCTTTAATTTCTTTGGTTTTATTCTCGTTTTCAACAGAGGCAGTGCCTATTTCAATCTTCACCAATTCGGCAGTAGATTCACCTATAATCATATTATGAGTGTTGCGAACGTATTTCACAATGGCTTCATCAAACTCGTCTCCACCAAGGCGTATAGCATTGTAGATGACCATGTCGCCCATGGATAACACGGAAACTTCTGTTGTTCCGCCACCTATGTCGCAAACCATATTACCCGCAGGCTCAAAGATAGGAATGTCTGCACCAATAGCCGCTGCACGTGATTCGGTAATCAACTCGACGTCGTATGCGCCACAGTTATGAGCGCTTTCTTTTACGGCAGCTGATTCGACATCGGTAATACAAGCAGGAACGCCTATGACTATGCGGGGCCGCTTCAGACTCCATTTCCGAGGAAACGATCTACCGATAAAATAACGTAGCATGGTGTCCGCTGCATCCATATTGGCGATAACACCGTCACGTAGTGGGCGAACTACAGAAATCTTATCTGAGGTTTTCCACAGCATGCGTTTTGCATCTGTACCAACAGCTATAATTCTATTGGTACCTTTTTCAATGGCAACGACCGACGGTTCTTGGCATATCACACCTCTTTCTTTAGTGTAAATAAGCGTATTACAAGTCCCTAGATCTATACCAATATCGGTGGAGAACTTTGTTAAAAATTTTTTCATCTGCAATTCCTTGCCTGGTTTTTTTTACTTTGAGTATATATTTTTTGAATAAAATAATAAATAGCTTTCATTGCTTAAATACTTTTTATTATATCATCTCTTTATAATTTAGCAAAATATACTTCCCTTATTAAGGAAAGAAACAAGTTTTCCTAATAAAATAGTTTTACTCTAATCGCGTCTTCAATACAAGGTTTTTCTTACTTTTTTGCATGCTTTTTATCGTTAAAAATCAATTTTATCATTCCTTTAAATACAGCATTTCATCAAGTCATTTGAGCCAATTTTACAGCATACACGCAAATATTTTCAGACTTGATACGGCTTGCATTCATGCCACAAAAAATATAGAATCGAGATAACTCATAGCTATTCATTCCAAGAAAAAGGATTTCATCATGACCAAAGAAAATATAGCCGCCTTAATAGATCATACCTTGCTCAAAGCGGAAGCGAGCGAAGAACAAATCAAGACCCTTTGTGCCCAAGCCATATTTTACAACTTTGCGTCTGTATGCACCAATTCTTGCTGGACAAAGCTCTGCAGCCAATTGCTCGAACAAAGCCCTGTTAAAACATGCGCCGTCATAGGTTTTCCCCTAGGGGCCATGAGTACAGAAGCGAAAGCTGCTGAAACATCGTTGACATGTCAGGATGGCGCTGAAGAAATAGACATGGTTGTCAACGTCGGTTGGGTGAAATCATCGCAATGGGACAAGGTCGAGCGAGATATCAACGCCGTCGTACAAGAGGCGAAGAAACACAATGCCACTGTTAAAGTGATTTTGGAAACGGCTCTGCTCGATGATGCGCAAAAACAACGGGTTTGCGAGATTGCCAAAAAAGTCGGTGCCGCTTTTGTTAAAACCTCTACAGGATTTTCTTCGGGGGGTGCAACGGTGCAGGACATCGCCCTTATGCGTGCCACCGTGGGGCCATCCATGGGCGTCAAAGCTTCGGGGGGCATTAGAACGCTGGCCGATCTTGAAAAAATGGTCGAGGCTGGAGCTTCTCGTATAGGATGTAGCGCCGGCAAAAGCATTATAGAAGAATTAGAAGGAACGAGTCCGCAAACAGACCAGACAGGATATTAATCTATGCAAAAATCAGTTTTTCTCCTTGACGGTTATGGGCTTATTTATCGCAATTATTTTGCCATGATGAACAACCCTTTGCGTAATGCGGACGGCCAAAACATCTCCGCTATCAATGGTTTTTTTTCTACCTTGTTAAACCTTTGTAAGCAATACCAACCGCAAAACCTTATTGTCGTCCTAGACCCCAAGGGCAAAACATTTAGAAGTGACATCTATCCCGAATACAAAGCCCACAGAGACAAAACGCCCGAAGATCTTCATAGTCAAATTGATCAGATCAAAGAACTGTTAAACGACTTGAACATCCGCAGTCTTACCGTAGAAAACTACGAGGCAGACGATGCCATGGGAAGCTACGCTCGGCTGGCACAGCAACACGGTTATTATACCTACTTGGTGTCCAACGACAAAGATTTATTACAGCTTGTGGATGAAAAAACGGGAGCGCTCAAACTCAATGCGGGGCAATTTACACTGCACACACCCGCCGAAGTGGAGCAAGCCTACGAAATCAAATCTACACAGATCATTGATTATCTTGCCATACTCGGTGACAGCGCTGACAACATCCCCGGAATCAAAGGCATTGGTAAAAAGAGCGCGCAAAAATTATTGCAAAGCCACGAAGGTCTCGATGAAATCTATGAGCATATCGCCGAATACACGCCTGCCATGCAAAAGAAACTTTTAGAAGGCAAAGAAGCCGCTTACCTCAGTCAAAAACTCGCCACAATCTGCCTTGACATTCCCCTCGAACTTGACGAAGCCGCCAATAATTTACAAACGGTTCACTTTGACGTCGCAATACCCAAGTTGCACCAGTGGGGGCTTTATAGAATAGCCGAATCTCTGCAAAACTATTTCCACAAAAACTACCATACTCCCCTTGCCCAAACGACGGCAACCGCATCTGATGATAGCTATAATCAAGGCGATGATCTTTTTTCCGACCTGCCTGAACAACGAACCGTGGATTATGACAAAATCATCACCAAAGAGCAGGCCTTAGAATGGTTCGCCCTGATCAAAAAACAGGGTATTGTCGCCTTTGACTGCGAGACAGACAACATCAATCCCATGCTTGCAAATGCCTGCGGATTTTCCTTCGCCATAGCCAAAAACAAAGCCGCTTATCTTCCTTTGCGAGCGGGCGGACAAAGCTATTTGGACGAAGAGTGGGTCATAGCTCAGCTGAAAGCACTGCTAGAAGACCCAAAAATCAAAATCATAGGTCAAAACTTTAAATATGACATGAAAGTTTTGCGTCACCTAGGCATACGGGTTCGCTGTTGGTTTGACACCATGATTGCCGCATGGCTCATCAATAGTAGCGGCAGACACAATATGGATTATTTGGCGAAAACCTACCTCAATTACATCCCCATTTCTTTCTCTAAAATTGTTCCCAAAGGGCAAATATTTGAGGATATAGACTTGGAAACCGCCGTTCCTTATGCCGCCGAAGATGCCGACATTACTTGGCAATTATACGAACTATTTTATCCCAAGTTACAAGAAAAAGCACTCTTAGACTTATTGCATAAAATAGACATCCCCTTAATCAATGTCTTAGCCGATGTCGAATACACGGGAATACACCTAGAAGCGGAAAAACTAAGCGCCCTTCAACACGAATTTGCGCCACAAATTGACGCTCTGGAAAAAACCATACACACATTATTGGGTGAGACCATCAACCTTTCTTCGCCCAAACAATTGCAAAAAGCACTTTTCGAAGATGGCCCTTTTGAAGGCCTCAAGAAAACGCAAACGGGATTCTCTACCGACAACAGCGTACTCGAACAGCTCACTCGACAATATCCCGAGAACCCCATTCCTGCCCTGCTGATACAATACCGTGTACTCACCAAGTTGATGGCGACCTACATTATCGCTTTGCCCAAAGAAATTAATCCTCGAACAAAGCGCATACACACCTCTTTTTTTGTCACGGGAACGGTCACAGGTCGCCTTGCAAGCAGTGATCCCAACCTGCAAAACATCCCCATCAAAGATAGCAATGGCAAACGCATACGTGAAGCTTTTACCGCCCCAAAAGGCTACAAACTCCTGTCTGCGGATTACTCGCAAATAGAGCTGGTCGTATTAGCGCATTTGAGCAAAGATCCAGGGCTGAAAGCCGCCTTTTCCCAGCAAGAAGACATACACACACGCACCGCTAGTCGTATTTTCAAGATAGACAAAAAAGAGGTTGACGCCAAGCAACGCAACATTGCCAAAACCATCAACTTTGGTGTTATTTATGGAATGTCGGCTTTCAGATTGGCCAATGAATTACAAATTTCCCGTGCGGATGCCAAGAGTTTCATCGATTCTTATTTTGAAGAATTTTCGCAAGTGCAAAGCTACATGGATGCGACGCTAGAACAAGCAAGAAAAGACACCTTCGTCAAAACATTACTCGGTCATACACGCCACCTCGATTACATCAACAGCGCCAACAAAGTAGAACGCAGTTCTGCCGAACGCATGGCGGTGAATACCTGCATTCAAGGCAGTGCCGCCGATATCGTCAAAGTTGCCATGCTCTGCCTCAATAAGAAAATCGCACAGCAGGGCCTAGATGCAAAGTTATTGTTGCAAGTACACGATGAATTTGTATTGGAATTCGCAGAAGAACAGGAAGAGGCGGTCTGCGCCCTCGTCAAACAAGAGATGGAAAATGCGGTAAAATTGAGTGTTCCCCTCGCTGTGAGCATAAGCACAGGCTACAATTGGGGCGAAATACACTAGAACCTTGAAGGCTAGCGCAAATAAATTGCTGGATCAACGGGTTGGTTATTTTTAAACAATAAGTAAAACAGCTGACCAGAAGAATTTTTGTTGCCTTTCTCCATTTCGCCCAACACATCAAAACGGGATACCTCTTGTTTTTCCACAACCTTGCTAGAACCGAGATTACCGATGAAGCTCTTGAAATGGTCGTCGTGCAATATCGTCATGTACATGCCATAATAAGAATCAAAAGCTATCTTTTCTATCACGCCCTTTTTGGGAGCCCTGACGACACTTCCATGAAGACCACGGAAAGAAATGCCATAATTTTCTTGTTCTATTTTGGTTAAAGGATCAATTTTATTGCCAAAATTCTGAGTAATTTTTCCCATCACAGGCCAACTAAAATAAGATTTCCACAGCTTGTCTTCTGTGTCTTTGTCTAAGCGCGCATTGGGTAAAAACACAGAACCATAACGACTATTCTGTTGTCTTTCTGCGGGCGAAATCTGGTTAACTTCAAAAATATCCTGTAAATCCAACTTATAGGTTTGCGCAATATCGGCAAAAGGTTCTGTCTGTTTTCTACGGTAGACAATGCCATTTTCTCTAATAATAGCGAGCTTGAGACCCACTCTCAGCTTGTCCACAGAATCCAAACCATTGATACTCAAAATGGTATTGGGAAGGATATTATACAAAGAAGCAATTGCAGAGATAGTATCCCCTTCCTTTACTTCGTAATACTGAAAAGGCATATAATCAAGAATTTTTTCTAGCGATTGTCCGCTTGTATCTTTGCTCCAAAGCATTTTCGCGCTTAATTTTCCGCCTAAAATGACAAAGAACAAACCAAGGGCTAAAACCATAATGGGAAGGAGACGCTTATTAAAATTTACTTTCATTTCACTCTTATTTGATTCAATCATATTGCTATTTATTGCTTCATGGATATGCTGATTTAACATATTACATATGAATTACACTTATTGTATCGGTTTTATTGCCATTATGGTGAAGTGATTTTAAGGTTTTTATAATTTTGACAAAAGTGAAGCGATTGCGTTGAAATATGCTATTCTAAGCGTTGTTCTATTCATCGCAATTATTTTCTTGCTCCCTTTTCAGCTCTACCACGTCAAAGGGATTTCTATGGAGCCCGAAATACAAAACGGGCAATGGTTGGTGACTCAAAAAGTCACCCAGCCGACACAACACGCACCAGAGTACTGGTTGAATAAAATTGTCATATTCAAGCACCCGCAAACAAAGGAACTCACAGTCAAGCGAGTCTTGCTTATTCCTGATGATATCATTAGACTAGATAGGGGTAATTTGATCTATAAAAACCAATTATTACCTGTGTCGCATCAAGAATGGAATGAGTTAAAAACAATGTCTACAGTACCGCAAAATAAGATTTTTGTCGTTGGGGACAATTGGTTTTTTTCTGAAGATTCTCGAGAATTTGGTTTTATTCCCATCGCATCTATCGAACAAGAAGTAGTTTTTATTTATTAAGGCATGAGCAGATCTAACATCATTCAGATTCTTTTCCTTGTTTTTTCAATCGGTCTTATTTTCCGTTTTGGCTTTGTCATGCTCACAAATCATGCCCAAGGGCCAAAATTATCGCCGCCTGCAATTAAACGGGGTACTATCTTTGACCAGAACGGTGAAATCCTTGCCATAGAAACAGAATTTTTCTCTCTCACCGCGTGGAAACCCGACATCGAAGATCCTGCAAAAATTGCCACTTTTCTTGCTCCTGCCTTAGAACTTTCAGAAGAAAGCATTTATAATAAAATCACCGCTGACAATGGTGTAAATTTTGTCTTTTTAGGAGCACGCAAGCTTCCCGACTCAAAAACGCAAGAGATAGATAGCATCATCAAAAAAAATGACTTAAAAGGTCTCAGCTTGCAACCAGAATCGAAAAGAGTTTATCCTTTGGAAGAAAGTGCCGCCCACCTTATAGGATTTACCAACATTGATAACAGGGGTCAAGATGGCATAGAATTGACCTATGACAATGTGTTGTCGCCCATCATCTGGAACAACAAAAAAACCAATAACGGCAATGATATTTATTTGACGATAGACGCCAAAGCTCAGTACATACTTGAAAAAATAATGCGCAAGGCTATAGAACAAAACGACCCTGATTTTATTATGGGTCTCCTCGTAGAAGCGAAAACGGGTAAAATTCGAGCCTATGCCCAAGAGCCTAGTTATAATCCCAACCACCCTGGCGATTATCCTCAGAGTTTGCGTGACAATAAAATTGCGACATATATGTACGAACCGGGTTCCGTGTTCAAAATATTTTCTATGGCGAGTATCTTGAACAATGGCGGTATAGATATCAATACCCGAGTAGATACCAGCAACTCGTATAATCCAGAAGATTTTCAGCGACTGAATGTCACACCCATCACCGATCTCAACAACTATGGCATTCTGACACCCACGGATATTATTGTCAATTCGAGCAATGTCGGTATGTCCTTTCTCTCTGACACCATAGAAAAAGAACGACTCTTTCAATACATCCAAGACCTTGGTTTTGGCAAGCGTCTCGACCTCCCTCTTTCGGGCCAAGCCAGAG
Source organism: uncultured Spirochaetales bacterium (assembly GCA_964425555.1). Lineage (GTDB taxonomy): Bacteria > Spirochaetota > Spirochaetia > SP-2023 > CAYRNA01 > CAYRNA01. The sequence continues at coordinate 12,629 of CAYRNA010000031.1, forward strand.
GGCTAATACAACCTCCGAAAAGATGGAGTTTACGCTCTAAGGCGACCATTTCCTTCGGGCAAGAGTTTTCCGTCACCGCCCTACAAATGATAGCGGCCAGTACGGCTTTAGCCAACAATGGTACTCCCCTCGCCTTGCAACTGATAGAGCGTGTCGTTTCTCCCACAAACGAAACAATACAGCAAAGCGAAGTGCGCAAACTCAAGCCCGTCTTCACGCCAGAAACAGCCCAAGCCGTACTCGATATGATGCAACAAGTAACAGAAAGGGGTACGGCAAGACGGTTGAAAATAGACGGCATAGACATCGCCTCAAAATCAGGTACCGCTCAAGTGTACGACCCCAAGACGGGACTTTATTCCACCGAAAATTTCCTCGGCTCCCTCATTTCCATCTTCCCCAAAGAAGACCCCGAATACATTCTTTACCTAGTCATGTCCAACCCAAAAGGGCAAAGTACCTACGGCGGTTACACTCTTTCGCCCATCATGCGAGAAATCATACTCAATCTCATTCCCTATTATGGCATAGACAACAGAGTCGCCCAGCACTACAACATGGAAAACAGCCTCCAACTTCCAAAACCGAGGCAAATTTCTCAGAATAAGACACTGGAAGATTTAGCCCAATACAGCAAACGAGAAGTATTGAACTATGTCAAAAGCATCAATAACAGAACAAAACTCAATCTCAATTTAACCCTATTGGGCAATGGCTGGGTCGTCTACCAATATCCTCCGCCACACACTCCTTTAACGCCCAACATGGATGTTTATATAGAACTGCGCCCGCCCTCCGCACCACAAGAAGACAGCCCTCAAGTCGAGACCGCAACGCCTCCCGAAATCTCTCCCGAAACCGTAGATCAACCACCGACTCAACCTATTCCGCAAGCTGCACCGCCCCCATCCCCGCAACAGCTCGATGATAGTGCTAGCCCTCCCATAATATCCCCATGATGGCCCATGATTATTGGCGAAAGAATATCGCTGCGCTCGAGCACAAAAACAATGCACTCGCTCAATTATTGCAAGACTACAAACAACAAAACCCTCAGCACAGCGAAGCCTTTTCACTTCTTCCTTCCAAAGAAAACAAACCCTATCTCAAATACAACAATCGCAGTTTACAGTCACGTTATTACCCCGTCAAAGAGGCCACAGAACGTTGTCAACTTCTTGTTGCCCAAGGCTGTTCTAGTTACATTGTCATAGACCCCGTGCTCTCCTATTTTATTGCCGACCTACATGCCGCCACATCAGAAAGCACTTCCATCGTTATTCTCATTTATGACCTTGGTCTCTTGACTACAAACCTCATGGTCGAAGATTATCAGTCTCTCATTCAAGCGAAAAATGTACATTATCTGTTCAACCCAGAACTCTTCGATGTTTTTGATCTCATTCATGCCAACCTGAGCTACAATCCCGCCATCAGCCTAGAACCTGCTTTTCAAAATCAGCCCCACTATCAACAAATTTTTCAGTCATTAAAAACGATACAAAACAATTTAGCGGTCAACACCGCCACGCACAAACAGTTCCAAAATCTCTGGTTTCAAAACATTCTCAAAAATACCCAGAGCTCCAACGTTTACCCTTTTGATAGCATCAAACAGAGTTGTCACGGCATGAGTGCCTTGATTCTGAGTGCGGGGCCTTCGCTGACGCATATTCTTCCCCACCTCACAGAATTACGAAAACGCTTTATTCTTATCTGTGTGGATACCACCTACAACATACTCAAAAAGCAGGAAGTCGTCCCCGATTTTCTCGTCAGCGTCGATGCCCAATATTGGAACGGCAGACACCTTGATAGTTGGGACGGCAACACGACGCTACTCACCAACGCAACCCTACTCCCTCCTATTTTAAGGCGTAATCAGCAAAAGAATTTCATCGCTCACACGGGCTTTCCCTTGGAGCAATATTTACTGCAAATAGACGCAAACAAAGCGGTTTTACGCTCTGGCGGTTCTGTGACCACGGCAGCTTATTGCTATGCCTTGGAAATGGGATTTGATGCCATCTACTTTGCAGGAATGGATCTTAGTTTCCCTTTTTTACAGACGCACATCAAGGGCAGTTTTTTCGAAGAAAGGGGTCATTGGATACAACGTAAGTACGCCCCTCTCGAACAGTATAGTTGGAATTACCTGCACAATGCTCAACTGACAAAACGCAAAAACAATGTCGGAAGCTACACCTTGTCCGACGAAAGAATGGCCGTTTATATTCATTGGTTCGAAGAGCAACTGAGCGAAAAAAGAACCCCGTGCTACAATCTTTCACCAGAAGGCATTCAGATCAAAGGCATGCCCTTTGCCCCACTTGAGTCTCTGCTCCATCAGCCCTTGCTCACACAGCAACGCAACACGCTACAGCAGCAGCTCGCCGTCGTTGCACCGCTGCAAAACACCAGCCTCACGACACAAAAAGCACAGTTGCGCACAGAAATACTCTCCATGTTCGACACGCTAGAACAGCTGATAGCTCTCTTTCCTGAAAATGGAAAGGAGATGATGTCCGACGATATTATTGCCCTGATAGAGCAACACGAGGTCGCACTCGCTCGCTACGCTTGCAACGAAATCGTGGGGAATTTTGCGGAACCCTACCTCGAGCAAGTCAATGCCGTTCATTCACAAGAAACAACAGCTCAAGCCCAACAATGGCAAAGGTCTTATCAATTTTACAAGATATTATATGAAGCGGTGAACACCATTAAACAGTGGCTTTAATCCTCTATTTCAGAGATAAGGCTGAACCACGTAAGATAATCTTCTTTAGTCAAGGTAAACAAAAAAAGTGTCTTGCCAGCGACCTTGTTCTTTTCCCGCTCTTCCTCGCTATAGTTTTTTTGTTCTGGAAAATTTTCGCTGTATTCGGGGATGGAAAACAACGGGGTATCACGAATATTAATCAATAATTGTAGATTGCGTTTTTCATCAACGTAAAGAGAAAAGTGCATAAAAGCATTCTCTACTTCCTCACTATTTGTACTTCTGTACACACCTATAGGCATACTCACAATACCCTGATAAAAATCTTTCGATCCCCTCGTTTCTGCAAGATAAACAAGATCATGTACTCTTTTGATAATTTTTTTGAGTGGCTCTAACTTGATGATAAAAATATTTTCCTCTTTGAGGTTACTATTCTTCATTAAGATGCCAACCACATCCTCACCGGCTATTTTCTTGTACGAAATGTCCCAGACATAAGGCCTGTATAATCCATCTTCTAAGCGTCTTTCTACAGCAAAACTGCCCAGCGTTCTTTCTTCTGCAGCCTGCAATGAGATCGTACTACATATCATTAAAGCAAAAAAACATTTTAATTTCATTCTCATTGGTTGCTCATCCTTACAAATTCTTCATTTATTTATTTTAATTATAATATATAATTTTTATCAAGTATATTTTATAATAATAATTCTCTTGAAAATAAATATATCTAACTATAATATTTTCTAACTAAGTAACAAAATGTCAGACAAAGTAACAGGATAACAATTTACGATATGAAAAAAAACAAAAAATTTACACTCGTTCTCTCTGGTGGCGGAGCCAATGCAATCGCCCACCTACCCGTCCTTGAATTGCTTGAAAAACACGCCCTCACACCCGACTATATTATTGGTACCTCTATGGGAGCCTTGCTCGGCGGGCTTTATGCTTCTGGCATGAGTTGCCGTGAAATCAAAGAACAGAGTTTTAACTTCAACCCTTTGCAATACATTGACACACGACATCATACACCTAGTTTTGTAAAGAAAACAATTTCATCGCAACACGATCCCATTAAAACACTGGGGACGACGATTCTTGCCGCCATAAGCTCAAAAAAAAGTGGAGTTATACAGGGCGATAAAATTTATCAATTTATCTCTCAACTCTCCCAAGGCAAGAAGATAGAAAATTGCTCCATACCTTTTATTTGCAATGCGGTAAATATACAAAATGGCAAGGAAGTTGTTTTTGAGCAAGGAGATTTGGCGCAAGCCATACGCTGCTCTATTTCCATACCGGGAGTATTTGAACCCGTAAGAATAGATGATCAGATACTGGTTGACGGCGGTGTGCTTTCTAATTTAGCGACGCATATTGCTCAAACCAAGAAAACAAAAAAAATTGTAGCCATAGATACCGCTCCACAAGGCTACAAGCAAAAAAAAATCACCAGCATGAGCGATGTATTAGATAGAGTTTTTTCTATCAGCCTGACACGCAAGGGCGATCTTTCTCTCAATAATAAAATACTGAACATCTACCCCACTGTTGATGATCACTTTTTTGACTTTTTCCACCTAGAAAAAATATATAATTTGAGCTGTGAGGCCATAGCAAAAGATGAGCAAAAGATTTTGGACTATCTCAATGTCAGATAATCCTGCTTGCTCTCTCTAACTTGCAAAGCCCACATTAAATTGCCACGGTGTTTGCGAAGTGTAAAGTTGTCTGTAAAGATTGTAGCTCACGCCAAAACCAATAGGAAGGGGAATCTTAAAAAGATACAGCGATACTCCCGAGGTGAAAGTGTAGCGAAATGAATTATGTTCAAGAGGTTTGTCATCTTTCCAATCGCTTGCGACAGCCCCTTCCACAGAGTTTTGCCAGTACACAAGAATAATATCTGAATCTTTTCTGTTAAGCATTTGATTGTATTTGAGGCTCAAAGTCATGCCCCAATTCCCTTGCAATTCATCTTCCTTCAAGCCATTAATGGCAGGATAATAGAGACTGTTACCACGCGCTTCTACATGGGTTTTCACCCCCAAAGTTCTCGTCTTCGCAGCATCAATATGACTAGAATTCGCCGTCACATTAAAACGAAAATCGGGATAGAGACTATAATAAGGCGTCACTCCCGCAAGTGCTTTCACTTCTTGACCATAACGGAGCCCTTTAAAAAAAGAAAGCCGTCCCAAGCCTTGTTTCACGCCCACAAACCATGAGTCATTGTCATTCGCGAGGGGGACATTGTTAATGTTGATAGCCACCGCTTCATTTTGTTGCGCAATTTCAGAATAAAGCGAAGTATAGCCCGCTTGTTCTTTGCTGTAATAACGCCTCAACTCTGCAGTACCAAAATACGCCGTCGTGACACTCTGAAAGTTGATATCATCATTCACGTCGTATCCGAAATTGGTTGTCCGTCCGTAAGCAAACGCTAAAATAGTGCTCCACAAGCTCCAATTAATGCTGGGATCAATATAACTTGCAATAATGCTTGTATCGTATTGGTTGATCAATCCCGCTACAATGATTTTTTTATTATAGCCCAAGGCGTTAGTGTCCGCCAGAGCAAAGGGAAAACTATGTCCTTTTTCGGAGTCATAACCATAAGAAAAAAAGGGCAACAGACTCCACTGCTCGACCACTACAATTTTTATGATGATGGCTTGCACGCCGTTAGCAATGTCTTCGGGAGATGAAGTGACGGTATCTTGAGTGATGTCCACATCGGCAAAAAGACCGAGGCTTTCTAGTTTTTCCTGACCTTTTTTAAGCTCAACATCCAGCATTTCTTGGGAAAACACATCGTCTTTTTTTATAAAAAAATTATTTTTGATCACGGATTCTTTCGTTCTTTTCAAACCTTCAATTTCTACCTTGTCAATACGATAGTTCGATTCTTGTGAATATAGCCATGGACTACAAATTCCCAAGAAAATTATCAGTAGAAAGAATTTATCCAAAAATTGCTTCATTCAGTACGCCTCCCAGCTTGCAGTGAACTACCATCATAAGCTTTTTTGCAAATCTATTCATCACTCTTTTCAACAGAAATCATCGATATATTGTCTAAATAAAAAATGAACCGCTATTTCATCGCTTTCAATTTTTTCGTCATTGCATAGAATAGATATTATGAAGAAATATCCAATTGATAAAATACGTAATTTTTGTATTATCGCTCACATAGACCACGGAAAATCAACCCTTTCCGACAGATTTTTGCAAGAAGCAGGCTTGGTCAGCGACAGAGAATTCCATGACCAAATGCTTGACTCCATGGACATAGAACAAGAGCGGGGCATCACGATCAAATCGCAAGCCGTTGCTCTTGAATATAAAACAAAATCGGGCGAAGAATATTTGCTCAATTTTGTCGATACACCGGGGCATGTCGATTTTTCCTACGAAGTTTCACGCGCCATACAATCTTGCGAAGGTGCGTTGTTGCTCATTGATGCCAGCCAAGGTGTGGAAGCCCAAACCCTTTCCAATCTTTATCTTGCCCTCGAGCACAATCTTGAAATCATTCCCGTGATCAACAAAATGGATCTACCGAGTGCCGATTTACCTCGCATCAAAGAACAAATAGAACACGAAGTGGGCCTCGATCCCGAGCTGATGTTCCCCGTAAGTGCGAAAACAGGCTTGGGCATACCAGAACTGCTAGAAGGCATTATCGAGTGGATACCGACACCCAAAGACGAACGCCAAGAACCTTTGAAAGCACTGATTTTTGATTCTCATTATGACGCATATCGTGGCGTTGTCATTC
>CAYRNA010000032.1:0-17785 GCA_964425555.1 uncultured Spirochaetales bacterium
TCCTTCACCGTGAAATAGTCTTGAGAGTGGCGGGATCTTCCAGTAATTTCAAGCCTGTGAGAGCCAGAGCTTTAGCCCCTAAAACGAGGTTTTTATCTGCCAGAGGGCTGATCGCGGCTTGCGCAAATTCTAGGGTGTGACCTTCTATCTTGGTCTCTGAAATTTGTATGGTGGGCTGTATCGTGGGAATCTGACTGCTGACATTGCCCACGTCGCTGGAGCCTAGAGGCGTTTTGTCCTCGACGGCGGTGTAGTCCAAACCCACTTGCGAAGCCACTTCTGCGAACAAAGCGTCAAACTCAGGGTGAAGCGTGATGGCTTCTATTTCGTTGTTGAAACTCGTTGCCTTATAGGTACAACCCGTGGCGATGGCGGAGCCTTCAGCGATATTGATGACACGCTGTAAAAGCTTGCGTGAATCTTCAGTTTTGTTGGCACGAATAAAGAATTTGGCCTGCGTGTAGTGCGGAATGACGTTGGGAGCGTCGCCACCGTGAGTAATGACACCGTGTATACGACAATCGGGGGTGCATTGTTGTCGCAAAGCATTGATTCCGTTGAAAAAGAGCAGCAGCGCATCCAAGGCGTTGATCCCTTTTTCAGGAGCGGCGGCGGCATGAGAGGTCTTGCCAAAAAACTCAAACGCATAGCAATTGACCGCCAAGCCCGTCTTCGTCAGGCTGTTTTCCGACGCAGGATGAAGCAAGAGAGCGGCGTCAACTTCCTTGAAGAGACCGGCATTGGCAAAGCTAGCTTTAGCGCTTCCGTTATCGCCACCTTCTTCGGCGGGCGTGCCGTACACATACACCGTGCCCTCAACGCCTGTGGGGTTGCCCTCTGTTTTTAGAGCGGCCCCCAGCCCCACGCCAGCCAAAGATGAGAGCGTGCCTATGACGTTATGCCCACAGCCGTGACCTATCTCAGGCAGTGCGTCATATTCGGCAAGATAAACAATTGCAGGTCTTGCCCCCGTGCCTTTTTGGGCGATGAAACCCGTGGCATGCCCAGCGATATCGGTTTTGACCTGAAATCCGTCTTCTTTTAAAAGAGTGGTAAGGCGTTCACAAGCGTAAAATTCTTGATTTTGTAGCTCTGGTTTGGCGCTAATATCATGGCTCGCTTGCACATAGCGAGACGCATTTTCTTCTATCGTTTGGGCAACTTTTTCCTTCAATTCGCTCATATCATTTCCCTTTTGTCAGTAAACTAAAATACTATAATAGTGGTTCCATCGGAGCGAACTTCAATCGCTTTTCTCGTCTGTGGATCTTGGTAGGCTTTGACCAAGGCATTGATTTTAGGGCTATCTAAATCTTCAGTCTGAACGGCAATTATATTGTAATAATTGACCATGCGTTCATCCGCTGGATCTTCCATAAAAATTGACGATTTAAAGGGAATGAGCTTGGCGTCTATGGCGATACCGTTGTTGATGACGCCTGCATCGAGTTCGTCTAAAGCAGTGGGAATAAGGGCAGGAGTCAGGCGAATGATCTCTAGATTGAGAGGATTAGCGGTGATGTCAGCAAGATCGGGCAAAATGCCTTTGCTCGGATCAACGGTGATGAGGCCAGCGGATTCTAGCAAACGAAGCGCTCGCCCTCCATTAGAAAGACCTTGCGGTATGGCTATTTTGCCGTTTTCAGGTATTTCTGCGATAGAACTAGCAAGACCGGGGTAAATTCCCATGGGAGCGAGTTGCGTATAGCTCGCTATGCTTAAATCAGAGCCCGATTGTTGCAGATATTCTTCAAAATAACCCACCGTTTGAAAAGCGTTGGCATCAATTTCTCTGTCTGAAAGAGCGAGGTTGGGCAGGATATAATCAGAAAATGAAACCAGCTCGAGGGTGTAACCTTCTTTTTCTAGCAGGCTAGAAACCGAATCCCAGACTATGTCTTTGCCGCCGTTAATACCTATTTTGATCACGTTACTTTCTTCTTTTGACGAGTTGCACCCAAGCAATGCCACGCCTATGAATCCCACGAGAGCAATTTGCAAAATCGTTATTGTGAATGTTGTTTGTTTTTTCATGGTGATATTTTTCCTTATGTTGAGAGCTGTGGTTAATTTAATTTGTTTTATCAAAATGCTGACTGAGCCTTTTGCCAAGGAATTCAATGCACATCACGATGGTGATAAGAATACATACTGTCACCAACATAATGTCAGATTTAAACTGCTGAAAGCCGTAATTTAAAGCGAAATCTCCCAGTCCGCCACCGCCAATCGCGCCTGCAATGGCTGAAAAATTGATCAGACTGACGAAAGAAATGGTAAACACAAGCAATATTTTGCTCAACGACTCTGGAATAAGAACCCTAAATACAATGCCTAGCGAACTTGAACCCATGCTTTTGGCGGCTTCGACCACACCTTTATCTATGCCCAGAATCACAGATTCTATTTGCCGTGCCATAAAAGGTGTCGCGGCGACCACCAAAGGAACAATCGCTCCTTTTACGCCCAATTTCGTGCCCATAATCAAGCGTGTGAAAGGGGTAATCGCCGTGATAATAATCAAGGTTGGCGTCGCTCGCACAATGTTCGTAATGGTAGAAAGAAAGCGGTACAATCGTGGTCTGTAGTTCAAATGATGTTGACTGCTCACCGCCAAAGTTAGCCCCAAAGGTAGCGCTAACAGCACTGTAAAGAAGAATGCCGGCAACACCATTTGCCACGTTTGCCAAAAAGCCTTGAGCAATTCTTCGTGCAAAAGAATCACGTTGGGGAATAATTCTTGTATCATAAATTCACCTCCTGTACAGTGATATTATTTTGTGTGAAATAGGCTATGGCGGCTTGCATGGCAGAATCTTCGCCCAAAATACTTACCACGAGAACGCCCAATTCTTTCTGTGAAATGACGTCGATATTGCCAAAGAGAATGGCCATGTCCACGTCAAAGCGTTTACAAACGGTTGAAATAAAGGGTTGGTTGGCATTTGTTTCGGCAAACGTCAGCTTTAAAAGCCGTGTCTCGGGGCTTTCCTGCCTATAAGCTTGCAAGCTCTCTTTCACGTGTTGGCTGTCCAGTATGTCGCCGATGAAGCTTCTCGTCTGCGGATTTTTGGGCGAAGCAAAAACGTCAAAAGTCAAACCCTGTTCTATGATGCGCCCCTCTTTTATGATGGCCACTTTGTTGCAAATGTGTTTGATGACCTCTTGTTCGTGGGTGATCAGCACAATCTGTAAGCGAAACTGTTGGTTAATCTTTTGCAGAAGGTCGAGCACGGTCAGTGTCGTCTCTCTGTCTAAAGCGCTGGTCGCTTCATCGCATAGCAGAAGATCGGGTTCATTCGCCAAGGCTCTCGCAATGCCCACACGCTGTTTTTGTCCGCCAGAAAGTTGTGCGGGATATGCTTCAACCTTATCATTAAGACCGACAAGATCGAGCAAGAAATGAACTCGTTCGGCAATTTCTGCTTTACTTTTACCCTGATATTGAAGAGGGAAAGCCACATTTTGAAAGACCGTTCGTTGGCTAAAAAGATTAAAGTTCTGAAAAATCATCGCTATTTTTTGCCGTTTCTTCAGCAAGGATTTTTTATCAAGAGCAAGGATGTCTTCGCCTTCAATTTCGATAGAACCCTGATCAGGTCTTTCCAGCAAATTCAAACAACGCAACAGGGTACTTTTCCCTGCCCCACTCGTTCCTATAATGCCAAAAATATCACCTTCATGAATCTCCAGAGAGACGTCATCCAGCGCTTTGACCTTTTTGTCCTTGAGAGTAAACTCTTTACTCACGTTCTTAATTTTTATCATAACTTACTATTTCCTTACTAATGAAACTCTCCAGAACGTTGTCTAGAGCAAAAAAAAAGCAACCCATAAGAGGGTCGCTTCTACAGACAAATGCACTAGCCCTCTTAAAATGAGTTCCTGTACATCATCATAGCACTTAAAAAGAATACTGCCTGTGTAAATAAATTTTTCATATTGAACTGTAGTATAACTGAGACAAAAAATTAAGCAAGATATTTTATGCAAAAAAGCTTATCTCTCAAAACACAGCCCAACTAAGTGCCTGATTTCGACGCTCTTTCGGCAGCTAAAATAGTGTTTTTCATCAGCATGGTAACAGTCATAGGGCCCACACCACGGGGAACAGGGGTAATACACGCAACTTTATCCATCACGCCATCAAAAGCAACATCTCCTTTCAATATGGCCTTACCTTCGGGAGTCGTGCCAACCCGATTAATCCCCACGTCGACCACATAACTGCCCTGCTTAAGCCACGCACTTTGCACGAAATCCGCTTGCCCAAGAGCCGCAATGACCACATCAGCTTCAGCGCATAATTGAGGGATATTCTTCGTTTGACTATGAGCGAGAGTCACCGTGCCATTGCTCCATTTTTGCTTTTGGCTCAGTAAAATAGACAAGGGTCTGCCCACAAGCAGTGAACGACCAATGACCAAAATATTTTTGTCGTGCAGATCAAATTCTAGCCCCATTTCTTTTAATATTTCCATCACAGCCAAGGGCGTGCAAGGCACAAAACATCTGTCATAAGCCCCCATCACAGCGAGGCCGACATTGGTAGGATGAAAGCCGTCGACATCTTTGCTGGGAGAAATTTTTTCCAGTATGGTATCGGTGTCAAACGAAGGAGGAAGGGGTAATTGCACCAGAATACCGTGTATTTTTTCGTCTTCGTTCAAGAAATGTATCAGGTTTAAAAGCTCTGTCTCGGCGATATTTTCAGAGAATTGAAAGTGCTGTTCAAAGAAACCTAATTGCGTCGCAAAGGCACGTTTCATCTTGATATAGCTCGCCGATGCCATATCCTCCCCTACCTGAATTGTCGCCAGTCCTGGACATATCCCCAAGGGTGCGAGATCCTTTACCCGCGCCTCTAGCTCGGGTATAATTCTTTCCTTGAGAGTCTTTCCATAAATAAGTTTCGTCATTCGTTTTCCTTAAAGATTATACCTTTTGTACGGAATAATCGCTTCTCGGCTTGACCAAACTTTCTTGCTCAGAGATCAAGGGTAACTCCCAAACCCCCAACTCTTTTGTCTTTGCAACGACATCCGCCACGGCATTATTAGTATGAATAAAAGCGTTTAAAGCACTTTCGCCTTGCAAGATTCTGGCGGTAAAAAGAGATGTGATCAAATCGCCTATGCCAACGAGGGGTTTGTCGAAAGCAAGTAGAGGTCGTTGCGATAGGTAAAAATCCTGCCCGTCTGATAAAAACATATAAAACTTATCGTCGCCCAAAGAGTGGACATATTTTACCACAATAGTTTTGACTCCCGTACGATGTACTTTTTGACACGCTTTTTTGATGGTATCAATATCTGTCATCTTTTCTCCCGAGAACAGTTCAAATTCAAACTGGTTGGGGACGATGATGTCGCCTATAGGCAAAAGCTCTTTGACCATGGCTTCTTTGATGCCGTCCGACACAACACAGCCCGTTTTATCGCTTCCCATCACGGGATCGCAGACATACAGTAAGTCTTCATTGGCTTTTTTAAGCGTTTGAACGATGTCACGACAAACCGTACATTGTTCACTGCTGCCCTGATAACCCGTAACGACTGCTCCCACATTCTGCAATTTATTTTCTCGCATCAGACCTTCAAACAACGATTTGAGCATATCCACTGAAAATGCTTCGCCTGTCCATTTTTCGCTATATTGAGTGTGGTTAGAAAATTGTACGGTGTGCATGGGCCACGTTTCTATGCCATTTCGTTGCAACGGAAAAACGGCGGCGCTATTGCCTGCATGACCATAAATGACATGTGATTGTATGCTTAAGACTTGTTTCCTTGACATTTCCCTTTCCTTCACTGTTGATTTTTTCCAGTAATTCTACCCATATTCTAGCAAAATTTATGCTTTAAAGATAGATTTTATGTGCGAATGTTACCAAAAATTGTGCCACTATTCCTTCCTGCAAATAAAGAAAGATTTCTAGCCTACTTTTTCGCCACAATTCGAGCAAAACTTCGCTTTTTTTGCATCTTTTTCTGCGGTAATAATTTCCATAAATCCAGAGCTCAAAATCCCCGTTGGTAACGCCACAATGCCTATCCCTAAAAAGGAAATGATGCCGCCTATGAATTTCCCCAAAACGGTCACAGGATACACGTCGCCGTAACCCACTGTGGTGAGCGTAATAATCCCCCACCACAACGATGCGAGAATATTGGGAAAGGCGTCGGGTTGCGCCTTCGCTTCAACATAGTACATCAGCACAGACGAAATCAGAAGGAGAACGAACGTAGTAAATGTCGTAATCAGCAGTTCATTTTTTTTGCGCACAAATACTTGAGCCACGACAGTAAGAGAATTATTATAGCGAGAAAATTTGAAAATTCTCAGTAGTCTAACCGCTCGTAAAAATCGCAAGTCTAAAGTGGTGAATCGTGGCATATAAAAGGGCAAAATCGCCAATAAATCTATCACCGCCATGGGTGAAAAAAAGAATTTGACGAAAGCCCGCCCAAAACTCTTTCCTGGGTAACGAAAATCAACCGTAATCACTCTCAGTAAATATTCCACGGTAAAAACGGTAATCGATGCATGTTCTACGATAGAGAGGATTTTGCGTGTGGTTGCATTACTTATTTCAAAAGATTCGACAATGATGGAGCTGACACTCAAAATCACAAAACTCATAATAATCCAGTCAAAAATGGTGCTGAGAATATTTTTACCGTCACTTTTCTCAATAATATTATAAATTTTCTCTCGTCCCATCATAAATTTGCTCACCTCTAAACTGTCCATAAAATACTCATTTAAATCATAGGCAAAAGTACTCATCGGGGCTAGTTATTCCTTATGTAAAAAAGACTCCCCCTAAAACTAGGCCCCGCCAATCTATCTCATCAGTTGACTTTTTAGCTTTTAATTCATACCGTAATATATATATTATAGTCCAATTAATTATGGAGTTTACAATGGATTTGAAAGACATCACCATTAAAAAAAGTCAACACATAGACTTAACCGCCGTTATTGAACAATATGGCTACACTCTCGAAAATCTCAGCCACAATGTCCTTGCTCTTCATAGTGAAAATGCTGTTATTTTCTTAGAATTGAGCGAAGATAGACTCTATTTTCAAAAAGACCTCGGTTCTCTCAAAAATGTCTCTAACGAAAAATTATGGTTCGATCTCCTTGATTTGAATACGGAAATTGTACCCGTAAGCGTTGGAATAGACACAGAAAACAACCACTCTCGACTTGTTTTGGTCGAAAGCATGGTCGCCAGCACCGCCGATGTTGAAGAAATATTTAATGTATTAGATTCTCTTGAATACGCAGAAGATAAAACCACCGCTCTCTTAAAAAAACACCTCCAAAATAGGAAATAATATTATGGGAATTTTTGGCCGCATCAAAAAAATTAGTGAAGCTCATTTAAACAATATTGCTGATAATCTCGAAGATCCCGAGCTCATGCTTGATCAAGCGATCAGAGATAAAGAAAAACAACTCAGCCAAGCCAAACAAGCTGTCATTACTGTCATGGCAACCGCCAAAGGTTCTGAAAAGGAACTGAAAGACACAAAAAAACAGCAGGAAGACTGGGAACAAAAAGCGAAGATTGCCCTTAAAGCAGGCAACGAAGAATTGGCGACGAAAGCCTTGGTCAGAAGCGAAGAATACGCTCAAAGCTACCTCACCCTCGCTCCTTCTGTAGAAATGCAAAAGAAAGATGCCGATGGCCTCAAAATCAATATTTCGCAGTTAGAAGCGCAGGTCGACGAACTCAAGCGTAAGCGTAATGTGATCGTTGCCCAAGCCAAAACCGCCGAGGTCAAGAAAAACATTAACCAAGCTCGTGCCAAATTAAATACCAGCGACACCGATTCTCTCATAGAACGCATGCAAAACAAAGTCAGTCAAAACAATTTGGAGGCTGAAGCCGCTGGAGAATTGGCCGAAATGAGCGGAGATCAGCTGGAAAAAGAGTTTTCCGACTTAAACGCCACTCAAGCAAGTGATAGCGTAAAAAGCAAGTTAGAACTTCTAAAGAGTCAGTTATAATATGTCTTTTTTTGTCTCCATTATCGAAAACATCATTTTCCTACCCTATGTTTTTTTAGGGTTTCTCTTACTTCTTGTCGCTAAGTTCTTTTTTGACTGGACAACGCCACGCTATCAGTTGGACACAGATATTATAGAGAACAAACATTACTCTGTTGCGCTGATGTACATTGGTTATTTGCTCGGTGTTGCCGTGGTCATTGCGGGTTCTTTTTATGGTCTCAGCTCTGATCATCTCACTAACGGCATTGATATCTCTGTTTCTGCCCTATTGGGTATTCTTTTACTGCGAATCAGTTTTGTCATCAATGATAAGCTCATCTTGCACCGTTTCGATATAGAAAAGGAAATTCAAGAAAATAATAATCTTGGTTTGGCTTTCGTCGTCGCTAGTAGTTCCATTGCTTCGGGTTTAACTCTTGCGGGAATCATGCAAGGAGTCAGCAACGGTTTGTTACAACTTGTGACGGATATTGTTCTTTACTGGTTGCTCGGTCAGTTCTTTTTAGTGCTATCTGGTGCCATATTTCAGTGGATAACACCTTATGATATGCACTCCGAATTGCTCAAAAACAAGGCCGTTGCCTTCAGTTTTTCGGGCTTCCTCATAGGAATAGGTCTCATCATCAAAGAAGGTTTTACGGGACTCGATGGTAATTTACTCTCCAATATTGTCACCGCTTCTTTATTCTCTCTCTGGGGACTCTTTTTATTGTTCATTTCCCGTGGAATTGTCGATAAAATACTCCTCTCTAAAACACGTATTAACACTGAAATCACCGAAAAACAAAACTGGGCTATAGGCATTGTTGTTGGAGCAGGATTTATCGCTCTGGGCTTATTTGTTGCCGGCATACACTGGGGTGTTAGAGGATTATGAGTATGAAAAACTTTTCTTACGCACTACTTGCATTTATTATTTTTACAGCCTTTGCTCAACCCCTCATGGCAAGAAGAGGCGGTGGCGGCTTCAGATCGAGTGGACGCAGTTTTTCTCGCTCTACACGCTCTACTACCCGCAGTCGCTCCTCTTTTTCTTCCAATCGCTCCAACAGCGTCAATAAAAAATCCTACAATCAGGCCAAGCGTAATAATACTGTATTTAATAGCAAAGCTCAGGCGGAATCTTCCTTTAAGAGCAAAAATGCCTCTAAGTATTCTTCTAAATTTGCCACAAAACCCCAGCAACGACCTGATTATATTCCTCGTAGCACCACTGTTAATAACCAATCATACAATATCAATTATAACAGCCGTTACGGTGGTTATGGTTATACCAATGCTTTAGGTACCTTTGTTCTTTATAGTGCCCTCAGCGATACTATTATGCTCAATACTCTTATGCGTAGGAATCATTATTATTATGGCTCAGGTGCAGGTCTAGGCTCACCTTTTGGTTATAATCGTGGCTTTTTTAATTTTGCCCTTATTCTTTTGGGAGTGTTAATATTTTCGGGAATATTTAACAATAGACGCCGTTATTAACTATGTTTTTCAAAAAGAAAGAGACGCAAGAAACTAAGATTAAATCCACCCTCTCTGATTTAGAAACGGATGATGTAATTATCTTAAAAGACTTTCAATCCTTGGATGAAAGTGATTCTGGAGTAGAATATACTGTTCTTAATCACTACCAAGTTCGCACAGAAATGGGTTCTCATTCACAGCAGGATGCCACTTTTTCAGACTCCCCACAAACACCAGAAAGTAATACACAATTATACTTAGATTTGTGGGAGCTTGATGACGGTGAATCTGTTTATCTGATGACCTTACAAGATGATATTCTAAGGTTTTATTTTATTCCTATGGAGCCCGTTAACCGACAAAATTTTGTTCAAAGTGGCAATATGTGGTTGCTCAATACTCAGGGTGTGAGGTGTGCGGACTGGGAATTTCTCCAGCAAATTGATCCACCCCCCTTTGAAGAGCTGGGGGCTGAGATTGAAGCAACTTATATCAGTAGCTCACCCACTATTTTCGCAACAATTAAAGAAGACAAAGACCAATATATGGCCTGTCAAATCAAGCTTTATACTAGTAAGGATGAGATTCTCAACAAAGAATTTATGGTGTGGGAACAGCACTGGTTGGATTCTCATACGGGTCAAAGTCGCAACGAAGGTGGACTTCTGGTGGTCGCTATAGGCTGTATTATTGCATCAAATGAATACGAACTCTACTTCAAATAGTAGTAACTATCCCATAAATAGCGACATCCCTTTTATCTGTACATCGGGTAATTTTTTCTGATAAAAATTTAAAATATTGGCCTGTATCATGAGTAATTCTTGCTTAATAACAGGCTTAGTGACAATCACAATCAGTCTGTCATTTTCAAGATCTTTTAAATAACAGTGATTTCTCAGATTATTAGGTACTATTTCTTCCCATACACTAAAAATATTTGCTCCCAGCACATCAAAGTTCTTGGACTTTACAAAATTCTCTAACAATAATTTAAAATGTTCACTCATGAGCAACTAACTTCCCTTTGTTTACATTATAAACCAAGGCCTCATCTTCCCACAATACTCTCGTCTTATCTTGCGGTAAAAAGGTGAAAAAAACTTGCTCTCGTGGCGGCAGCATGGCTAAAAAATTATTCCTTTTATTTTCATCCAATTCTAACAGTACATCATCAAAAAGTAAAATAGATTTTTTATCTAAAAATTGATTAAAATAACTGATTTGCACAACTTTTAAAACCAGCGCAAGCAATCGTTGTTGACCCGTTGAAGCCATCTGCGAAAACTCTCTTTCTTGATAGGAAAAGAGATACTGATCTCTGTGTGGTCCAACGCTGGTAAAACCTTGTTCAATATCCTTTTGAAGCTTAGCCTGGCACGTCTTCCAAATATCATCGTAGTTAAACGACTTCCATGAATTCCTATACACTAAGCTGACTTCATTATCAAGTTCGGCTATGGTGCTATATAGCTCCTTAAAGAGCAAATTAAAATGATTTATGGTTTTCAATCTCTCTTTTTGAATCATAATACCCGTTCTTATCAATTCTTCACTATAAAGATCCAAGAGGTCAAATTTCTTTTCTCGTAGGAGAAAATTGCGTATTTTCAGAGCCTTTTTATAACGTTTGAACAGGTTGATATATTCCACGCTCTGAATGCACTGTATGTGGTCAAAAAACCAGCGCCTATTTTCAGGCGTACCTTTCACAAAATTAATGTCTTCGTGACAAAAAACAACGCAAGGATTTAAGGTCAAAATTTCTTTTCTATCCCTG
Source organism: uncultured Spirochaetales bacterium (assembly GCA_964425555.1). Classification (GTDB taxonomy): domain Bacteria; phylum Spirochaetota; class Spirochaetia; order SP-2023; family CAYRNA01; genus CAYRNA01. The sequence goes on from CAYRNA010000032.1 coordinate 11,270, forward strand.
ATGAGATCTTCATTGATAAAAATAGATTTGGTATTTTTTTCTAGCTTGATTTTAAGCTTTTCATTAAAGCCATTTTGATTTAAGAATGTAGTTTCAATGCCCAAACTCTGCTGGTCGTATTGAATGATTTCTTTGTCTGAATTTGTCTTAAAACTTGAGCCAAGACAAGAATAATAGATAGCTTCTAGAAAATTTGTCTTACCTTGCCCATTCTCCCCCACTAGACAAACGATGGGATTGTCGAGCGGGACAGATTGATTGTCAAGATTTCTAAAATTAAATGTTCTTAAAGACAGTAAACTCAATAGTCATCTAATTTGTCATGGGCATGAAGACATGAAAATAATTTTCAGAAGGATAAGGTCTCATCAAAAGAGGCTTGTAATTGCTCGGAAATACCAGCTCTACTTTATCTTTTCCATTAATTTCTCTCAGTGCGTCTAAAAAGAAATTGTAATTGAATTCCAGCGAAATTTCTTCGCCTGTAAAGTTTTCACCTGCTAAAATTTGTTTAGCGTCACCGTAATTGGACTCTTTCGCCTGAATTTTCAAGCTCTCAGGAGCAAATGTAAATTCCATTTTACCTGATTTTTCTTCTGTTAAGATGGAAATTCTTTTCAGTGCGTCTGTTAATTCGTCTTTTGACAATACCATCTGATCAATAAATTCATTAGGTATAACTTTTTCGTAATCGGGAAAATTTCCTTCAATCAAAGTTGAGTAAAAGTGATTATTATCAAAATCAAAATAGACCACTTTCTTTTCAATATTAATTTTAATATTTCCTTCACCAGAAGCCAGTTTCTGAATAATTTTTAATATTTTTACAGGAATAATAATAGGACTGAAATCAGGTACATTTATCTCTAAATCGGTATAAGAAAGCCTTTTACCGTCAGTAGATACCATAATCAACTTATCATTTTTCTTCTCCATGTAAATTCCCGTTAAAAAATAACGAGATTCATCTGTGGATACAGAATTCAATACTTGAATAAACATGGTTTGGAAATCTTTTTGAGACAATTCAAAACTGTTATTGGCTTCAGGCTGTCTAAATTCAGGATAATTATCAGGATCAACGCATTTAAGATTGACATCAACATTATCAAATTCAGGAATAATGGATAATATATTATTGTCCAGTGAAAAAGTAATCGTTCCTTTAGTTGATAAACTATTGAGTATTTTCAATAGTTTATCTGCAGAAACAGTGGTAGATCCAGCTTCTATAACTTCTAAAGGTACTTTGACCTCAAAATGTATTTTTAGATCGGTAGCCTTAATAGTAAGTTCATTATTATCTGTAGCAATCAGATAAACATTAGACTTAATATCAAAAGATTTACTCGAGATAATATCTTGAGCGATAATCATTTCTCTTAATATAGTATTTTTTTCACAGATAAATTTCATATTTTTCCCCTACCTTCTTTATTGTTATTAATTTAAATTACTAATTTAATAATAATAATAAGGCGGTGCATAAGAGGAAAACTTATGTTAAATACACTAAAAGTTACTTTTAGGTGTACTAGAGCCCATTTTATCAGTATCAAATTAGTGGTTAATTTTTTGGATAACTACTTAGGTTTTCCAAAAAAATATTTGTACACATTATAATCCGAAGGTTTTACACACTATTATAACCATATATACTTGTTAATTCTATTAAAAAAAAATACATTTTTTTTATGGAAATAATTTTAGCATCAAATAATAAGCATAAGCAAAAAGAAATAGCGTCTTACTTTCAAAGTTACAAAGTTCTTTTACCGTCTCAACTTAATATTGACTTTCAATGTGAAGAAGATAGGGATTCTTTTGTTGGCAATAGCTATAAAAAAGCTGAAACACTCTATAATATGATTAATAAAATGGTGTTGGCTGATGATTCAGGTCTAGTCGTACCCGCTCTCAATGGAGAACCCGGTATTTTTTCTGCCAGATACGGTTACAAGGAAAAGGGTCGAGAGCTCAGTTCGGTTGAACAAAATAAATATTTGCTCGAAAAAATGTCAGATATAAAAGATAGAAGAGCCTATTTTGTCTGTTGTCTGGTGCTGTACGAAAAAGGAAATCAGACAACTATCGTTGAACAGCGTTTTGATGGACATATAGTCAATAATTATAACGAAGAAATTACGGGTTTTGGCTATGATCCTATCTTTGTTGCTGAAGGTTATGACAAACCCGTTGCTCGCTTAAGTTTAAGCGAAAAAAATACCATTTCCCACAGAGGAAAAGCTCTTAAAAAATTACAAAAAATAATAGAAAATTTATAATAAAAAGGATGATTATATGAATACATTATTAACGAGAGATAAAGTTAAATCACAAGATCAATGGGATCTTAAATCTTTATTTGCATCAGAAGAATTATGGCAAGAAAGTCTGAATCTGTTGGACAAAAAAAAAGAGGAATTGATACCTTTTAAAGGGACATTAAAAACAGTTGAAAGCATTCATAATTGCCTCAAAATATTTTTTGAATTGGCATTATTGGATGAATCTTTGGGGTATTATGTTTTTCTCAAAAAAGATGAAAACATAGAAAATACCAAATCTAACGAACTTTATCAAAAATATGTTTATGTAGCCATGCAGTTGAGTGAAATATCCAGTTTCATTATTCCAGAAATATTAGAAAATGACAAAGTATTCTTAGAAAAATTAGTTAACGATCCCGTTTTATCCGAATATAAAATATTTTTGAACAAAGAAGTGAGATATAAAAGTCACATTTTAAGCTCTGCTGAAGAGAAATTATTAGCGGGACTAGGCGAAATAATGGATACAGCCAGTCAAGGATTTTCTATTTTAACCAATGTTGATATGAATTTTGGCGAAATCAAAAAAGATGGAGTGGATCTGCCTTTAACGCAATCTTCGCTGATTTCTTTTATGGAAGACGAAAATAGGGAAATTAGGAAGCAAGCGCGCGAGCAATTTTTCCAAGAATTTGATAAACACAAAAATACACTGGCAAGTTTTTATAGCAATAGCATTAAAAAAGATATTTTTACGACAAAAACAAGAAATTTTGCAAGTACGAGGGCAAAAGCGCTATTTTCTGATAATGTAGATGTTAAAGTTTATGATAATCTCATTAAAGGTGTGCATAAAAGTTTGCCTCAGCTACATAGATATTATGCTTTACGTCAGAAAAAGCTCAATTTATCGTCCCTTCATTTACACGATATGAATGTGGCACTTGTGAAAGAAACAAAAATAAATATTCCCTATGAGCAAGGTGTTGATATAGTTTGTGAGGCACTCAAACCTCTGGGCAAAGAATATTGCGACATTTTACGAAATGGTTTATTAAACGGTTGGGTCGATAGATATGAGAATAAAGGGAAACGTTCGGGAGCCTATTCTGCGGGTTCTTATAAGGGATTTCCCTACATACTGTTAAATTATAGAGAAGACAGCCTCAATTCCTTATTTACCTTAGCCCATGAGGCCGGTCATTCCATGCATTCGTGGTATTCCGTCAAAAACAACGGTTTTGTGGACTACAATTATACCATATTTGAAGCCGAAGTAGCGTCGACGCTGAACGAGCAGTTATTATCAGATTATCTCATTAAAAATGACGTTCTCGATATATCAAATGAATATTTGTATAACAGTCAAATCAAAGATATTATAGGTACTATTTTTAGACAAACTATGTTTGCTGAGTTTGAAATGCTTGCCTATGAAAAAGCAGAGCAGGGCATTCCTTTAACCTTAGATTTATTTAGAAAAATCTATAGAGAATTGCTAGAAAAATATTTTGGTGACAATGTGAAACTCGCAGACTTTGATGACTTAGAAGGATTAAGGATTCCGCATTTTTACAGATCTTTTTATGTGTATAAATATGCAACAGGTTTGTCGGCTGCGATTAGTTTATCAGATGATATACTCAATAATAAAAAAGATAGCTTGGATAAATATTTAAACTTTTTAAAATCAGGTGGGACTCAGTTTCCTATAGATTCGTTGAGAAAAGCGGGAGTTGATTTATCCTGTGGAAAACCCTTGGATAAAGCCATAGAAAAATTTGAAAATCTTCTTGATAAGTTAGAAAAAAATATTTAAAAGATGAACTTAATCTTATCTTCAATGTGTAAAAAGGTGATTTCAAGAAAGGTTATACATGGGTTATCCACATTTTGCATACTTATCTCTATGCCACTTTTATTCGCTCAAACTACTCTAGAAGATAGTTTAGTCCTAGAAAACAAGATTTCGAGCAAGGAAATTAAGCTGTTTAGTTTTGGATGGAGTAAAAACGGCAAAATTTCCTTGAGTTCTTTGTGGAAAACTTTGGGAGAGAGTACAAGTCATTTAGAATACATAATTTTTGATACGGTAGAAGACAAGACTATCTACAAAAAAATGTCAACTATTAACGCAAAAAAAGATACAATAAATTTAAAGGATGTTTTACCTGATATTTTGGCTAAAAAAAACAAAAGTAACGGTATAAAAGCAAAAAATAATCTGAAATTTTATACATTCCCATTAATTATAAATACAGAAAAATACGATCTTGATAAAAAAGGGAATAAGCTCTATTTAAGTAATTCTTTATTTGGAGACAAGGTGATTACTGAGAATGTGAGGCTAAAAAACTGGCAGGTTTTAGGCGCTATCAAAAGTCCTTTTGAAGAGAGAATTGTAATTGTGTTTTTTGATAACAGCGTCGCAAAAGATAAAAATCCCTTTGTATTTATTGGTAGTCATTTAGATATTGGTTTTACTCTGGAAAACAAGAAGAAGATCAGTGAAAATAATATTGATGAAATAGAGCTGGCGATTAGAAATAATCAAAGAGAAGTCGTTAAGTCATTTTATAAAGATATGTCACCTGCTCAGAAAAAGGCTTCGTTAGCATTTGATGGTACATCGTCGGTGCTTATTTTAGCGGCGGAGCAACAAAATTGGCAGATTGTTGATTTTCTCATCGCGCAAGGAATAGATCTGAGTGTAGAAAATAAAGAAAATACCAAATTCAAAAAAATACTGATAGAGAACAAGGAAAATAAAGAAGTACAAAAGATTGTCCAAAAGTGGTCTATCAAACGGTAAGTAAGATTTCATTTTATCTTGAAATATTTGCATATTATAAGTAATATATTAATTATACGGTATTTCTAACAGCACCAAATTGTATGTGACGCTCTGTTACCATAAAATTGTTAAAGGTTTAGTTAAAAATAACGACGTACTGAATCAGTACGTAAATTAGTTTATATGGGGAAAATATGAAGAAATCGGTTTTATTTTTAATGTGTCTATTCTTAACAGTGGCTATCTCTGCGCAGTCTTTTTATGAAGGTTTTTCAGAGGAAGAGCGATCAAGCTTGGCATACGAGTATTATTTGGTGTCAAAAGCCTATGTCGAATCTGGCAAAGCTGACAAAGCGGCGGCATTTAAGACGCTGGCCTTTAACATTTATCCGCAATTAGAAGCGGATATTGAAGCGGGGAATATGACTTCTTACGAAAGTGCGTTTGAAGACAGTGCTGTAGAAACAGATCCAGCAGAAAAAGAAATAGCTAAAACCACTTTTAGCAATATTGTTGGCAAAGCGCCAGGTACTGCTGATGAGCAAGCAATCAATATGGTAGAATATACCTTTAATAAGATGCTGAGAGGTTTCGTTAATGAAAATCCAGCAGTGGTATTGGATACCTTGTCCGAAGCCGTCTTAATTCCTTCTTATTCTGAAACACCTCTTTCGCAAGCAGAAATTCAGCCTATGCTGACCCAATACATGGAAATATATGACTTACAAGGAAAAGATCCTCGTAGTTTTTATGATTTATCAAGTATGGAAATCATTGGATCTTCAGAAGATTTGATTGAGCTAAAAATTAATGTCGCAGTAGAAGTAAATATGAGTGAAAATGGTTTGAGTAATTTAAGCTTTTGGTCTCCTACGCAAGTGTTTACTTATACAAAATCTGGAGATACATGGAAATTAAGCGATATACAGGCTCCTGAATAGGATAAAGTTGATATTTACTAGAATGTAATGTAAAGTGAAAGTCAACAATATTTATTGTTGGCTTTTTTTGTTTTAAAATGGAAGGAGAGTTTGCTATGATAGAACAATTAGAAAGCTATAGACCTAAGATCAGAGAGAGATTAGAATTGATTTTGTCGAATCTCGTGATGATAGGGGAAGTGCCCGCACCTACATTTCATGAAACAAATAGAAGCAGTGTTATTGCAGAGAGATTGAGCATTAATCCTAATGTCACGGTAAATATTGACAATTTGGGTAATGTGATTTGTTTTTATCCTGGCAAGAAGAAAACGAACGATATACTCATTAATGCGCACATTGATTCTCCACTATCTGCGAGCGTCGATCACGGCATAGAAATTTCACAGGAGCATGTAATAGGGGCAAGTCTAGGAGATAATACGCTAGGATGTGCCATATTGGCTTCCTTACCAATGTTATTAGACCATTTGGGCATTAGTTTAAATAAAAACTTAGTATTAGTAGGAAG
>CAYRNA010000033.1:0-7418 GCA_964425555.1 uncultured Spirochaetales bacterium
CCTTGGGGGCCAGCGACTTCCGCATCATAGTGTTTCATATTTTACCCAATGTTTTTCACCTTGTCATTGTAAATTTTGTACTGCGCTTTGTAGGAATTATCAAGGCAGAAGTAGTACTCGCTTATGTTGGTTTAACCGTAGGAACAGAATCGTGGGGTTTTATGCTCAATGAAGCGAAACTAGAACTTTCTTCGGGAAGATTACAAAATTTCATAGGCGTCACCTCATTTATCTTCCTCTTTTTAATCTCACTCAATTTATTAGGAGATGCCTTACGGGATGCTCTTGATCCTAGTTTAAAAGGTAAATAAAAGATCATTTGTCTTTCTTTCAAAACAAATACAAATCTGATCTTAAAAGGTATTTATTATGACTGCAAAAAATTCAAACAATCAACAAGCCTTACTTCAAATGAAAGATCTTTCTGTTCGTTTCAGATTAGAAGAAGGTCATGTCTATGCCGTTGATGGCGTAAGCTTCGATTTATTTCCTGGGGAAATACTAGGCATAGTCGGAGAATCGGGAAGTGGAAAATCCGTCTCTACCTCTGCTATTTTGCAGTTGCTACCCAAATATATCGCAGAGATTGAATCTCAAGGAATTTGGTTTAAAGGTGAGAGAATAGACACTTACACAGAAAAGGAAATGGCAAAAATACGAGGGGATCAAATTAGTATCATCTTCCAAGAACCCATGACCTCTCTCAATCCCGTAATGTCCATAGGAAAACAGATTGCAGAAGTATTATTGTTGCATAATAAAGCGAACAAAAAAGAGGCGTGGGAAAAAGCCATTGATCTGCTTGCGCAAGTTGGAGTGCCCGACCCTGAGGAAAAAGTCAATCAATACCCCCATGAGTTTTCTGGTGGAATGGCTCAGAGGGTATTGATAGCCATTGCTCTCGCTTGTGAACCCGATGTGATTATTGCGGACGAACCAACAACCGCTTTAGACGTGACGATACAGGATCAAATTTTAAATTTACTCAAAGAAATCCAACGGAAAGTTCAAAACTCTGTCATTCTTATCACTCACGATCTCGCTGTTATCGCAGAAACCGCTGATAGGGTCATTGTCATGTATGCCGGTCAAATTGTCGAAATAGGCAGTGTCGAAGAAATATTCAATCAGCCCGCACACCCTTATACTCGTGGTTTGTTAAATTCTATTCCTGTCATGGGGCGTAAAAATACCGATCTCAAAGCCATCGATGGCAATATTTCGAGCATGTCGACTCTTCCTGTGGGTTGTCATTTTGCCGAGAGATGTCCCTTTGCGACAGAACGTTGCCGTAAAGAGAAACCCGATTTAGAAACAGTATCTCTTCCCAATACAGTAGAACACAAAAGTCGCTGCTGGTTGAATAACCAACTTTCACCCTATGTCAAGCCATCATAAAGTGAGAAAATTATGAGCGATCAAGAAAATACAAACGAAAATATTTTAGAAATACGCAATCTCGTTAAGCATTTCCCCGTCAGGGCAGGCATCTTAAAGAAGGTCGTAGGCCACATTCAAGCTTTAAATGGAGTGAGCTTTTCTCTACCAAAAGGAAAAACAATGGGGCTTGTGGGAGAGTCTGGTTGCGGAAAAACGACCCTTGCCCGTACCATCATCGGTTTATACAAAGCGGATACTGGCGGGATTTTCTTTGAATCCCCTTCCCACGTTGTACCGGAATGGGATAACATCAATGCTCAATTAATCCAAGCATTGAGTGAACCTGAGAGTTCGCAAGAATCTATCAAGCAGCTCAAGCAGCAACTCATTGCAATCCAAAATGAGCACGGCTTTAGTCATCTCACAAAACAGCAGCGCATTAAAAGAGCAACTGATATGCAGATGGTGTTTCAAGACCCCTACGATTCTCTCAATCCACGAATTCCTGTGGGTAAAATTATTACAGAAGGTCTCAGCATACACAAAAATTTCTCGCAAAAAGAACTTTTAGATAAAGGTAAAGAACTACTCTCTCAAACGGGGCTTGATAGTTCCTTTGTAAACCGCTATGCCCATGAATTTTCAGGTGGACAAAGACAACGTATAGGCATAGCAAGAGCCTTGGCGATGAATCCAAAGATGCTCTTATTAGACGAGCCTGTTTCCGCTCTTGACGTCTCTATACAAATTCAGATTTTACAATTATTATCAGAACTGCAACAAAAACTTGATCTGAGTTACTTATTTATTGCCCACGACCTCTCTGTTGTGGAATATTTTTCAGACTATGTTGCCGTCATGTATTTGGGCTTCATCGTCGAAATAGCCGATAAAAAGTCTATTTTTGAAAACAAAAAACATCCCTACACCAAGGCCCTTATGGAGGCGGTCCCTTTTCCTGATCCTCATTTCAAACGTGATAAAACAGTATTAGAGGGAGACGTCCCTTCGCCCAGATTCTTACCTCAAGGATGTCCTTTTGCGAGCCGTTGTCCTGTCAAAAAACCTATTTGTGATGAACAAAGACCCTTGTTAAAGGATGTGTCTCAAAATCACAAGGTCGCTTGTTGGCTCTATTAATGCCTCATGTTCTTTTCAGTTAAATTTTCTACAAACAAAAAAGGTGAAATTCAATACGTCCTTTTTACCATGAGGCCTCTACTACGCTATAGTTCTCTTATTCTCAGTTGTATTCTCGCTGTTATTTTCATACAGAACATGATAATTGCCCAAGCTCCTATCAGCTCATTTTTTTATTATTTTGTGCTGGCACTATCGCTTTTAGGAACTGGATATAGAAGCTATTTCTTGTTTAATCCCCATCAACAGACGATAGAAATAGGAAGCGGTTTTCTTCTGTGTAAAGTAAAAAAATATTCTTACAGCGACTGGAATAAAGTACACATCAAACGATATGAAATTCCCAACAGAATAGCCGAAATGTGGCATTCAGACAAAAATATTATACGCTATTCGTTTGGCTTTGCTATAAACCATCAGGTTTTCATCGTAGAGCAAAGAATCAATGAATCTCAGCTGACAGTATTGCGTCAGGGCATTCAAAGTGCCTTACTCGATGAGAATTATTCTAAGTAAGCTTGAATTTTCGCTTGGCCTTGAAGTAAGAGCTTGTTATTGGGCAAAATCGCTAGACCTTCAACAAGAACAGCATTCGCTGCCGTAAAATTCTGTTGATTTGCCAAAACCGTAAACTCGTTATAATACATCGCCGCCAGATTATTGACCGTATTTTTTTCCACAGAAGCTAACTTGGGCAAGGCCTTCACTTCTGGTGGTAAAGATTGCACAAAATCATAAGCGCCCTGATATTCTTTAAGCCGGCTCAGTCTTTGCACTTCTTTAATCAAAATGACGGTGTAATAATCATTATATTTATCTTGCTCAATTATTTTGTTTTGGCGAGCAGTATTCAGCAGTTTTTCTGATGTTTGAAAGTCGTTATTAGGATTTTGTAATTCAGCAAGAAGGCTGTTTAAATTGGCTATTCTCTTTAAATCCAACAGCACTAACGGCGAGGTATATTTTTTTACAACGGCATCGTTTAATTGTGTTTTTGCTAAATCATATTGCTTGTCTTTGAGGAAGCTATTAATTTGATTATTAATAAGCGCATCAAATGATTTATCCAAGTCCGCACTAGGATATAAGGCTAAAATATTTTGATAGGCGAGCATTCCTTCGCTGTAATGAGCCGTATTATTATATTCTGCAAGGAGATTTCTGAACGCTTGATCACGCAGTAATACTACTCGAGAGATAGGATTATAAGTTGCATTGTCTACAGCAATACCAACCGCATCGACATAATTCATGCCTACCATTCTATTTTCAAAAACAAGTCCGACCAGCTCTTTTTTATTAGAAAAACGTCTATCGCTGTAATTTCCAGGAGCGACATAACTGAAACCTGTTTGCGAGCTGAAAAGATCTGTAAATTCTTGTTTAACACCGGGGTTAAAACCGTAACGGTTCGTTGTTTCAACATCGATGTCACCTATGCTGCTACTCACATTAACAAAGGCATGATCGTGTGTAATCACACCCTTCGTTTTAATATTCAAACTAGAAGTCAGAATGACATAGAGCACAGCCGAAGAGACACAATTGTACCTTCCTGACTCTATAATATCATCCGCTGTAGAAGCCGTGAGAACATATCTTTTTAATATTCCTGAATCAAACATATAATGCAAAACAATCTCAGAAATGGGTACGTTTTCCTCAGTATTGCTCAGAAAGGGCTTAAGCCCTGCAACGTAACTGAGTAATTTTGCTTTGTAGGCATCTATTTTATCACTGGGCGTAGCCGAACTCAGCAAAAAAGCATCTATCACTTGCTCTGCTGTTTCCAATTCTGAGGTTTTTTCCCAAATGGTCGTGGCTGGAAGGGGTTCTAAACGTAGGCCTGCTGCAAAAAAGCTAGCATTAAAACCAACAAAAAATAAGACTAAATAGCAGAGATAAGACTTAGAGTTATTCATTATTGTTCTTTATCATCAATCTTTTGTAGCATCAACTCACTCAGTCTGTCTAAACCAGGCGCCATTTGCTTGAGGAAACTATTAGTCTCATACATGCCTAAAGTAGCATAAAAATAACTCTTCGCAGTAGCATATTCTTCTTGTTTATAATAGATAAAACCTATTTCATACAGAGCCGTCACTATGCTGACATTATCATCTGGAAAACGTAGCATGCCAAGGCGATAAAACATTTCTGCCCTCTCGTAGTTCCCTATGCTGTATTCATCCTGCGCCTGTTTAAAGTAAATACCAACGGATAAATCTTGTGCGAGAAAATCTTTTGCCAGTCTTTCTTCTGAACTACTTCTCGTAACACAGCCCATTAGTATTAATAGAACGCTTAACAACAACACAGGTGTCAAAAAATATTGCTTTATCATAATTTTTACCATTAAAAACTCGTACTCTTACCCCATTTGAACCTAAAAAAGGGCGTTCCTTTGCCAAATAGGTATAATTTATCTTCATAAATGACATAGTAGTCAACCTGTTGTAGCCGCGCCAAATACAAGTTTTCAAAGCTACTATTAGAGCCGAGGATTTTGGTGCTACTTATCGCACCCATGGTAATATTAAACCGCACGCTATTCCTTAGATTATAATTACCGAGATAATTATTAATGCCCGAATAACCGCTTATGCGTAAATCATTGTTTCCTGTTTCATCAAATTTAAGATACACTTTCTGATCAAGAGTATTTTCATCGGGAAGCACCAGAGGCGGAGCAACTCTATCGAGAATCCAAAAATCTTTCTTGAGTAGGTCGTCAGAGGGTTTTCTGATACGCTTTAATTCAATCGTAGTATTGCCTAGCCACGCATCTGATCCATCCTCAGCAAGCGACAACACAAAATAATCACCAACAAACTTGGTTATCACGTAACGATATTCTTGGGCCGTGTCACTGTTAATGTCCGCTATCCATAAAGACAGACGATTGTCTGCAAAAGACCACCTGACGCCTTTTCTCTCTAATTCATTCAACAAAATTAATTTTCTATCTCTTCTAAACACAAAGGCGATATCTTCTGTTATTTTGACTCCACCTTTATTGCTCGTGATGCGCCATATATTTTCTGTGAGAAAATCTGGTTTTAATACTTCATCGCTGCTAGAAACACATCCTAAAACAGCAACTAAACTCATGAGAATGATTGCTTTTCTGATAAAAGACATATAAAATTAATGCTCCCCTATTCATGAAATAATAAAAAAAACCGATAATCAATATTGTATTATTTTCTCAAGGAAAAGTCTATGTTTCGTTTTTTTTATCTTCTATCTTTCATTCTTTTTTTTTTATCAGGTTCCCTCTATCCCATCAATCTAGATCTTAATAGCGATCAAAACTGGACAGGTTTCCTAACCAATGCCCGTATTAATCAAAGCTTAACCGATAGCTACATTACAAATAGTCCCAAAAAAAGATTTATAGATTCTGACACCGATTTAGCCCTCACCTTTGACGTCCCCAATGCCCGTGAAGCTAGCCATGACGAAACAGGTCATTACCGTATTCTCGAGCAACCTAAAGTTATAGCGGATCCCACTCTTGCGGGAAATCAATTGCTCGCACTTTCCAACAAAGTAGGTTTATCTCTGCTAGCAGAACAAGGTCTTTTCTTGAAAAATAACCAACAAAGCAATTTCCCCACCAGTTTTACGATAGAATTTAGTTTCATCCCTTTAGGTTTTTCTGGGCGAGATATTATTTTCAATTATACAAACAACGCCGTTCACCAAGACGAAGTTACTTTATTGCAACTAGCCTACCTTCTTGATGGAAGAAAGCCCTATTGGCTCTTGAAAAACCTCTTTAAGAATTCCCAAGATCAATGGTTGCCTGAAATTAGACTTTACGGTGGACAACTGGTACCCAATTCATGGTATTCGGTGCGATTGAGCTACAATGCGGAAAAGAATTATATAGAATATTACTTAAATGATGTCTTGCAATCCATCACTTATACAACGCCCTCTGGCAGACGTGACGACGCCAATACCTACCTGCTTTCTTCTGCCGATGACACCCTTTACAAAATTAATATTGGTCGTAATTTTCTCGGTTATTTAGACAATTTTTATATCATTAGAAATTACATCCAAGACCCTCCCAATAATAAAATCCGCCTTGAGAATAAAAATTTTGTACTTTCTCCTATTATTGATCTACAGGGACAAAAATCCATGCTCAATCATATAGATTTCAAGCAAATTACGCCAGGGAATTCAGAGATCAGAACCTATTATAAATTAAGTAACGACAAAAAATCGCTCGAAAACTTGCAACGTTTTAGCGTAATTCAATTAGATTCTCTAGCTGATTGGACTCATATAAAAGACCCTAAGCAAACCATTGGAGAAGAAGGTCGCTTCCTTCTCATCAAAACCGAATTATTCGCTGATTCAAGAAATAATGTGGCACCACTTTTGGAGAATATCACAGTTCAATATAGTACTCAGAATCTCCCCGAAACTCCGCAGATCACTTACGAAAGTACGGCTCTTGGTAAAGGTCAACTTGTCGTAAAAAATAGTCGTTATAACAAAGGCATTGTTTTTGAAGTTTTTCTTCGCCAAGAAGATAACTCCTACATTAATCCCATTACCCCTTTCACCAGCGAGGAGACGAGGATTGTATTAGAGAACTTGATTCCAGGGCAAGAATATGTCGCCGTTGTCCGTGCATATTATAATGATGCGACAGACTGGAAAAGTGAGTTCAGTAATGAAATATTCTTTAGACCTTAATTCAATCAGTACTTCTTAAGGCTGTATTGACCGAGATTCATCCAGAAATTTCTGTCAGGGAATAAATGTTCCCGCACACACTCTCTTTATAAAAGACCTTTGGCTTTCAGCCTAGGAATAAGCTGGGTTTGCACTCTTTCTAAATGCTCTTCATCATCAATTTCAGACCATAACAAGCCATT
>CAYRNA010000033.1:7518-17318 GCA_964425555.1 uncultured Spirochaetales bacterium
TTTGCACTCTTTCTAAATGCTCTTCATCATCAATTTCAGACCATAACAAGCCATTTAAAAGTGTAAAATGAATAGGTCGAGAGAGTGCCGTTTTAGCGATGATGGCTTCGTAGCTGATCAACGCCGATTCGTCTTCGCTATGAGCGCAAAAGGCAAGAAAATCATCATAGGCAAAGCGGTTTAGGCCTGTGAGTTCGCCATAAGCGCCAAAGTCGTTCGCATTGGTTGAAAGGCGACTTATTTGCTGTCCAACTATCTCAAAAAAATAGTCATCACCAAAATTTTTATTTTCTGAAAGAAGCAAGGTACTCATTTTTTCGGGGGCATTCTGCAACACGTCCAGTGCAAGAGCGTCATAAATAAGATCGCCCTCTAAGAGGAGGAAGTCATCTGTTAAAACTTCTTTCACCCGAGCCAAACTTCCCATGCTTCCCGTCGTGGCGTAGGCGGGATTTTCTATGGTTTCCACTGTAAAGTCCGCACTACTCATTTTCTGGGCAAGGGCTTCATAATACTCACGCAAATGACCAGTAACCAGAACAACTCGTTCTATCTGAGCGTCCTTGAGTTGACACAAAGAACGTTCCACCAAGCCTTTTCCCTCGAGGACAAGCCCGCCCTTAGGGATGGCGTTGTTTGTAACAGGATGTAAGCGAGATCCCAGACCCGCAACTAAAATAACCGCATTTTTTACCATGTTCTTTCCTAGGCAAGTCGTGCTTGCAATTTATCGGCAACGGCAATAGCGCTATGACCAAAATGAGCAAGCTCAGAGGCTTTAATCTCTTTGATAGATTCACGCACAGTCGCATCGTTCATCACCTTGTTCGCGAGCGTTTCAATTTCAGCTAATTCTTCAACGTCTATCAGTGCGCCTATCTTAGCAATGGTGTCAAATTCCCACCATGATGCCTGAGGTAAATCAAAGGAATCAAGTGGTCTATGATCGAGATCTATCTTTACCGCTAATACTGGTTTTTCAAAGATAAAAGCAAAGTCAAAAATAATGCCTGAAAATTCAGAAATGAGCAAATCGGCACGACTCAACGATTCAAAATTGTCGGGGGCTCTATCCAATTCAAATAATTTATTCTGCAAAAAAGGTTCACAGACGGAGTCTATCAGCTCTGGCTCGACGATGAAACTCTGCGGATGTGGACGTAGAATAACTCTATAGCCTTGTTCTACCAACGGCTCGATGACACGACTACCGTGCTGTGCAAGCAGTCCCTTCGCACCCCATGTCGGCGCAATCAGAATACACTTTTGCTCTTGAACACTTTCCACAGGGAGCGCTTCTCGACGTTGTTTCATTGTATCAAAAAAGAGCAAACCTATATCTTCAAGTTGCTTCTCTTCTGTACCTCTCAACGCTTCTAGTTGACGGAAGTGTTTATGCTGATAATTACCAACGGTAAAAATCGTATCAAAAGCATCAAAGGCAAAGAGATTATAAGCGAGCGGATCAGAGGTTGAATGAAGGATGTGAACGTATTCTTTGACATGCTTGCTCTTTTTAATTTGAAAGACATCGAGCTGAGGAGTCGTCATGACACACAGATCGGCTTTCAGCTGGTTCATTTTAAGATATCCTCTGTTGCCCGCACCAATAAACCGTGTTTTCACAAATTGATAATCTTCTTTTAATGCAGGATCGTTCTCATCCGAAGTCCAAAAAGACAGCGTGATCTGACGCCTCTCTAATTCGTTGAGAAGCGGTTGCCAAAAATACCAATAATTTTTGCCTTCGCTGTAAATGACCAGAGCTTCATTTTCCTCAAGCGTTTCCCCGCCACGCCCCAGAATCAGGTTGCGAATACGGAAAAAAAGCGTCTTTATGGCATAAAACAAGGTCGTAATACTGCCAAAAATAGCGAGGAGCAGCAGACTACCCGAACTAGGATCAAGATAGGCGTACAAAGGAGAAATTCCTGGTACTCCAAGCAAGAGAACAAGGCTCCATGTTGTGATTTTATTCTTATTAATTGCTCGTTTCATAACGGTCTCCCCATTCTTTCAAAAATACGTCTTTATTTGTCACTGTCCATTCAAAATCATAATCAAGAAGTTGTCCCACAACATCGCTAGGATAACCTCTAAGAGTTGGAGTTAAGCTATTATCTCCTAATATTCCACGGGTTTTCGCATAAAGTTTACCCACCTCTTCCGAGCTTGCCCATTCATAAAAAAGATAGGCTTCTTCTTTTATCTCTTCTTTTTGGGGAATAGCAATAAATTCAACCTCCCAAGGAGAACCTTCTTCAGCAAAAACAACCTCTACTGGCGCACCTTTTTCTTTGGCACGAAGACCATCTGCAACAATGCCTAAACCAATAGCCGCTTCCCCTTGTACAACTAAGCGTGTCGGTGCACTACCCGAATGTGGATATTGCGATATATTTTCATTCAAAGCGTCCATATAGCTCCATGCCGCTTCTTCGCCCCAAAGCTGAATCCACGTACTTACATTGAACAATCCCGTACCTGAAGAAAAGGGGTTAGGCATAACGATCAAGCCTTTATATTCAGGTTTAATAAGATCTTTGTAACTCGTGGGTATAGCAAGATTTAATCTTTCTAATTCGGCGGTATTGACCACAAAATCAGCCATCCATGCCATCACGCCAACCCATCGTGGTTTGCCTGCTTCTTTTGTATCAAAAAATTTATCTTTATAATTACTCGTATCAAATTCCATAGGCACAAATGTGTCAACATAATTAATCATTGAGGTAAGTGAAGTCGTCCAAAGAACGTCAGCCTGTGGATTATCCAGCTCAGCAGCATAACGTGCACCTATAACACCCGAGGAATCTCGCACGATATTCAATGTGATATCGGGATGGGTCTCTTGCCATAACTCAATAAATGGTGGGAGCAATTCTTCTTCTAACGAAGAGTAAATGGTCAACTCCTTTTGCTTCTCTGAACTACAGCCAAAGACAAACAAAAGTAAGAAGAAAGAAAGAAAATATTGTTGCATATGCGTTAACCTCGATTATTATTAATTTTCATGATTATAGTTAGAAAATGATAGTGAAAATGAATATAAAGTCTAGCATATAACGAGTTACTTTTATAACAGTATCTCTTATGAATACCAAAAAATATCTTTATCGTATGAAGCACAATTATTATATTGACAAAAGTAGTAAAAAAACAGCCTACCTTAACGCAAATCAAGGTAGGCATGCACAGGCAAATGCCTCAAAAAAATAAGTACAAATTGAGTTATTGTTTCTTATTAATTGCTCGTTCCATAACGATTTCCCCATTCCTTTAAAAATGCATCTTTGTTTGCCACAGTCCATGCAAAATCATAATCGAGAAGTTGTTCAGCGACATCATCGGGGTAGCCTTCAAGTGCTGGAGTTAAGCGATCATCGCCCAATATTCCACGATATTCAGCGTAGAGTTTACCAACTTCTTCTGAAGTAGCCCATTGATAAAAAGTATAGGCTTCTGGTTTGATTTCATCTTTTTTGGGAATAGCAATAAACTCAACATCCCAAGGAGAGCCTGCTTGTGGGAAAACAACTTCTACAGGAGCGCCTTTTTGTTTGGTACGAAGACCGTCTGCAACAATACCGAGACCGATAGCAGCCTCGCCTTGCACAACTAAGCGTGTCGGTGCACTACCCGAATGTGGATATTGCGATATATTTTCATTCAAAGCGTCCATATAGCTCCATGCCGCTTCTTCGCCCCAGAGTTGTATCCACGCACTCACATTGAATAAGCCCGTACCTGAAGAAGCGGGATTAGGCATAACGATCAAGCCTTTATATTCAGGTTTAATGAGATCAGCATAAGTCAGAGGCATAGCAAGATTTAATCTCTCGAGTTCGGCGGTATTGACGATAAAACCGCCCATCCATGCCGTCAATCCAACCCATCGTGGTTTGCCTGCTTCTTCTGCATCAAAAAACTTATCTTTATAATTACTCGTATCAAATTCCATAGGTACAAAAGTATCAACGTAATTAGCCATTCCAGTCAGCGTCGTAGTCCAAAGTACATCAGCCTGAGGATTGTCTAGCTCAGCAGCATAGCGTGCGGCGATAACACCCGAAGAATCTCGTATGATATGTAATTTGATATCGGGATGGGTTTCTTGCCATAATGCTATAAATGGTGGCAGTAATTCTTCTTCGAGCGAAGAATAAACGGTAAGTTCTTTTTGTTTCTCTGAACTACAGCCAAAGACAAATAAAAGTAAGAAAAAAGAAAGAAAATAATTTTGCATGTATACAACCTTGTATGATGATGATGGTGGTGATAATTTTACTATAACTAAAGTATAATAAAAAAAACAAACAAAAAGTCTAGATTACGAGTCTATTATATTAAAATTTCAACTTTTTATTTTTATGACAGTTCTATTGCTTGCCATTTGCGTATCCCACAGCGGATCGTCTTCGTCAAATCTTGACCCATAAAGCATTTTAAGATGTGCCTCTACCTTGTTGGGAATATTGAGGTCTATGCCAAAAAAATTCACTTGCACTAAAGATATTGCAGGAAAATCGTAGCGAACCAGTTCATTTTTTTCTATGCAATAACACCACGATCCCTTTGTATTTTCCTCAAACAAATAGAGTTCTAACAGAGGTTTTTGTTCATAGTGAAAAATGAGCGCACACGCTTCAGAATCCGCTAGAATATCTTGCAGATTCATCTTGCTTTCTAAAATGATACCATTGCTTTCTAAAGTATCAAAAAGCTGTTGAGAGAGTTGATCTTTTTTGAGAGCAATAGTCAATTTACTCCCAAATGAACGCAGCTGATTGTTGCGATAGACCTTGAGTAATGTTCCAAAATCAAGCCAAAAATCCATGCCCTGTTCTCTTGCTATTGTACTCAATAGCGTAATCAGTTTCGTCTTCATTTTAATAAGAGAACGACTTTTCACAGGTCGGGCGTGATCACGATGTTGCGACTTCTTGCAAAAGCGTAAAATATACACAAATAGGAGTCGTGAGAACAGGTTAATAGCAAAAAGTAAAACCGCCAGAGCCGCCACTCTGCTGTCATAACCCTGATCAAACAGACTAATCATCGCAGTACTCACAAGGGCTGTTTGTGCGTTATAAAGGAAAATTACTGCCGAGATGGTGATCATAGAATTCACAAAAAAATAGGCAAAATTTTCGACAAGCACATCAAGAGACAACAGGGCAATGACTTTACGCAAATAGGTAAAACGAGAAATATTCATGACCTTATAGCTGTCGTCATATTCTTTGCTCACATTTTTCATCACCTGCAACATATTAAGATAAGGCGTCGTAAAAAAATGAATGATATTGGCTAGTACCAAAATAGTAAAAGTACCATAAATAAAAGAAAGCGGATTTGCTCTCTGGTTGTAGAAGAAAATAAAGCTGAGACCAATCACCATGCCTGGTATGGCGCTGGGCATCATGGCAAAGAGGTTTAAGCTATTTTTCAACCACAAAGGAAGTTTCTCTTTTTCTACGCTGAAAGCCACAAGAAAGGTCAACAGAGTTCCCAAAATGGCACTTACTAAAGCCACTAAAACAGACTGACCCACGAGTCCGCCAATCTTTCCGCCCTGATAACGTGCGCTGTAATGGTCGAAAGTAAAACTCAAATCATAGGGCCATTGCGCAATGAAAGAACTATAAATGAGCACGCTAATAAACACCAGAAAGAAAAGCGCCAAGAGCCAGAGATAAGAACCAAGGACAATGTCACGTACTCGATTTTGCGGTACTTTTAACTGCACCGCCTTGGAGTCTAAGGTTCGATTTCGTTTGCCGAAAAAACGTTCGAGTTGCGCAAAAACAAGCGTCAACCCGAGCAAAAGAAGGCTAACCACAGAACCCATGGAAAAATTTTGCAGACCTATCACTTGCTTGTAAATATCGGTAGAAAGTACATTATAGTTGCCACCAATGGTTTTGGGGATACCAAAATCACTGAATGCCAGCACGAAACCAACGGAAAAACTAATCAACAGAGTGTAGCGTTGCTGATAAAGTGTTATTTTGAAAAATTGCTTCAAGGGAGAAATTTCACAGAGATCTGAGAATTCATACAGTCTGTGATCGCTGCGATTAAGGTTCAAGGAAAAAAGTAAGAAGAGAACAGGAAACAGATAAATGATCATGGCAATGATTATGCCGTTATGCCCATAGAGCTCAAAAAGCTGTTTACCGTAGATTTTTGTCACCATGCCTTGTCGCCCAAAGAGGTAAATGAGGACAAGCCCGTGCGTGAGTGTCGGTAATAAAAGCGGTATAAGTCCTAAAACATAGGCAATTTTTCTTCCAAAAACACGTGTTCTATTTACGCCCAATGCAAAAAAGAACGCTAAAATAGAAGCAATCAGCGATGACTTAAAACTGATATGAAAAGAATGCTGCAAAGAACTCGCCGTCGATTTCTGCGAAAAATACTCTTGAAATAATCTGATGCCTTGCCAGACGCCATTACCGTCAAAAAAAGCCTGTTTTAATAGTACAAAGAGCGGCAAAACAAGAGCTGTCATGAAGAAAATTATATAGCATGCCGTCAGAACAACACTGTAATTTTCATTTTGCTTACGAACAAATCGGTTTAACATAAATGAGCTTTCCCACGCTGAGATCTGAAGAAGAAACTTCTTTTGAAGAAATAGTTAAAATATAGGGTTCATCCTGATTGTCTGCGTTTATTCCTTTCACATTGAGCAAAAAGGTCGGACCGCTAAACTGAGAAGAAACAATATTGCAGGCCAGATAGCCTTCTTTTTCTTGCCATGAATAAAGCATATCTTCGGGACGGACAAAAACGCTCTCCTTCCCTTTTTGCAGTTGATTGCTCACTCCGACAAAGTTGGCGACAAGGTGAGAATTGGGATGATGGTACAGTTCCTCGGGACTGCCAACCTGCACAATTTTGCCGTCGACCAAGACAATGACCTTGTCCGACAAACTCAACGCTTCTTCTAAGTCATGAGTCACGAGTATGGTTGTCATGCCCGTTTGCGTATGTAATTCTTTTATCTCTGTGCGTAAATGCTTGCGAACCTGCACGTCAAGGGCGGAAAGTGGCTCGTCAAGCAAAAGCAAAGAGGGTCTCAAGGCAATCGCTCGAGCAAGGGCAATGCGCTGTTGTTGACCGCCCGACATTTCGGCAGGATAACGCCCCGACAAATAATCCAATTGCACCAATGAAAGCATCTCTTCTGCTTTTTGTTTGCGTTCTTTGCGTGTCAACTTTTTCTGCAAAAGATTACGACCTTCCAAGGCATACATAATATTTTGCAGGGCTGTCATGTGGGGAACAAGCGCATAAGACTGAAAGACCATGGCAACATGACGTTGCAGTGGCGAAGCGTCATTCATTTCTTCGCCTTTGATCAATAATTTACCATTATCAATGGATTCCAAGCCTGCTATTATGCGTAAAAGTGTCGTTTTACCACATCCAGAAGGGCCCAAAATAGAGACAAATTCTTTTTCTTGCAGAGAAAAGCTGACATCATCCAAAACAAGGGTGGAACCAAAAGATTTACTGAGATCTGCTATTTCTAAATAGGGGTTTTTATGCATGCCTGAATTCCTTTATGCTATTGTGAGCTTGAACTGAACTTCCAATTATTAGGATCAAAAATATTTTTTCCAACTTTAAGTCGCCCCTCTTCTTTAAATTGCGTTTTGGTGACAGCGTGATCATCTTTCAAGACCAAAAGAGTCACCGCTTCATCTTTTTCGCTCAACATAGTTTTTTGAGTAAAGGGATTAAGAGGGTTTTCGATAAGACCTTCCATCGCCATTAAAGGCACATCTGCATTCGTCATAAACGTATCATCTTGCTCAAGTGTGCCTCGCTTGTCAAAATCTTTCGCGAGCAAAGCCGTATGAAAACTCGCGTATTTCTGTGCATTTGTTGTCGCATTTTCTGGTATGGCGCTCACATTCTGCTCTTCAAACATGGTATTATGAAAAAAGAAACCATGATCCGCCGTGATAATAATTCTTGTGTTATCGTAAACGTCCAGTTCTTTCAGGGTCGTCAGCCACGTTCCAACATGAGAAAGCAAGGCATAAACACTGTAATAATAGCGAATATCTCCTAGCTCAAAACCCTCTTTAGCGATGAAATCACTGGGCGCTTCGCTTAAAGGCTTTTCGCCTACTTTCAAATTTTCATCAATGAACTCAGGTTCGTGCAAAAAAGTAGAATAGAGGAAAGTATAGCTTCCCTTTTCGCTGTTATTTTTTTGTGTCAGCGACGGAAACGCTTCGAGCACAGCGGACTCATAGCGCAGACCGCCCGTCTCTTCTCGCAAATTTTGCCATATTGGATTTTTATAGATAAAGGATTTGAACACGGGTGGAACAATGCGAAAGAGGGAAAAAACACTCAAAAAAGACTGATATCTATCTCCAGCGGCTTCACTCAAGGCATCTTCTTCGACCTCGCTTTCAGAATATTGCGGCAAAAATGATTTGAGGTTGGAGCGAAAATTCCACTGCCGTATTTGCTCGTCGCTCAGCCTTTCATATCCCGTCATCACAGGCAGCCTATTGAGCTGAACCTTAAAACCCGCTTGCTCAAACAACATGGGTAAAACGCTCAGAATCTCGGTGCCTTTCTCCGTCAACGAACGGGGATCTTCATTTAACTTTGCAGGCGTATATTCATAGCCCCCCAGAGCGGCAGGCGCCCCATTAATTGTGTGAACACCAAAGGAAACAGTATTGGGATAAAAGGTAAAACCGTCATAAAGGGAGCGCAGTTCGGGGTGATCGCTGAAAACGTTATCAATGTAACTCGCCAGAAATCGATCAACAAAGAGAACCACAACATTCTCCGCTTCTGTCGACAGGTCAAAAAGAGAAGGCGCGGACGCAGTTTTCAATTGCGACGATTGTTGTTCATTCGTCTTGGCAAGACTCGCTTCTCTCTCAGCATTGACAATGTTTTCCGTTCGAATTATTTTTTTCTGCTGTATGCTTATACCCGTACTCATGGGCCAAATTATCAGTGTAAAAGCGAGTAAATAAAGTAAGGCTTTGCCCCATTTTATTTTGATGACGGCATAGCCCAGCAACAATGACACGGCGAAAGCCAACAAAGTAAAAATAAGAGCAGGAGTTTTTTTGTACAAAATGCTCGCTCTTGTGAGCCAAAAATTATCCACGACGCCGTAGTCTCCAGGAAAAAAGAAAGCGTTGACGAAAGCGAAGATAAAACCGCAAAAGACTAAAAAGCTCAGGAGGGTTTGCGATTCTTTGCTGAGAATCAATTGCAATATTCCCATTAAAATTAACGAAAGTACCGCTACGCTCAGCAGAGGTTGCAGGTAAAAGGAATAAGATTCTAGAAAGGTGGTCGCATCAGACGTGATAAACAAAGAAGGCAGGGCGATAAAATAAAGCGCCACAAAACCGAGCAACGTGGGGAGCATCAGTTTTTTCACTTCGGGAATACGCCTTTGCACAAACGCATACACGGCAGGTAGAACTAATGCAATGAAAAAACAGCCCCAGTTAAGCAAGAGGGATAAGGGGTCGGGATTAATCTGAGGGTGTAAAATGTCTGTGATGTTTCGCACTGATGCAACAAGGACAAGCCCAATAATAAAGAAACTACACCGTCTGTATCGTGCGTCTAAGACAAAGACGAAACATAATACGGCAAGAGTAATTAAAGTGATGATAGCGGTATAAACGGGCGAAAAGTACAGAGCTTCAATCTGGGTAAAATCAAGTCCGACCAAAATACCCAAGAACATGCTCACAGCGAGCAAGCCCAAACCAACATATTTTAACACCGCAAGATAAAAC
>CAYRNA010000034.1:0-16715 GCA_964425555.1 uncultured Spirochaetales bacterium
AGATTATATTTTTTTGTGAATATAAGTCAATGATGCTTATTTGTAGTATGGACCTAAGAGCATGGTTTGATTGAGTTCCTTTTTGCGTTGTTTCCAGTCGGGCATACAGCGAGAAAGAAGCTGATAATACGCTGGACTATGGTTAAAATGCACCAAGTGACACAGTTCGTGCATGACGACGTATTCGATATAAATTTCAGATGCGTGTATGAGATGCAAGTTGAGAGTCATTGTCCCCCGTGAAGAGAGGTTGCCCCAACAGGCTTTCATACGTCTAATTTTGAGTGGCGGTTTGGGCAAGTGAGGGTGGTTAAATGCCAGCCAGATAGTTTCAAGAATGCGTGTAAAATCTATGTGGGCCCGTTCTCTGTACCAATGATCTAATACGTTTTGTATAGAGGTTTTGTCCTGTTTTTTGCTCTGAATGTGGAGTATGGAGTCGTTTATGCTAACGGAATTACTCTTTGCGGAGTTGATTTGCAAGTGATATTTATGATCCAAATATAAATGTATTTCGCCGTCAATATATTGCTTGGACGGAGCTTGAGGTTTGTATTCAGATTGTTGAAAATAATGTATTTTTGTGTTGATCCACTGTGATTTTTGATATACTTTTTTTTGTATCAACTTGAGGCTAAAAGAAGCAGGAGCCCGCACTCTAACCTTGCAGTCGGGGAAAACGGTAATTTCAAACGACTTTCGTGCAGACTGGAGAATTTCATATTGAATTTCGCCTTCATCAGAATTGATAGAGTCAAAAGTAGGAGATTTCATTCTTATATTGTGGGTAAAATGTGTGTTTGTGGCAATGCTTTGTATGTTGAAATGGTGCTTAAATTATTGACAAGAAGCGCTCAGGTGCTTATGATTAGTGGAAATTAAGAATCAATGGGAGCTATATTTTATAGCTGAGAGGCCTGCTGTAGGCGACCATGGAACCTGATTTGGTTAGTACCAACGTAGGAATGATTAAATGCGGTGTAAAAAAACACTCCTTTCAATTTCATTTATTGTAATTTTACTTTTTGCACTCGATTGTGTGTGGCCGTTTTTTGGCTTCCCTAGCTATATTGCGCCTGCTCCCTCTGCTATTCTCCAGCAATTTATCACAGATTCCTCCTTATTGGTTTTACATTCGGGTTTTTCGCTGTTGTTATTGTTTTCAGGCATTATATTGGCGTTTTTGTGGTCTATTTTCCTTTTATGGATGATATCCGTGTGGCCTCCTTTACAAAAAACGGTAGTCGCCGTTGCCATTATGGGACAGGCTATTCCTGCTGTTGCGATAGCGCCATTCTTAGTCGTTTATTTTGGTTTTAGCCTCATCCCCAAAATATTTTTTGTTGCTGGTTTCAGCTTTTTCCCCATTTTCCTTTATGCTTACGATGCCATGAAAGCACTCCCTCAAGAATGGCACAATCTCAGGTGTAATCTTCGCCTTTCCTGTCATCAATTTTTTTGGCAAATACAACTGTGGCTTATTTTGCCGTCGCTATTGACGGGTCTGAGGTTGGCGTTGACCTATAGTCTTGGCACGGTGATTTTTGTGGAATGGCTGGGCAGTCAGTATGGTTTGGGCGTTTTCTTGGCGCGTTCTATGAGCAGTTTTGCCACCGCACGGGTTATCATGCTGGCAATCGTTATCACATCGATTTCTTTTTTGCTGGCACATTCTACACGATGCTTGCAACAAAAGATCATTTTTTGGCAAGAAATAAAATAAATAGGAGAAAATGAGATGAAAGAGAATGAAAATACGATAGCAATAAAGCCAATTTACATAGTCATGTTTTTTTTGAGTATGCTTGTGACAAGTTGCGATAAAAGCGAAAAATCTGAGTTAAATCATATTGTATTGAGTTTAGACTGGACACCCAACGCCCAACATACAGGATTTTATGTCGCGCAAAAATTGGGTTATTATGCGGAAGAAGGGCTGGAATTAGAAATAGTTCAGCCCCATGCAAGCAGCGTGACTCAATTGGTTGCCACTAGAAAAGTGGATTTCGGCCTCACTTCTGGTTATAGCTTGCTAAGGGTGGTCGACCAAGGTTTGCCCGTCAAAGCGATAGCCTCTATTTTGTCTGAGCATACCTCCAGTTTTTATTCGTTGCCACAACGACCTTTGCGTAAAGTCGAAGATTTTGTCGGTGCGACCTATGGTGGTTGGGCTAGCCCTCTGGTTGATGGAATATTTGCCACGATGATGCGTTCTGTAGGGGAAGAACCAACGGCTATCACGCAATATATTTCCTCGAGCAATGACCTGCTGAGTCTGCTCGCAAGTGGGCAGGTTGACTTTATCTGGGGTTACGATGGCGTACAATTGGTGGAAGCTCAACTGAGAAATATGGACGTAGTGGTGTTGCCTCTTGGCGAATTGGATGTGCTTGAGCAAGGCTCTTTTGCCCCACCCGAACCCGTCATTATCACTCATGATGATAATTTACAACAAAATAAAGATGTGGTCAGAGCATTTTTGCGAGCCAGTCGTAAAGGCTACGAATATAGCATAGATTTCCCCGCAGAGGCGGCCAATATATTGATAGAGTCTGTCCCCGAAATTGACCCCGATTTAGTGAGAGCGAGCCAACTCTATCTTTCGCCGTTATACGCTAAAGGTGTCAGTGAGTGGGGTGTTAATGATAAAGAAAAGTGGCAACAATTTGCTGATTGGCTATTTGAGGCAGGGTTGATAGATAGAACACTTGTGAGCGACGATTTTATTTGGCAGGAAAGCTATGCCCAGCAATGATCAAGTGGTACTGAGCCTTCAACATATTTCCTTTCATTACCCCGATGCGACGGATATTGTCAGTGATTTTAGTTTGACTTTAAAGCAAGGGCAATGGATTTCTTTGTTGGGGCAGTCGGGCATAGGAAAAACAACTTTATTGCGGTTGATTTGTCAGGAAATTCAAGCACAGAGTGGCACGATTTACAGCCAAGAACTCCCCGCTTATTTAAGCCAATATCCCTTATTATTACCATGGTTGACTTCCTTAGAAAATGTCGCTTTCGCTCAGAGCAGGCACATCCCGTTTAGTTTTTTACAAAAGAAAAAGCAGCAAAGCACGCAAAATAATGCCCACCTCAATCGCCTTCTTGCAGAGCTGGGATTAGCAGCGGCAAAGGATAAATTGCCTTGTCAGTTGTCGGGAGGTATGGCACAGCGAGTGGCGATAGGGCGGACATTGTATTTAGATAGAAAAATATGGGTGCTCGACGAACCTTTTAGCAAGTTGGACACGCTGACGAAACGGCAATTGCATATTCTGATCAAAGAAATGGCGCAACAATATCAGGTGAGCGTCATTCTTGTGACCCACGATATAGATGAAGCGGTGTTGCTTTCGGACAGCATTTATTTGCTCGAAAAAAGTCCCATTTGCAGCGTTAAATCCATAGCCGTTCAGCGCAATGATTTGAGTTTTTACGACTTTGAATTCAGCGATTTAAAGCAACAACAGGTGAAAAACATTGTCAAACAATTATATCAAGGAGAAAAGAACTGATGACCTATAGTCTTTCATTAAAATTTATCAGTCTCAAAACGCAAAAAACAGAGGCCTACGACAGTGTCGATGAAGTTTTAGAAGTGATCAAACAGTCCGATTTGGAGTATTCCATCGGTGCCAGCGAAACCACAATAGAAGGCGATTTTTCGCAGTTGTTAGCCTTGTTGGCAAAAGTTGAAGCTGTCGCCACAGGTATTTCGCCCGCAGGTTTTATGCTCCTCGCTAATTTCACTTCTTCGCCTTATAAGCAGGATATAGCCGAAAAATTGTCGAGGGTTGAACGATTTCAATGCGAGAAATCAAATGTAAAATAGGACTTCTGTGCAAAATTTTGTAAAATACTACAAATATACTTGATTTTATATGCTAAAAACGAGTATTCTTAATAAGAATTAATTTTGCATTTTAGCAAAATTGGAGAGATGTCTGAGTGGTCGAAAGATCTGGTCTTGAAAACCAGCGTAGGGCAACCTACCGTGGGTTCGAATCCCACTCTCTCCGTTAACTTCAGGCGCTACCCAATGAGGAATTGCCCAACCCCGCCAGGATCGGAAGATAGCAACGGTAAGTGATTCTCTTGTGTGGGTAGTTTGCTTGGAGTTATTTCTATGATGTAGGCCATCGACATTGCAAGCAAATAAACACCGTGTTTTGATATGCGCTTATGAAAATAGAAAAATTACGCTTCAAAAATTTGAATTCTCTTAAAGGGGAATGGGAAATTGACTTTCAAGATCCCATGATCAGCTATAATGGCATTTTCACTATCTCTGGGCCTACAGCCTCGGGGAAGACGACCATTTTAGACGCCATTTGTCTTGGCTTGTACGGAAAAACCCCTCGTTTGAAAGCCATTAGCGGTTCAGAAAATAATATTATGTCCATGCAGACAGGTGAATGCTTTTCGGAAGTTGTTTTTAGCGTTCCCGAAGGGCAATTTCGTTGCCATTGGTCGCAAAGGCGTTCCAAGGGACAAGCTGACGGCAAATTGCAACAACCCAAGTTTGAACTCGCCGAGATGAAAACGGGTACTATTCGTTGTGCCAAATTAAGCGAATGCGAAAAAAGTATTAGTGAAATCACGGGCATGAGTTTCTTGCGATTTTCTCGTTCATTGCTGTTGGCGCAAGGACAATTTGCGGCCTTTTTGTCGTCTTCGCAAGGTGATAGGGCGATGTTGCTCGAGCAAATTACAGGCACTGAAATTTATTCTGAAATTTCTAAAAACATTTTTGAAACCGACAAGATTGAAAAAGAAAAGCTGAATAAAATAAGGCAAGAAATCAATACGATTGAAGGTTATCATACGACGGATGAAAGCGATGACAACGAAGGAAGTTTTGGCTTAGCTGCAAAATCGCAAGTAGAAGAACAGATAGTCGTCAAAGAAGAGCTACTGCAAAAGAGCCAACGGAAACAGGCCTTACTGACGCAATATTGTGATGATTTTCAGTGGTTAGAAAATAGTGTCAAAACAGAAAAAGAATATCTTGTACAACAAGAGAATTTGACACGTTTGCTCAAAACGCAAAACATAGAATTGGATGCCTTGGTCCAACAAGAAAAATATCATGCCAGTCTCTGTGAACAACAAAAATTTCGCTTAGAGCAATGGCAACAAAATTATCAAGAATTTCATCTCAATCAAAATAAAATAACAGACGGCGAATCGCTTTTACAAAGCCTTGATGATAAGGAAAAGTTGAAGGTAGAAGCCATTGAAAAGCTGGATGAGCAGCAACAAAGTCACGACAGAAAATTAAAAGAATACAAGGAAAATCTGCTGTCTTATGACGCCGTGCTCCATGGTTTTGACATGGAAAGATTTAATTTATGCAGTACTTTCCTTTTACAGAAATCGGGTGATATCAGTGAGATAATTGACGAATTGCAAGGCAAAGAAAAAGTTGTTTTGTCGTGGGTTGATGCAGAACGTGATCTCAGCTGGTGGCAAAAGAAAAAAGAAAATGTTAGGCTGAAAATACAGCAGTTAAAGAGTGAGTACGACCAGATTTTGCACTCTCTTTTCGATTATGGCAAATTAAGCAGAGAAATAATAAATAGACAGCAGGAAATTGAGCAGAAAAAAGAGCTAAGCCAGCAACTTGGCATAGACTTGGAAGATCAGCAAAAAATAATAGCGCAACTCGATGCGACATACGCATTATTTCAACGCTATCAGGTGCTGACAGCATGCAGAAATGAATTGCACGGTCAAGATTGCCCTCTGTGTGGCAACAACGCATACGAAGAACAATCATTGCAGGAACTTTCAGAGCGAGCAACGGAAAATCTCGATTTTGATGTCGTGATGCACGAAGAGCAGATACAAACGGCGCATTCTCGCAGAGATGAGTTAGACAAAAATTATAGAAAAGCAGACACAGACGTTCAACTTTTAGACCAGCGCTTAAAAGAATTTTTGAATAAACGGGATGATGGCACGCAAAAAATAGAACAAATGATGGAGGCCTATCACAGATTCCAGGATGATTTTGCAAATTTATATCAAGATCTCAAGCAAATTTGTTGCTGTGATCTTTTGCCGCAAAAGATAGCAAAAGAAAATTGGCAAGCGAAATCTATAGAAGAACTGGGTGCCTTTTACAGAAGCCTTAATAATTGCGGAAATCTTTACGCAAGCCTTGAACAATGGTGTGTGCAATTGGATCTACAGTTGCAAAAAGCACAGGAACAGCAAGAGTCTTTGAGCGAAGAAATGCGAGCTGAAGAAAGGCAGGCTAAACTAGAAGAATCATTCAAACAAACGTGGGTAGAATGGAAAGAGAAAGCCACCGTTTTAATGCCTATTTTGCCAGCATTGTCAGTCGATTTTTTCAACGAAGATGAGCTTGATCAAAATTGGTTGAATATAGCGAATGATTTGAGTTTAAGAATCGATTTGATTAAAAATTGCTACGAATCTGTGCATAAAAACAGGCAGGAAAGTGATCAGATAAGCCATGAAATTGAAGTATTAAATGCCCAACGAAAAACGCTTTGCAATGATTTAGAGCATATCAAGGAACTGAGAGATAAAAATCACGCCGATATTTTAGAAGCGGAAAATGGCAAGCAACGAGCATTGAATAAATGGCGAGAGTCGTGTCCCATGGAGTCCAGTTTATCTAATTTGGACCTGCAGGCACAGGAATTTGAATCAGAGCTACAAGAAGGCATTGAGCAATCGTCTCTTTCTTTAAAGAAAAAGCAAGGAGAGTTGGATGAGAAACGGCAACAAAAAGAGAGCAATATCACAGCGTTGGCGCAATGTCAGAGCTTGCAACAACAGTTAACAGCTGAGCGACAAGAGAAAGAGGCGTCTGTTGTTCAAATAAAAACGACTTTACAAGAGGAATGCACAACTGAAGATACTGATGAAAATACGACGGACAATAATCTTTTGGTCGCATCCCCCAATGCTTTTGAGAAGCTTTCTGTATTGGAAAAACAGCGGGTAATATGGGGCGAACAAGAAACGGAAATTGTTGCAGAATTAAATCAATTGCGAGAAAACCTTGGTCAGATTAAAGACAAAGAGAAGTGGGAAGAGAAACGGAAACTAACCCTTTTAAACCTTGAAAAAGCAGAACAAGAACAGCAAAAAATATTTAATGACTGGGCTCTTTTAAATGATCTCATTGGTTCCGCTGATGGCAAAAAATATAGAAATTTTGTGCAGTCGCTCACGCTCGATCAAGTCTTGAAACATGCCAATAAGCAGTTGATGCAAATTAGCGACAGATATTTATTGATGCGTGGCAATGACAAAAAATCGCAATTGGAAATTTTACTTGTGGATTATTATCAAGGCGGTAAAATTCGTGCGTGTTCCAATGTTTCAGGCGGTGAAAGTTTTCTCATTAGTTTGTCTCTGGCGCTGGGATTGGCGCAAATGCAAAAACGCAATATTCCCATAGACACGCTCTTTATTGATGAAGGTTTCGGTACTTTAGACGAAGAAACGCTAGAAGTTGCTTTAGAAACATTGCTCAGTTTGCAACAGCGGGGCAAGATGATAGGCCTTATTTCACATGTCGCCATACTCAAAGACAGGATTCCAACACGCATAGAAATAGTCCCAAACAACGGAATAAGCACAATAGTTGGACCTGGAGTCAAGTTTTTATCATCAAACGGAACATAAACATTACTTTTTTTTCACATTTTGGTTAACATATTATATTACGATTAACCTCAGTAAAACAGGCTGAGATTTGTTTTTTAATTTATTACAGAGGGGGGGAGTTATTAATGAATATTGCTATTTTTACAGATGCTTTTTATCCACAGATTAATGGCATCGTTATTTCTATTATTAGTTTAGCAGAAAATATGATAGCCCGTGGGCATAATGTGTGCGTTCTCGCTCCTAGTGCGAAGGGCGAAGTCTTTGAGCATCCCCACATTAAAGTCAAAAGATTGCGTTCTGTGCAAGCAGGATATTATGAAGATTTTCGTTGGAGTGCGGTGCGCAGCCGATCGACGCTCAATTTCCTCAAAGATGAAAAAATAGATATTATGCATTTTATGACTCCTGTCTTTGCGTCTTATTTGGGAATAAGATTAGCCAGAAAATTAAAACTTCCCATTGTGGGAACATATCATACGCTCTTGTCTGATCCGACTTACTACAAGAAACTCATTAAAGATCCTTTTCATATGGACGTGAGTGCTGTCTGGCGCTATACTAACCATTTTTACGATCAAGCGGACATTGCTACCGCTCCTTCTTTATATACGAAACGCATGCTTAGCGACAATAATTGTCAAGCAGAACTGAGAGTTATCTCCAATGGAATAGACCTTCAAGGTATTGCGGAAACGCCCGTTGATAGTGCGGCCTATAAAGAAAAGTATAAACTGGGCAACAAGGTGATACTTTCGCTGGGGCGTGTTTCTTCTGAAAAGAACCTAGAAACACTCCTTCATGCATTTTCTCTCGTTTATGCGCAGGACAATGAAGTGCAACTCCTTGTTGTTGGAGATGGGCCTGAATTGGCTGAATTTAAGGCTTACGCAAAATCTTTGAATCTTGCAGAAAATGCTATTGTGTTTACAGGGAGCATAGCCCACGAAAAATTGGTGTCTCAAGGTATTTTCGCTTTGGCGAGTTTTTTCGTTACGCTGTCTACGACAGAAACGCAAGGCATCACTTTGCTTGAAGCACAGGCCAATGGTTTGATCTGTTTGGGTGCGAATGCGGGCGCTATTCCTGATCTGCTGAAAGACGGTGAAAATGGTTTCCTTGTAGCTCACGATGATGAAGACGCTATTGTTAAAAAAATACAGATGATCTTTGCTTTATCCAAAGAAGAAAAGCTACGAATTAAAAATAGAGCTTCAGAGCTTTTGAAGGATCACGATATCAAACATGTGATGGATACGTGGGAAAATCTTTATCAGGATTTAGTTACAAGAAGTCAAAACAACGAGATCCCTGTAAAAAAACGTGTGTATTTACATCAGCTCGTGGGCTTGATGATTAGGTACATATATTTGCGACGACCCAAAAAAGATAATAGTAATGTTGACGAGTTTCTTGCTTCAAAAGTTGATTGAAGATAGAATAGAATTATTTTGTGATGGTATTGAGAAGGTCTAAGATCGTATACTTGATAGCATTGTCAGGCAATAATAATTTCAGTTGATCGCATTGGTTGTTGAGCAGTTTTATCCCCATCTTGTGGGCTTCGTCGAGACTGCCCGATGATTTTATGAGCTGGATGGCAGAGCTTATTTCTTTTGTTGCAAGGGATATATTGGCGTGCTGGTGCGCTTTTTCAAGCAAGTCAATAAGAGAAGCGGTGTCATTGTTCTGTGCGTATAAGAGCATGGCGAGGCTTTTTTTGCCTTCCCACAAATCATCGCCGCACTGTTTACCCACATTTCCCGTTGTGAGATTGATGACATCATCCATAATTTGAAAGGCGAGTCCGCAATTTTCAAAAATCTTGCCTAAGTCAGACAACAAGTCTGATCTACCAGTCAGAATAGCTGCTAGTTCTGCCGAAAATCTAAAGAGTGATCCCGTTTTGAAGCGGCACATTTGCTGGTATTGGGCTATTGTGGGAAAATGATCCTTCTGATTATGCCAGCGGATATCAAATCCTTGACCAAAATGTAAGCGACGCAGAGCGGCTTGGTAGCACCTGTGAATTGTTTGTTCTGTCGCTAGGGGTAGGGCTAGTGTTTCTAAGAGATAGCTCGGGTAGAAATACATGAGATTGCCTGCGTTTAAGGCAAGATCAACGCCCCACTGCAAGTGTAGGGCTGGCTCGCCTCTGCGAAGATCTGAATCGTCTTCTATGTCGTCTATGATGAGGCTACCGTTATGAACAATTTCAACGATAGGGGCTAGTTTGTAGGCGAGAGCTCTGATTTTTTCGTCATCGGTCAAGTTTTCGACCAATAAGCAGAGCAGCAGGGGACGTATTCTTTTGCCACCACGATTGAGTAAATCAAAGCCTGGAGACAAGAAGTTGTGAATATCGGCATCAGAGGATGGGAGCTTTTCTTCGCCAGTGATGGCTAAAAATAATTCTGGGGATTGCAGTGTCTGATAGCATTCAAACAAAGAGCTTGCTATTGCTTGATAGCGTAATTCCAAGGAATCTTGGGGAGAGGACATAATTTATCTTTCACGCCAGAATAAGCACATTAAAATTGCAGAGGTCTTCTGACTTGCTCTTGCCACGGAGCCAGTTCTTCATCCTTGTTAATGACAGGAAAACGCTCTATGATCGTAAACAAAGGGGAGTTGTCTTGCCTTTCTATAATGGCAAAATTACCGCTACCTAAATAGCTAATTGTTTGCTTTGCTGAAAGTTGTCTATCTTTGGTGATTTTCTTTACGTAGCAACTAAAATGAAAAGCCTGATCTCCAGACAATTGAATGGTCGAAGTGACTTCATCTATTTTCTCTTGGCAAAGACTACAGACCACCTCTATATGAGATAATCTGGACTTTTTAAGAGAAGATTTGTTTTTGTTTCTACTTTTATTATTCTGATCCCACTTCAAAAACAGTAATCTCCTTGTCGGCAATATACGGATTCAAGATCCCTTCAGTCAATATAGCGGCTATTTCAGAAATCGCTTTATCAAGATAAACAGGGCTGTTGATTCTATCTCGAACAACTCTAATTTTATCGTCAGAAGGTAAATTAGTAAAGGGGGATGGTAGTTTATAACGTTTTTTACTCATAATATTTTGCTAAAGACTCCTAGAAAATAAGCTAGACTTTGTAGGTTGAGAATTTAACGTCCATAGTTATTAACGTCAAAAGGCGTTCATTAAATGAAATACTTTTTTCATTTGTATATTTTTTATGAAGAAAATATCAAAACTGATATCAAATTCGTGCAAAGAGTTGCGTTCTATAAAGGTAAGGGCGCTGTTTTTAATGCGATTTTGCTTGGCTAAAGTGATGCTATGGCCTATTTCTTCAAAGGGAAGATTCCACGTTTTTACTTCTATATAGTGTATTGTAAAGCGCTTTAACATAATCAGATCAATTTCACCTTCGTGGCAAAGAAAGTTCTTTGTAAGGAGCTTGTAGCCTTTGGGGGCAAGGTAGGAGCTTGCAAATTGTTCGCCCGCTCTGCCTATTTTAGTTGTGTTTACACCCATGATATAGGTAACAGGCAAGAAGGCGTGGCGCTTGCGTTTTGAGAGAAATTAAATGAGTTTATCTAGTTTTTTTAAGAAATGGAGGCGAGATTTTTCTTGACTGACATTGCCACAGTTGTGCCAGCTTGTTTTTTTTATGCCTGCACCCCATTTAAGCGTAGCGTAGCAAAAAACGATGCCTATGTGATTTCCTAGCAGTTTAAGCATAAATGTGGGAACTTCTGAGGTGGTGAGAACTTGGGCGTGTTTAATATGCGTCAAAATACCTACCATTTTATTATTTTCTTTCTTGTAGGCAAAACCCGGCAATAGTATTTTGTCGATAAAACCTTTGGCTATTGCTGGAAAAGAGAGCCACCATATGGGCGAAATAAAGATGAGCTTATCGCTTTCACTCAAATAAGTTTGATACTTTTTGACCAAAGGATCACTGCTTTCACCTTTGCCAAAAAGAGCTAGATCTTGCTCTGAAAGAGTGGGGTTAAAAGCGTCTTTATTGAGGTCGATGAGATTAAATTCTTGGTTTTTTGCTTGCAATTGTGCAATAGTTTTATCTAAAATGGCTTTGTTGAAACTTCCATGCCATGGATGGGTAAAGATAATCGTTGTTTTCACAGGTTGTCCTCGTTCGTTTTTGATTGGTGATTCGCTATTTAGGAGAGAAGGTATAAGTATTTTCCCTCGTACTTGCTGTAGGAGTGGTATAATAGGTATCTAGGCTGAGAGAATTTTGGTTAGTGATTGCTGTATAGCTTGTTTGTGGAGTAGTAACGACGGCGTCAGATGTTGTGCCCTTGTTGAGATAGAAATAAATGTTGTTTTGACTGGCATTTGCGGAAGGATTAAGGTGAAAGATGTGTATGGTATATTGTTTCCCCACTTCTGCTAGCCAACTGGCACTGGAGAGATTGTTGGCCTCCGTTATGTTATTGCTTGCCGCTACTGTGGGCTTAATGGTATTGCTCACATTATCTATGATGTAGATGAAGGTGTTTGTAGAGGCCGAAATGGGATCGAGCGTTCTGACGGTATAGGCGTTGGGCAGTGTGAGATCTTCCGTTTGTGCTGTCGTGTTGTTCTTTGTTATTGTGAAAGGAGTGAGGGTGCTCGAGTAGCGTGTTGTGAACTGATATTCTGCGGGTGTCAATTTCACACTTAAAGTACCACTATCGTTTGTTTGGGTCACGAAATAAGTTGTATCACCACTTTTGTTGAGAATATAGACAGCTTGACGATCAAGAGCAGTTCCGTCGGCGGCATTTGTGAGCGTCAATGTGAAAGTGCCATAGCCAACAGAATCGAGTGAGGACACGGCTAAGGCAGCTTCGGGTTGTATGAAGCCATGACCTGATGCGGTATCGAAACCCACCGATTCTATATCTTTCGCGGTATTCTCTAATAGGGTTTTGATTTGTAGAGGCGTTGCATTAGGAAATTTTTGTTTTATGAGTGCCGCTACTCCAGCAACAAAAGGCGCAGCCATAGATGTACCGCTACGAGAAATATAAGTGCTTTCAGTACGCGGTGGTTTGTAAAGAGAAATGATGTGACTTCCGGGGGCTGCAATACTAACGTGTTGTGAGCGAGACGAGAAATTGGCGACTTCTTGATTGCCATTCGTTGCGGCAACAGAAATAACGCCAGGAAAAGAAGCGGGGTAAGAATCAATATATTTCGTATCATTTCCAGCCGCCGCAACGATAGTGATGTTGTTTGCAAGGGCCACATTAATGGCATCCTGTTCTACGTATGAATTTGACGCTCCTCCAAGACTCATATTAATGATGTCGGCATCTAAATCTACAGCTTTTAAAATAGCTTTGGCTATATCAAAACTGGATATACCTCCATTTACTATGCCTGGATTAACAGGAATAATCTTTGCCTCAGGAGCAACGCCTGAAATACCTATGCCATTGTTTTTTCGAGCGGCAATAATACCAGCGACATGGGTTCCGTGACCAATTGTATCAGAATCTTCATTGACAAGGTGGACTGTATTTTTGTCTACTTTCCAGCCTTCAATAAAGGTGTTATTAGCAAAATCTGCGTGTGTCGTGGCAATACCCGAATCAATAACGGCTACTTTAACGTCTTTCCCAGTGTAGCTGGGCCACACATTTTCGAGGCCAGTGTCTTGGGGGGCATATTGACTACTATAATAGGCATCGTTTGGAGCTGTGAAAAGTTGTCTCATGGCGTTGGCTTGTAAACTGAGAACGCTTGTCGAGGATTCTAAGGAGGCAAGCAACCACAGATCTTGTTGAGCAATTTCAGATAGCCTAAGATATCTGTGACCACCAACTGCAAGTGTTTCCATCGTATATTTGTCGAGAAGGGGGTATTGGCTGCTATCAAAATCAGTACGGATTTGCAAAACCCATTGTTGTTGGTAACCCGTATTGGCGTAAATTTTCTCTAAAGAGCCGAGGGTTTGTGGCGATTCTGTTTGCGGAGAACTAAGCTCTGTTGTTTCACTAATTTGCAAAGGGGCTTGGCAAGCAACGATGAAGAGGAAAAGGATGAGAAACATAGAATTTCTTTTGAATAATAACATGGTAAGTCCGTTTTCTTTAAGGGGTAATAAGCAATGTGTAAGCACCATTGTCAGCGGTCGAAGTGCTTTGGTATTGACCTGAACTCGCTTGAGTAAAGCTGACACTGGTTGTCGTATAATTGAGGTTTTGCTGTTGTGCCTTAGTCTGGTACGACCAGTAACTTACAACATCCCATGTATAATAGTGGTTTGTCTGTAGGTTTGCCGCAGGAACGATAAAGGTATTATTGAGCTTATCGACGGTGGCTGAGCGTGGAGGACTGGTATAAGCAACAACTATAAGCCCGTCAAGAATTTCAGTGATCTTTAAGGAATCAAATCGTTGTGCACTGGCAGGAAGAAGGTCGCTTGCAACTGAATCTGTAAATGTGAAGCTGTAGTTATCTGTCTTTGCCGCAAGTGCTGTATTTTGTAAAGGACTACTCAACAGGTGGCTAGATTCAGGCAAGATGGTGACGGGAACGGGCTCACTTTGAGCGCCATAAATACGGAAACCGTTGCTATCTTTTTTGAAATAAGAGAGAACATAATAATAGGTTTGACCCGCTACCAGACTGGGACTTGTATCGAGATAACCTACAACGCTGCTAAAGAAATCCTTGTCTCTTACTCCAATAAATTGAGGCGTATCACTAGGGTTATTACTCCTGAAAGCGGCTACGCCATCATAAGAAGAAGCTGGAACACTGAGGGTGACAAAAATCCTCGATTCATCACTGGTGAGGGAAAAAGGAAAAATAGAACCACTATAGTCTCTACTTTCCGTTTCTGCCTTCACCGTTATTGCTTTGGCAGAGCTTTCACCAGGTCTGTTGGTAATTTGTATAAGTGGTCTGTAAAGTTGGGCAATGGGGGTATAAAGCTGCGTTTGGTTAAAATTTGAGTCAAAGACATTGGTAATGAGAATTTGATGACCGTAAGGAACTTGAGAGCTAGCGATTGTAGGGCTAAAAGAGGTGAGATTGCTATTACTTGCAACGAGAGTACTGTTAGTACCATAAATGCCAATGCTAATAGGAAGGGCATCGTCAACGGGAAAAAGGGGGTTTTCTGTCTGTACTTCGATATTTAAAGATATATTGACTATGTGGGAAGAGCTATATTCGTTGAAAGCTAAGTCTTCGGCAAGCTCTATCTTTGCTGGATTAACGGAGCGGGTGGCTGATTGAATTTTGCTCAAAATCAATTTGACATCACGACCTTCTAAGGTAGAAGGATAAAATACCTGTAATAAGCTACTCGCTCTACCAGGGGATTGTGCGAGTATTCCATAGGCTTGACCGTAAGGCGCTGTTGTTGTTAGCTCGACATAACCGCTGCTATTGGTGGAAAAAGTAGCGCTGCTTGCCGTCGGAATTTTTGTTCCTTTGGCGTCAACTTGAAAAAGTTCAATTGAAACATTTTCTAATTTGAGACCGCCTGTATCGTCAGAGGCAAAAACCTTAAATGTCGTTGTGGTGCTTGTGGTTTTATCAGGATAGCCTGTGGCTTCGGGGAAGGCGGGCACTATTGGTCCCGGAGGTACATGTATAACCGTTGGAGGAGCACAAGAGAATAAAATAGCGAGGAACATAAGTAAGGGGGGGAAATTTTTAATCAAGAGAATTCCTCATACAATATAATATATTTTGTCATAACACAGGTTTAATTTCAATCATATCATAATATAAGTATTTAGACGGATTAATTCTAGCAAAGAAATGATTTTTACAAGAAAAGGGGGCGTGTAAGGTATTTTATTCGCAGAGTAATTGCAATGCGTCCTGTAATTCGGCCAACATTGTGTCTATATTTTCTTTTTGTATGACAAGAGGCGGGATGAAACGCAGGGTATTTTCTCCAGCAGTGATAAGTAAAACCTTCTTCTTAAACAATTGTAGGCTGACATCGCTGGCTTTGACTCTACGGACATCGAGATCCATCCCTATCAATAAACCTTGACCACGAATTGCGGTGATGCAGGTATTTTTTTGTTTCAGTGCGTTGAGACCGTCGACAAGATAATCGCCCATTGCGGTGACGTGCGTCTCTAAGTCCAGCCTTTCGCCTTCTTCTAGCACGGCTTCCATTGCAGCCAAAGCGAGAGGATTGCCACCAAAAGTTGTTCCATGCTCACCTGATTGCAGACCATCTTTGGCTTTTTCTGCGGCCAAGAGAACGCCCATGCTAATTCCTGCGGCTAAACCCTTTGCCATAGCGACAAGGTCTGCTTGAACGCCATAACGCGAACTCGCTAGGAAACTTCCGCATCTAAAAGCACCCGTTTGCACTTCGTCAAACATCAGCAAGGCATTGTGATCGTCGCTGAGTTTTTTGGCAAGTCTGACGAAAGCTTCAGAAGCGCAATGCACGCCCCCTTCGCCCTGTATGGGTTCCAATAAAATCAGGCAGGTGTTGTCATTGACTACTTCTCGCAAGGCATTTTCGTCGTTCATTTCGGTGAAAATGAAGTTGGAAAAGATGGGGAAGTTGGCACGATAAGTAGCCGAAGAGGTCGCGGAAAGAGAGCCTAGCGTCCTGCCGTGAAAACTTCTTTTCATGACAACGATTTGCGTTTTGTCAGCGTGTAACAGCTGGCC
This sequence comes from uncultured Spirochaetales bacterium, assembly GCA_964425555.1. GTDB lineage: Bacteria > Spirochaetota > Spirochaetia > SP-2023 > CAYRNA01 > CAYRNA01. The sequence continues at coordinate 16,288 of CAYRNA010000034.1, forward strand.
CCGTTTATACGCCAATTTTAGCCCTGCTTCTATAGATTCTGTGCCACTATTGCAAAAAAAAGCTTGCTCCATGTTGGCCTTTTGACTGATTTTTGCTGCGACACTCAAGGTTTTGTCATTGAAATAATAGTTAGAAGTGTGCAAGAGGGCGTCAATCTGGTCGTGGAGCTTTGCCTTGAGAGCGCTGTTGCTGTAACCCAAACTGTTGACTGCTATTCCCGCCATAAAATCGAGGTATTTTTGACCCTCATCGTCGTATAAATACACCCCTTCGCCCTTGACGAAAGTCACAGGAAAACGCTTGTAAGTAGGCATAATATAGTTGTTCAAATCCATAAGAATTTCCTTGTTATTGTAGACTAATCCATGTCGATAGCGGAGCGGATTTTTCGCCTTGATCAGTGAAAAAATCGTGCAGAGAATGGGGG
>CAYRNA010000035.1:0-13690 GCA_964425555.1 uncultured Spirochaetales bacterium
CCTTAAAAGAACCCTTTCTAGACCGCCTACAAGTCCCTTAGAATCAACTCCGCACTGGAGTTGTCGCACCCACTACTACTAGTGGGTCAGACACACTACCTAAGGGTGGGCACACCCACTACCTAATGCTAGACACTCACACTGCCTAAGGTTAGACAGACCCACTGGTAGTAGCGGAACGGAAGCACTATCGCTTGAGTCTGAGGATGGAGTGAAGGGACTGGAGCGACAGCGGAAGCTCGTCACTTAATATCAGCGAAGACTGATATTAAGTAGAGATAGTAAGGGCAACGAGTTTGTGCGTTAGCACGACACCCCTGCATAGCCCGACCGCACTGTGAAGAAGGCCAGCCTTGGGCGGTGGTCGCCGTAACAGTGGGGGCACGCCCAGCACAACAATGAAGGGAGGAATTATAGCGAGTTTTCTATGTTCACGGAGGGTTCAAAGCGGGATTTAAGCGATATAAACAGGCTTATGAGCCAGTTTGTTTTGGCCACTTTTTCACGGGTGTAAAGGTGACTGCGGCCTATTTCTTTGCCGTTGAGTTGGTAGCGAATGTAGCCCACTAACTGATCTTTGTCTATGCCGCCAGCGAGGTAGCTTGGCAGGACGACAGTGGTTTTGACCTCGGCGTCGTTTATGGAGTTTTTGAGGGTGTGGTAAAAATCTGATTTTTGGTAGACCTTGACGGTGCTTTTTTGTGCGCCCCAAAGGGTGAGGTCAAAATCGCTTTGTACCTTGTGATGATAGGTGTGATAGTGAGCGAATCCGTATTCTAAGAGAGCGGATGCTTCTTCGGCACGACGTTCAATGCCGCCCCAATAATCATAAAAGCTATCGCCTCTGACGCCTAAAACGACGGCTAAAAACCGTGTTCCGTTGCGTTTTGCGGTGAGGCTAAAGTTAAATCCAGCGAGTTCGGTGTAGCCCGTTTTGAGTCCATCAATATTGCCCGTTCCCAATAGGACATTGGTGTTTTTTTTGTGTCTTACGATGCGTCCACCGGTGTAGGCGTTACGGGGTTTGGGGTAAGTGAAGCTTGCCACGGAATGCAGATCACGTAGGGCCTCGGGGTGGTTTAAAATGTACTCGCGCGCCAACCAGATGTAATCAAATGCCGAGATGACATTGTCGTCATCGTAACCGCTGGGGTCGACAAACACAAAACTGTCCCACTTGCGCCTTTTGGAATACGCATTGAGTTGTCTCAGAAAGCTTGTTACATCGCCCGACACGACATTCGCCAGAGCGTAAGAGGCGTCATTTCCAGAAGCGATAGCGACCCCTTGCATTAACTCGAAAATACTGACTTTGTCGCCTACGTATAAATACATCAACGAAGAATCACGGGGTTGCGAAAAGGCATCTTCGCCCTTTTTGATAATGTGAACAGTATCCAAAGGAATATTTTTCTTTGCCAATTCTTCGTACGCAAAGTTTAATGTTGCCACTTTCAGCATGGAAGCGGGGGGCATGCTTTTGTGTATGTTGCGCTGAAAAATGATTTCACCTGTCTGTATATCGACAAGAACGGCTGCAACGGCTGTGAGTTGTTCGGGTTCCCACTCCACTGCGTCAACGTTTTCATTTAGGTCAACGCTTTCAAGGGCGAAAAGTGGCATCAAGAAACCGAGAATTAGATATAAAAATTTCCGTAATATCATAACAATTAACTATTCAACATATCTGTAAATATAAATCGAGAGACAAAGTTTGATTCGCCGACCAAAGCTCCGTTATGATAATACCTTACATAAGGCACTTCTTCGTTTTTCCACTGTGATTCTTTGTATTTCATAATGGTTTCAAAGGCATTGAGTTTATTATAACTAGTCCAATAAATGGTCGTGCTTTTCTGATCTTTATCATTTTGCTGGGCGGAAACTTTGGCTAAATATTTTTCCATGGCGTGCCATTGCGGGCACCAATCTTGCGTCATAATGAGGGCGACGTAGTCATCTGAATGAGCCAGTTTTGTCAGCGCATCTTCAGATTGGACAAACTCTAATACTTGGTCTTCTGTTAGTTCAATTATCTTATTCATAATCACCTCGTTAAATAGTACAAATATTCTTTCTCTTACTTTAAGGATTCGTTATTTTAAAAAAAGTCTTTATCCAATAAAATATATTATTTTTGGCACTGGGGACAATAATGACTGCTTCGTCCATTCTGGGCAATTTTGACGATGAGGGTGTCGCAATGGTGACAAGGCTTGCCTGCGCGTCCATAAACGAAGAGTTTTTGCTGAAAATAACCGGGTTTGCCGTCTGTGTGTTGAAAGTCTTTGAAAGAAGTTCCTCCTGCGGCTATGGCACGAAGCAAGACCTCTTTGATTGTATCGAGCAAGGTCTGAACTTTTTGTTGATTCAGAGAATTGGCCTCTTGTGTGGGCAAAATTCCTGCGAGAAAAAGACTTTCGCAAGCGTAAATATTACCTACGCCCACCACGATGCGGTTATCCATAATCACTTGCTTAATGGATCTTTTTGTTTGCGCCAACTTTGCTTGAAAATAGTTGTAATCAAAAATGTCGCTTAAAGGTTCGGGGCCTAAATGAGCGAATAAACTTATCGTTTCGTTCGCGGCAAAAATCAAACATGCGCCAAATTTACGGGGGTCGTAATAGCTTAAAACACGTTTATCATCAAAGAAAAGAGCAAAATGCACGTGTTTGGTATTGATATGCGTGGGTATATTTTGCTGCAGAAATAAAGTTCCCGACATGCCCAAATGAATGAGCAAACAGTATTTTTCTGTGTATATTTGTATGTATTTTGCACGCCGTGTGATATGCGTGATTCGCTGTCCCTTTATATTATTAACCGCGGCAGGAATGGGATAACGCAACTGAGTCGTGTAAACTTCGACATTTTCTATGATGCTATTTTCAAGCGTCTTGAGGCTCTGAGAAATAACTTCAACTTCAGGGAGTTCGGGCATAAGTACTAATTATAATATTGTTGAACACGCAATATAGCAAGTCTTAAGCAAAAACGCTCTCCGTGTTCATCGCTCTTTGATGCGCAATATCGGCATCATATTCAATTACGGAGAGAGTGGGATTTGAACCCACGGTAAGATATTATCCTACACCGGTTTTCGAGACCAGCACCTTCAACCACTCAGACATCTCTCCATTGTTATACTACAAACCATATACTTAAAGTGCTTTCTCTGTCAATAAAAACAAAAAAGAAACTATAGATTTAACTTCTTTGAGAATATTCTATGCATACCTATTGAGTAATGATTATCATAACTCTATCATGTTATCATAAGTGCAAACATATGCTATTTAAAAAGAAAATTAATTTAATTATCATTCCTCAAAGTGCAGAAAAAATGTTGCAATGGCGTTTTTCTGGACTTATCGTTATCGGTTTAGCGATCTTGCTCCTTGTTCTTTTTGCTATCTCAATGTTTTTGTTACCGTCATTTATAAAACTAAAAGTAGAACAGCAAACCTATGTGACAGAATTAGGAACAATGCAAAACCAGCTCAACACCATAGAGAATGAAGTCCAAGACCTCAAGTTGACAAGCCTAGAATTTCAACAACAATTGGTGACACTACTCGATGGCTTTAGAGAAATCAAAGACGTTCAAGTAGAACAAGATGACCTTGTAACTGCAGAAAGCTTGGATGGAGGTAGTACAGATCTTACAGATGTCAACAATTTACTCAGTGCCTCTAGTCTTAGTTTAGATAAATTAAGGCGCTCTATACAACTACAGTCCAAAATATTTTCTGCTATTCCTTCTATCTGGCCCTTGCTCAATGGAGTTGGTCGCATTACCTTTAATTTTGGTATTGCTAAGCATCCCCTTTTTGGCTATCAATACTTACACAGAGGCATAGACATTTCTAATGGAATACCGGGAACGAAAGTTCTCGCAACGGCCAATGGCAAAGTCCTTGAAACGGGTTATCAACCCTTTGATCTTGGATACTACATAGTACTTGAGCATAAATATGGTTTTGTCAGTACCTATGCCCATTTGAGACGAATAAATGTTAAAAAAAATCAAGAGGTAAAAGTGGGTGAAATTATAGCTGAAATGGGGAATTCTGGGCTGAGTACCGGTACCCATCTTCATTATGAATTAAGATTAGGTGGCGAGTTATTAGACCCAAGACCTTATCTGACCATTCGTTAGGAAAAAGCATTATGAAAAAAGATATAACAGAAGAATCAGCGGCTCAAGAGATTATAAAAAAGAATAACTCAGAAGAGCTTTCTATTCAAAATGTTGCTGTAGAAAAAGAAAAAAAAGAGACTAAAGTTAACTATTCTGAACATCGCATCAATTCTTTTATTGGTGAAAATTCTTTTTTTGAAGGCACGATGTCTGTACCAGGCAGCCTACGCATAGACGGTGACTTTCAAGGACGCATACTTAAAACGCCTTACGTTGTGATTAGTAGCACGGGTCGTATTTTGGGTGATATAAAAGTTCACAAAGTGATTGTTGACGGCTTAGTCAAAGGTGATATTGAAGCAGACGAAATTATTTTGCTGAGTTCCAGTGTGATTATTGGTAGCCTTCACGCTAAAAATCTTATTATTGAAGAAGGTGCCATTCTTCATGGCCAAATAAAAATGAAATAAAGCGCTGTGTCTGATATATTTTCCACCAACCTTACACTCGCAACTGCTCAGAGTTCTTTTCACTCTACCATCAAGGCAAAAAAGAAAACCAAAGGCAAAGGTCTTTTTACCTTGAACAGAGTTGATTCTGAAGAAGAGAGTAACGAAGGGGAAAACCAGCAACTTTTAGACAAATTAACATCTTTAAGTCGTGAATTTGAAAAAACACAGCAGTATCAAACGCTCTTAGAATACAAAAAAAACGTCAAACGTTATATTAAAAACAATATTCATACTGACTTAAAATTGGATCAACAGAAAGGAATTCTCAACTCTCAGACACTGAGTCAAAAAAAGTATACTGTCATTCATGTGATTGACTCCAAAATAGACAAAATGCTCGCTCTTTTTTTGCAGCAACAAAAAACCGTTGAAATTCTTGCCTTATTAGGAGAAATCCAAGGGCTTTTAGTTAACATTACTGGATAGGGAAATATATGAAAGCAGATATAGGGTTCATTGGTTTAGCTGTAATGGGGCAAAACCTCGTCTTAAACATGGCCGACCACGACATTACTGTCGCAGTTTTTAACAGAACAATCTCAAAAGTAGATGCTTTTAAAAACGGCATTGCCCAAGACTATGATAATGTCATAGCCACTCATAGCATAGAAGAGCTTGTCTCCAAACTCATACGACCTCGCCGTGTGATGCTCATGGTCAAAGCGGGCGAAGTAGTTGATCAATTTATAGCAATGCTCCTCCCCCACTTAGAAGCCGGTGACATCATCATAGACGGCGGTAATTCTTATTACGGCGATACCACTCGCAGACAAAAAGAACTGCACGAAAGAGGGATATTGTTTTCGGGAACAGGTATTTCTGGCGGCGAAATTGGTGCACGCCGAGGCCCATCCATGATGCCAGGCGGAGCCCCCGAAAGTTGGCCCCACCTCAAAGACATTTTTCAAGCCATTTCTGCAAAAACACCCGAAGGCGAAAGTTGCTGTAACTGGGTTGGCGAATTTGGTTCTGGTCATTTTGTCAAAATGGTACACAACGGCATAGAATACGGTGACATGCAAATTATTTGCGAAGCTTACGACCTGATGAAACGTGGTCTCAAATTGGGTAACAGTGAAATCGCCGATATCTTTACACGGTGGAACAAAGGTCATTTAAAGAGCTATCTCATAGAAATTACCGCTGATATTTTGCGTTTTCAAGAAGACGGCGAATATCTCGTTGATCAAATACTCGATGTTTCTGGTCAAAAAGGAACGGGCAAATGGACGGGTATAGCTTCTTTAGAATATGGTCAACCTGTGACTCTCATCACCGAAGCCGTGTTTGCCCGCTGTTTGAGTTCTCTGTACGAAGAACGCCAAGAAGCCTCCGCTAAGCTCGCTCTCGATTTACAAATAGACTTCAACGGTCAAACAAAAGAGCAAATCATTGATCAGCTAGAGCAAGGATTGTATGCTTCAAAAATCATTTCTTATGCCCAAGGTTTTATGCTCATCAAAACGGTTTCAGATGAGAACCAATGGAACATTAATCTTGCAGATACCGCCCTACTTTGGCGTGAAGGTTGCATTATAAAAAGTATCTTTTTAGGAGATATCAATACAGCTTATAAGCAAAATCCTCAGTTAACCAACCTGATATTATCGGATCATTTTGCTCAAGAAATTAAAAAAAACCAGGCGGGTTGGCGCACGGTTATTTCTCAAGCGGTGCAATGGGGAATTCCCATGCCTGCGTTTACGGCGGCCTTGTCTTTTTTTGACGGCTATAGAAGCGAGCAATTACCAGCCAACTTATTGCAAGCCCAAAGAGATTATTTTGGCGCCCACACTTATGAAAAAATTAATGGTCAAAGGGGTGAAATGTTTCACACCAATTGGACAGGTCAAGGAGGCGATGTTGCCTCCAGTAAATATGAAGTTTAAGGATATACTATGAAGAAAATTTTAATACTGGCTGTAACAGTTCTTTTATTTGCGTGTAATGCAAATAGTGATTTGGACAAGGGATTGTACGCAAAGTTTAGCACTGACAAGGGTGACATTACGGCAATGTTGAACTACGAAGAAGTTCCTATTACCGTCCTTAACTTTGTTGGTCTTGCGAAAGGGAAACTCTCGGCTGCCAATAAAGAAGGGCCATTTTATGATGGACTCACTTTTTACAATGTTATCCCTGAATTCATGGTCTTGAGTGGCGACCCTGCTGGTGATGGAACGGGTGGCCCAGGCTATACTTTCCCCGATGAAATGAGTGCTGACCTCAATTTTGAAGAAGCAGGAAAACTAGCGATGGCTAATCTTGGTTCAGGCGAAAATGGCAGTCAATTCTTCATTACGCACGTACCTGCTCCTTGGCTAAATGGCAAGTTCCCTGTTTTCGGAACAGTAGTTCAAGGTCTAGACGTTGTCAGTACTATCGTTCAAGACGATGTTATTAAAACCGTGAAAATAATTGCAAAAGGTAAGGCTGCCAAAGACTTTGTCAAGACAGCAAATCAAGAAACATTTGATTCCTTAATAGCAGAGAAAGCTACCGCCATAGACGAAGAAAATGCACGCATTGCTGCTGAAGTATTAGCTGACCATCCCGACTTTGTAGAACTAACTGACGGTGTTTATTACAAGCAAACGAAAGCAGGCAATGGCGAATTGCCCAAACAAGGTGATGTCCTCGCTGTAGATTATGTAGGAAAACTGCTTGACGATACCGTATTTGACAGTAGCATTGAAAGAGGTGAACCTATAGCCTTTCCTGTTCAAACAGGTCAAGTAATACCCGGTTGGGACTACATGCTTTCTCAAATGAAAGAAGGCGAAAAAGGAACTGTTTTACTCGCTCCTGACATGGCCTATGGAGCACGTGGTGCTGGCCCCGTTATTCCCCCAAACGCATGGTTAATCTTTGATTTAGAATTTGTAGAAAACCGAACACCATAATATAACATCTATAAGAAGGGGCCGCTCTACAAAATGATGCCCCTGCAGAATAAGGAATGAATAAAAATGACAAGAGATAAAACACTTTTATTATTTTGCGGTTTCTCATTAGCTATGGGTTCCGAAGCAATGGCACAAACACGACTCGATGGACTTTATGCGACATTTAATACCAGCAAAGGCTCTATCGTTGTCAGCTTAGATTACAAAGAAGCGCCTTTAACCGTGACTAATTTTATTGGTCTGGCTATGGGTCGTTTCGACGTCACCAAGAACAAACCTTACTACGATGGGCTTGTTTTTCATCGTGTGATACCCAATTTCATGATACAAGGCGGCGATCCTCAGGGTAATGGAACAGGTGGCCCAGGCTACCAATTCCCCGACGAAAGCACTTCTACGAAGTTTGACAAACCCGGTAAATTAGCGATGGCTAATGCTGGTCCTGCGACCAATGGTAGTCAATTTTTCATTACACACGAACCTACCCCATGGCTCAACGGCAAGCACACTATCTTTGGTCAAGTTATCGAAGGTCAAGACATTGTCGACAGCATTGCTCAGGGTGATAAAATTACGACTCTGACAATTACAGCCGTCGGTCAAAGTGCTACAGCCTTTGAAGCAGCCTGCACACAAGCTACTTTTGACAAAATGCTGAACGACCTCCAACAAGGTGCACGGTCAAAGCGACGAGCCGAAGCCGATGCAATAAAATCGCAATATCCTACCGCTGATGAATTAGAAAACGGCATACTCTATGAACAAATCACAGAGGGTAACAAAGAAGAGATAGCCCAAGGCACAAGCGTAAGTGTTCATTACACGGGTCGTTTACTTGATGGTCAGGTCTTTGATAGTTCTTATGAAAGAGGCGAACCCATAGAATTTAATGTCGGTACAGGCATGGTTATCAAAGGCTGGGATTACATGGTATCTCGGATGACAGTTGGCGAAAAAGGCATAGTTGTCATTCCCCCAGATCTCGCTTACGGTGAACAAGGCATTGGTCCCATACCACCGAATTCGTGGCTTGTATTTGAGTTAGAAGTAGTTTCCATCTCATAGGTTATAATAATGCGTATGAATATTCATAGACCATCTGTCGCAAAAATTCTTTTTTTCTGCTCACTGATATCATTGTTTGGAAGCATAAATGCCCAGACAGTCAGTGATCAAGAAGGTATCTTCGCTCTTTTTGAGACCAACAAAGGTTCCTTTACAGTTAAGCTTGAATATTTACAAACGCCCATTGCCGTGTCTAATTTCATTCAATTAGTCACGGATAATTACTATGACAAATATAAAATCAGTTATCAGATTCAAAACTTCATCATTCCCATCGGGCCCAGTCTTGACACTCAACCCATGGGATTGGGCTATCAATTCCCCATAGAAGTCAGCTCCCAGCGTTATTTCGATAATCCTTACGTCCTTTTTGTAGAGCGACTCGGTGACAATTCATCTTCGAGCAATTTACTCCTTTCTAAGCTGAGAGATACCAAGCTGAATGGAAAATACAGTGTCCTTGGCCTTGTTGTGAAAGGATTTAAAACCGTTGATAAACTACATAAAAATGACACGATAAAAAATATTACCATAGTAAGAGAGGGCACCGCCGCTACAAACTTTTCTGTGGACATTGCTCAAGCCAAAGAAGCTTACTTTAAAAAAACATATCCTGAAGTATTTGCCTTTTTATCACAATGGGGAAATTACACAACAAAAGACGGTATCTATATCAAAAAGCTCACTGAAGCCCCCGCAGACGCCAGTTCCCTATCCAAAAATGATAGAATATCTGTCCATTATATAGGAAAGTTACTCAACGGAAATGAATTTGACAATTCTTATCTTCGTGGCAAACCATTGAGTTTACGCTTAGGTGTCGATGACAACACCCTCATCCCTGGATTTAGAAATGTCCTGAAAGATATGAAGTTTGGCGACCAATGGGAAGTGCTCATTCCGCCCAACCTCGCTTACGGCAGTAACCAAGTGGGAGATATAGTTCCCAATTCATGGCTTGTTTTTGAAATAAGCATGCTTAAACCTTAAAACGATAAAGAATGAATTATTATGAGTGAAAAAAAAGTAAAAAGTAACGAAATCACCAATCAATACGGTGCGTCTATGGACAAAATTGCGTCTTTGGCCAAAAGGCGTGGTTTCGTATATCCTTCAAGTGAAATCTACGGCGGTCTCGCTGCGACGTGGGATTACGGCCCCCTCGGCATAGAGCTGAAACGCAAGATACAAGAAATCTGGTGGCGACGCATGGTTTATTGGCATGAAAATATCGTCGGTCTCGACGCTGCCATTATGATGCACCCCCGAACGTGGGAAGCCTCGGGTCATATAGAAAACTTTTCCGATCCTCTCGTAGACTGCAAAAAATGTAAGACTCGTTTTCGTGCGGATAAATTGGATGAAAAAGCGCTAGAAAGCAAAGTTTGTCCACTCTGTAAGGGCGAACTCACAGACGCACGAGAATTCAACCTTATGTTTAGTACACATTTGGGGCCTGTCGTTGATTCGGGTAGTAAAGTCTACCTCAGACCAGAAACCGCCCAAGGTATTTTCGTCAACTTTAAGAATGTGCTTGATACGAACCGCCTCACCGTTCCCTTTGGTATCGCTCAAGTAGGTAAAGCCTTTCGTAACGAAATCACCACCAAAAGTTTTATTTTTAGAACCTGCGAATTTGAACAAATGGAAATGCAGTTTTTTGTAAAGCCAGGTGAAGAAGATAAGTGGTTTGAATACTGGCGTCAAGAAAGATATGATTATTACGTCAATCTACTGGGCGTGAACCCAAAAAACTTAAAGTTCACTCCCCACGGTCCTAATGAATTGGCACACTATGCCAAAGACGCCGTGGACATAGAATATCATTATCCTCACGGCTGGGAAGAGCTGGAAGGCATACATTCAAGAACAGACTTTGACCTTTCTCGCCACAATGAATTTTCAGGCAAGCCCTCGCTCACTTACAGAGATGCGACGACCAATGAAAAATACATCCCCTATGTTATTGAAACGTCAGCCGGTCTGACACGCTCCGTACTCATCACCTTGATGGACGCTTACGAAGAGCAGAACCTTGCCAAAGAAGGCGAAAAAGAAGACATTCGTACGGTCTTGCACCTTCACCCTTCTATCGCTCCCTACACCGTGGCTCTTTTGCCTTTGGTGAAAAAAGATGGCTTGGCAGAACTGGCGCACGACATTATGAAAGACCTCTCAAATACCTTCAATTGTTTTTACGACAAACAAGGAGCGATAGGCAGACGCTATCGTAGAATGGATGAAATTGGTACGCCATTTTGCGTGACCGTTGATTACGATTCCTTGGAAAAGAAAACGGTGACCTTAAGATACAGGGACTCGATGAAACAAGAAATTATTGCCATTGATGAATTAGAAACAAAAATTAAAACTGCTATAAAGGAATATTCGCCTCATGTTTACTAGTCCTCTCTTTTGGTTATGTATATTTTCCTTATTCAGTGCCCAGTTACTGAAAACCATTGTCAATATGTTGCAAGCTCATACTTTTGACATCAGAAAAAGTTTGAGCACAGGCGGTATGCCGTCGTCTCATTCTTCGTTGGTGACCACTCTTATCACTTTAATGGCCTTTACTCAGGGAGGTGACAGCAATGAATTTGCTATTAGTCTCGTCTTTGGTGGCATTGTAATGTACGACGCTATGGGTGTAAGACAAGCGGCGGGAAAACACGCAGAAATATTGAACCAACTGCTAGAAAATTTTCACGAAGTATTTCACGAAAAGAATTTCCCTGTGGCTCTGAAAACAATGTTAGGGCATACATTTAATCAAGTTATGGCTGGCATGGCCTATGGTTTCTTGGTCGGTTATTTTGGCTGGCGCTGGTTTTTCTAAGCGCATAGTAAGCAAGCCTTCTTGAAAAAGAATGTCCGCTCACAAACTCTGATATTTTGACTCACAGTTATACGGCCCTAGGCATTTCGCTTGGGGCTTAATTGTGTGTGTTTGCTCATGGGGGCATCTTCACTTTCATCATAAAAGGCTCATCTATAGTGCAAGAAGCATGCCGAGATGAAGGCCCAAGCACGGCCATAGGCACAAAGAAAGCTCTGCAAAACTGAGGTTGACGCAGTCAAAGTTGAAGTGTGGCACAGGCTCTGACTCTGGCTCTTTGAACAGGTGAGACGTGACAGCGTTGCTAGGCAAGAAGTAACGCAATGATCGCTCTGAATAGGCCAACTCCGCATAGTTAAAGCTAGGACTCAGATAATTAGTCGTACTCATGTTCATATTCAGCTCCTTACAAAGTTAACACAAGACCAACATTGACAGAAAAGACATAACGCATCATCCGCTGGTTGTCGGATAGGTCAAGGTAGTCAAAGTTGGGATTCACGTAGATACCATAGTGATTGTTCTGATTTATCAGTTTAAAGTTAAGACCGTAACCCAAGCTAAGGCTTTGAAACGCCGTATTTCTATAGTTAGGGTTGCTCAGATAGATACCGTTAAGGTGCAAGCCTGTATCCACTTGCAGTACAGTGGCCTTGGTAAAGCCCAACAACATGCGTGACGAAAAGCCCAGTAGTACATCGTAAGTGAAAGGATAATCGTATATTTGAAAGGCCCTGTATTCTACATTGTTTTTCGTCGCTCTTAGCAGGTAGCCTCCGTTAAGGGCGATAAAAGGGCCAATTATTCCATACCAATGATAGAGGCTCACATTAACAGCAACGCCGCTAAAATGGTAGTTCTTTTCATCAAAAGAGTCTAGGAGTATGCTCTCATAAGCCAGTCCAAACTGCCCTTCAAATTCCTTCTTGGCAAAGGACGATATATGCGAGACAGGCTCTGCGCCCTTTAGCTCTTGTGGGGGATCAGTTGGAATCTCTATCTCATCTTGTTGCTGGGGGCATAACACAGCCAATAAGAAGAAAGAATAAATAAACAATATAGATATTTGTTTCATAGCAACTCCATAGGACATATATAACACTTGCATTTTCATACCATAGGGTAGCATTAATATTGTTCAATGCAATAGACCGCTTCAGAGAGTGAAGACACGTGCCATAATCACCCGTAAACCTATAAGCTACATTTTTTTTGCATTGCATTTGTTTTCTTGTACTATACTAAAAAGTCTTGGGTGCAGAGGCTTACACTTCTTACTTCAGTAAGCATGCAACCCACAAAGTATCATGCCTAGCAGGCACGAAGTCACACAAGAACACGGAGAAAGATATGAAGAAGGTCTTTATTTTAACCAAGCTGTTTATTGCACTACTGATTGTAGCCCTTGTGGGTTGCAAGCAAGTGGAGACGACAACCACCAACAATAACGCATCAGAACCACCAGCGAAAGAGGTCACCGAAAGTGATATTCGCAGCAAAGATGTCGCAGGCGGTGTAGGCATTACAGAGTACAAGGGTAAGTCCACTAGCATAGAAATACCCTCAGACATAGACGGCAAGTCCGTTGTAGGCATAGAAGACAACGCCTTTAAAGACAAAGACATTGTCGACGTGATTATCCCCAATACCATTGCCACCATAGGCGAAAGTGCCTTTGAGGGCAACGATCTCAGCACCCTCACCCTGCCCGACAGTCTCACCCAGATTGAGCAAAATGCCTTTGCGGGCAACCCTAGGCTCAGTCGTGTAAGCATCAACGCCACCGTTCCACCCACGCTAGCAAGCAACGCACTCAGTGCGACCTATCTGTTTGTACCCGCTGGCAGTGTCGCCGCTTATCAAGCACAGCCTCAGTGGGTCAACGCCTTTAGTATTATTGTTGCCATAGGCACAGATGTCACAGCAATAAGCCTGCCAGACTTTACAACCACTGATCTTACGGGCGGTGTAGAGATTACAAGCTACAATGGCAGTAAAACCAGTGTTGTCATTCCTGATGTACTCGCGGGGAAGTCCGTCATCTCTCTAGCAAAAGACGTCTTTAAGGACAAGAGCCTGACTAACGTCGTTCTTCCCCAAGACCTTAGCACCATAGGCGACTCGGCCTTTGCAGGCAATGTCAATCTCGCTCATGTCAGTGTAGCAAGCGCTGTTCCTTTCTCTATAGGTAAAGATGTATTTAAGGGCAATGCCAACCCCAACT
>CAYRNA010000035.1:13790-14995 GCA_964425555.1 uncultured Spirochaetales bacterium
GCTGTTCCTTTCTCTATAGGTAAAGATGTATTTAAGGGCAATGCCAACCCCAACTTTTTGTTTGTCCCCACAGGAAGTGTTGACGACTACAAGGCCGATAATGACTGGCTGTCCTTGTTTAACCTTATCGTTGCTCAAGGCACTGATACAAGCGGTCTTGTTCCCTCAGAGTTTCTGAGAGTCAACACCACAGCAGGCATAGAAATTGTCGGTTATACGGGCAGTGACACAGACATTGTCATACCCAGCACCATAGACTCTCAGAGCGTTGTGTCTATAGGAAACGCTGCCCTTATGGCTAAAGGACTCACCTCTGTCAGTCTGCCCGACAGCCTTATCAACATAGAAGCAAGGGCTTTTCATGACAACCAATTGGCGACACTCACCCTTCCCTCCAAGCTTGTCTCTATAGGCAATTCTGCTTTTGAGTCCAACTCCTTTAGCACCTTGGTTATCCCTGATAGTGTCACCCACATAGGCTCAACGGCTTTTAGCAATATAGGCATAACCAACCTCACCTTGGGCAAGGGCCTTACGACTCTCGAGCGCTGTGTGTTTCAATTCAATGATCTTGTCAGTGTGATTATCCCCGACAATATCACAAGCATAGGCTACGCCACTTTCAATGGTAATATAGACCTGACAAGCCTTACCCTAGGCAGTGGTGTCACCTCTATTTCACAAGATGCCTTTAGTCAGACAGGACTCACGAGTGTCACAATAAAAACGAGTACACCCCCTGCTATAAACTATCATTCCTTTACCTATCTTAAAGGTCCTATTGCCAACTTGTATGTGCCTAGTGGTAGCCTCGCTGACTATAACGCTGATACTGACTGGTCAGCCGCATTTACCGCCGTATCAGTCACTCTCTAGACTGCCTTAAGCCCTACAGAAGCCCCCCTTTCGTTCTATGCGAAGAAGGAGGGGGCGAAGGCGAGGCATTCTCATAGGTGAAAACCTGCCCTTGATTCATTGTATACACAATAAAGGGCATAGTGAGCCAGTGCTAACTTATGCGGAGCTTGTCTTTCATATCACCATTGTTATATACACCATATTATATTTATGCCTCAAAACACTTGAAAAGAAGGAGTGTTACTGGTATATTATCTATGAAACTTATCGTTATCATAGGAGATATATATGAACAAGGTAATAAGCAACACAATAAGCAAGGCATTGATTGCCTTATTCATAATAGC
>CAYRNA010000036.1:0-13915 GCA_964425555.1 uncultured Spirochaetales bacterium
CGAACTGTACATCGCATAACACAGAGGCTCAATCAGAAGCTGTACTCTTGCTCTAATTAAGTCGGGTCGCTTGTTGACGTCTCACTTCGTGGCAACAGATACCCGCCGCAACAGACACATTCAGTGAGTCTATATGCCCCATCATAGGAATGGCAACACTAAAATCACAGAGCTTACGGGTTAGTTCTCGCAGGCCTTTGTCCTCACTGCCCAGTACCAAGACTGTCTTTTCACTGAAGCTCACATCGCTGATTCTATCACCATCTGCGGCACTACCATAAACCCAGTATTCCGCACCCTGTAGGTCTTTGATGGCTTGCGCCAAGTTGGCTACAGTGAGCATGGGCACCCACGCATAGGCCCCTGCCGATGTTCGTCTCACGGTTTCATTGACGGTAGCGGCTCTGTTCTTGGGCAAGATAACAAGATCAACGGCAAACGCATCTGCCGAGCGCAAAATCGCTCCCAAGTTATGCACGTCACTGATACCGTCCAGCACCAAAACCAATGATTGTGGTCTCGTTTGCCGTGTGATAAACTCTTTGAGCGTACCGTAAGACTTCACCTTGTTCTTGATAAACTCAAAGACAAAAGGGACAGTATTCTCTTGCACTGATAAAGACTGCAATCTCTCTTCACTCACCGTTTGTAGCTTGACTGTGGGGTTCACTTCAGCGATCAACTGCTTCAGTTTTTGTACTTGCTTATTCTCTTTGACAAAGAACAAGGTCGCGGTTTCGAGGTTTTGCTTGAGCGTTTCCGCTGCATAATGAAAGGAGGATGTCGTTTGTGTTTTAGGCATTTCTTAAGCTTTCCAAATAGAGGTCTAGCACTCGCATAGACGGTTGTGGTTCATATTCAGGGACAATAGCCATTTGAAAAGCAAAGGCTTCCATCATTGCAAAGATCTGACTAATAATCTCTTTAATGGGAATCTCTCTGATCTCTTGCTGGGCTATGCCACGCTGGAATAGGGTGAAAAATAAGTGGTTAAGGCGTATGGTTCTTTTTCTCATATCACGGCCAAAGTCTTTGCCATTCTTGCGAAGTTGAAACATGATGTCAGCCAAGTTTGTCAAAAAAGCCTGTTTCTCATAAGCCGTCATAATGATGGCAGAACAAATGCTTTTGAGCGTATCAACCGTATTGACTTGAGACTCAGCGTACATGTGGTATTGCTCAAGCATCGTATCCGTAATGCTTTTGAGAGCATACTGGAAAATCTCATCTTTATCTTTAAAGTACTGATAGAGCGTGGGTCTTGAGATGCCACACTCTTTTGCAATGGTTGCCAAGTTGATACGACTCATACCTTGCGTAGCAAAAAGTTTGAGTGAGACCTCTAATATTTCTTTCTTTCTCTGTTCGTGATCAACAATTTTAGGCATAAAATGCACTCCTCTCGATGAGACATCTGTTCGTAAACAAATGCCTCATGTAGAAATTACTGCGGTAAAACAGCTAAGTCAACGTCTTTACTGTAATCAACGCCAGTCACTTCAAAGCCATGCAAACGCATGTAGTCGTGCCTAAAAGTCTCTAAGTCAGTTTCGGTGTGCAGATTGTTGTCGTTAATAGTAGACCAAAGTTTCTTGACCTCGGCTTGTATATCATCACGCATTTCCCAATCGTCTATGCGTATGCGACCATCTTCGTCAACGGGTACATTGCCCGTGCTATAGAGTCTTTCTGCGTACAATCTATAAATCTGTTCTATACAGCCTTCGTGCAAATTCTTTGCTTTCATCACTTTAAATAAAATAGCAATATAAAGAGGGACGACAGGAATCATGGAGCTAGCGCGTGTGACAAGAGCTTTGTTGACTGAAACGTAGGCTTTACCATCGAGGTCTTTGAGTATCTCGTTGATTTCTTTGGCGCTACGATCAAGGTCTTCTTTGGCTTTACCTATAGTACCTTGGTGGTACACGGCAAAGGTCATTTCAGGGCCAATGTAAGAATAAGCGACTGTCATCATGTCTTTGGCGATAACGTTGGCTTTTTTCATTGCGTTAATCCACAAGATCCAATCTTCGCCGCCCATCACTTTAACTGTCTGACGCATTTCGTCGTCATTGGCAGGTTCTATGCTCACGTCTTCCATTTTGCCCGCAACAAAATCAATACCTTGGGCTTTGTAGGTTTCGCCCAAAGGTTTCAGCACTGATCTATAGGTTTCACCTGTTTTAGGATCGGTGCGTACAGGCGAAGCGAGGCTGTAAACGAAGAGATCGACTTTACCGCCAAGAACTTCTTCTATGGCTTGCATTGTCTGTTCTTTCACGTCATCAGAAAAAGCGTCACCGTTAATGATGCGCAACTTACGTCCTGCTTTTTTCGCTTCAATTTCTACACAAGCATTGTTGTAAAAACCAGGTGATCCCGTGCGTTTTCCCGAAGGTTCTTTCTCGAAAGAAACGCCAACAACGTCAGCGCCCCCTGCAAAAAGAGCGGCATTCATAGAAGCCATGCCGTAACCGCCAGAGCAACCAATGACCACAACTCTTTTGGGCATAGTCAGAGCAGACTGACTTTTTACCCATTCAATTTCTTGTCTTGCGTTGGCAAAACAGCCTTCGGGGTGAGTGGTCAAACATACATTTTTAATAATTCTTGGTTCAATAATCATCTTTTATCCTTTACATTTCTTCTTTAGAAGCGCGTATACACATCCACGATGCGCTCATCACTTCTGTGCCGTTGACATAGGCGCTGCCCGATTGTTTGATCATGCGTCCAGCGACTCTGTCATTATTTATTTCAAAGCGTACGGTGTCATTGGGTTTTACTTGACCACGAAATTTCGCTTTCTCTATGGTTCCCAAAAAGAACAATTCGCCCTCTTTAAGCAGGCCAGAACGATTCAAACCAGCTCCGCCACACTGTGCCATAGACTCAACAAGAATCACGCCTGGCACGACAGGATAGTCGGGGAAATGGCCCTTAAAGAAAAACTCTTTGTCCGTATAGGTGCGCTCGCCAATAATCTTTTCTTCTGTGCATTCTAGCAACTCGTCCACAAAGAGAAAGGGATCTCTGTGCGGAATTAACTTTTCAATTTCTGCATTACTCATGATACATTCCTATAACCAAAGCGCCGTTGTGTCCACCAAATCCCAGCGACTGCGACAAAATGTTGGTCACTTTCGCTTTACGACCCACATTGGGTACGTAATCGAGATCACATTCTTCATCGGGATTATCGAGATTAATAGTCGGTGGCACAAACTGATCTTCTAGCACTTTCGCACAAATGATGGTTTCTATTGCACCGGCAGCCCCCAAGAGATGCGCCGTAACACTTTTGGTTGAACTGATGGGTATTTTTTTGGCAAGATCGCCAAAGACAAGCTTGATCGCACGTGTTTCGACGGGGTCATTGGTTGGTGTACTTGTACCATGGGCATTGATATAATCTATATCTTTAGGCTCTAGTCCAGCATCGGCAAGAGCATTTTTAATGGCTTTGGCACTACCCGAGCCGTCTTCTAAAGGAGCGGTCAGATGGTTGGCATCGCAAGACATGGCAAAACCTTTTATTTCGCCAAGAATACGGGCGCCACGTTTTTTGGCGTGCTCATATTCTTCCAAGATCAAAATACCGGCTCCTTCTCCCATAATAAAACCATCTCTGTCTTTATCAAAGGGTCGTGATGCTTTTTTCGGCTCGTCATTTCTGGTAGAAAGGGCTTGAATCTTATTGAATCCAGCAATACCAAACTTGGAGATTGTCGCTTCTGTTCCGCCTGTTATAGCTGCATCGAGTTGACCATAACGAATAGAGTGCATGGCCTGACCAATAGCGTCCACGCCCGAAGAACAAGCGGTTGTAACGGTGTAGCAAGGGCCCGTAATGCCAAAGGAAATAGCCACATTTCCAGGCGCTTCATTGGATATCATTTTGGGAATGGTCATGGGTGCAATAGCGTCAGGGCCTTTCAGAACCAATGAGCTAATGGCTTCTTGCATAATGTCCATGCCGCCTATACCATTGCCTAAAATTGTTCCTATTCTATCTTTAGAAAGACCTGATTCAAGAATCTTTGACTGCTCCAAAGCTTCTTTACTCGCAGCAACGGCAAACTGTGAAAAGCGTGCCATTTTACGAGCTTCTTTTCTATCCATAAAATCGCCTACGACGAAATCTTTAACTTCACCCGCAATTTTCGTCTTAAAACCTGTGGTATCAAAAAGAGTAATTTCACCAACACCGCTTACGCCTGCCTTGATATTTTCCCAGCTTTCTTCAACACTTTTTCCCACGGGACTGAGCAGTCCCATACCTGTAATAACAACTCTACGTTCCATATTTCTACTCCTACATTCCCATTCCGCCAGAAACGGTAATTATTTCTCCTGTGACATAAGATGACATATTACTTGCTAAAAATAATGCGACATCGGCTATCTCTTCAGGTTTACCGAAACTGGACATGGGGATTTTTTCTAAATATTCATTTTTTACTTTTTCAGGGATGCTGTTTGTCATGTCAGATGCAATAAAACCTGGGGCAATAGCGTTGACACGTATGCCTCTTTTGGCAACTTCTTGGGCTAAACTTTTGGTAAAGCTAATGACTCCACCTTTAGATGCTGCATAGTTTGCCTGACCGACATTTCCGTGTAGACCGACAACAGAAGACATATTGATGATGCTACCTGATCTATTGCGCATCATGGCTTTGATCAGATGTTGGCACAAATAAAATAAGCTGTTAAGGTTGACGTTGATGACGTTTTCCCATTGCTCATCTTTCATACTAAATAAAAGACCATCTTCGGTGATACCCGCATTATTAACAAGAATATCTATAGTTTTAGCTTCTTCTAATATAGTATCTGCTACAGCTCTAATCTGCTCTTTTTGTCCCATATCAACAGACTTAAAGGTCAATGTTCTTCCCAACTCTTGAGCAAGCGCCTTAAGTTCGTCGGCGGCAGGGCCTTCCGATCTGGATAAAACCCAAACATTGGCTCCCTGCTTCAAATATGCTTCGACAATAGCTTTTCCTATACCACGAGAACCACCCGTGACTATAGCATTTTTATTTTCTAACAACATTGTGTCTCCTATACTTATAAATATCTCATTTAGTATTTAATTAAAATTCCACCGTAATTCAGTCCCGCTCCAAAACCGAGCAAGACTATCCATTCACCACGCTGTATCACTTGATCTTCTATCATTTCATCTAAAGCGAGAGGAATGGACGCGGCCGATGTATTGCCGTATTTTGCGATGTTCAAATAAAATCGCTCTTCATCAAGTCCCATGCGTTTTGCAATAGCCTGAACCATGCGTTTATTGGCCTGATGCGGTATGATATAACTGATGTCATTGAGCGAAAGATTGTTTGCTGCAAGTAGCTCGTCCACCAAGTTTTGACACGCTCTAATACCAAAATGATAGACATCTCTACCGTTCATTTGTATCACAGCTTTGTCGGGAGAATTCTCTGTCGGAGCCACTTTCAAGGCATCACCACCCTCTCCTTCACTCTTAAGAACAGTGTCAACTATCTTGCTGTCACCGTCGGCTTTTGTCAGCAGGCAAGCACCCGCACCGTCACCAAATAAAACAGCCGTATTTCTGTCTGTCTTATCCAAAATTCGTGACATGGTTTCACAACCTATGATCAGTATATTATTATAATGCAAGTGACTCATAGCGACGGCTGTTTCCATGCAGAAAACAAAGCCCGCACAGGCCGCACTAATATCGTAAGCGACCGCCTTGCTCGCACCTATTTCTTTTTGTATCATAGTCGCAACCGAAGGGAAGCCTAGAAAATCGGGGGTTGAGGTAGCGACGAGAATTAAATCGATATCTTTCGCTTCTAAAGGAGATTTTTCCAAGGCACTTAAAGCCGCCTGACTCCCAAGCTGTGAGCACGATTCTTCATTCACCCAATAGCGTTGCTCTATACCCGTGTGCGATGCTATCCAATTATCAGAAGTATCCAAAAACTGGGACATATCATCGTTACTCAATATTTTCTTGGGAAGAGCCTTTCCTGTTGTTAATATTTTTAAAGACAAATTGCAATTCCTCATAATGTAATCAGCTATAAACAAATACAGTTATAATAACATTATACGCAAAATTGTCAATAAAAAAAGGATATTGACACTTAATAGTCTTATTGTAAGAAATAAAAGAACGTTTTCTCTTTGATTTTGAGAGTTGAGCAAGAATAATCACGGCTCTCACCGCAAATTTCATGATGCCTTTCGCTCAAGGCAAACTTGCTTATTTTGACTTTTGTATGCGTTCAGCAATGATCTGCGGCAACACTTGCGGAAAATCACTTCCCGCAAAGATAGTATCTATTTTGCCTTCTTGTATGGCCACTCTTGGCATACCAAAAATAGTAGAACTGGCTTCATCTTGCGCCATAGTATGACCATTAAGATCTTGTATCTGACCAATTTCACGTGAACCATCAGAACCCATACCCGTCATAATCACGGCAAGAGTACGACTGGCAAGATCATTTTTGGCAATACTATTATACATGACACCCACAGAAGGACAATGGCTGTTAAAACGTTCTGTGCCTTGCGATTCGACCATGATTTCATTGCCAGAGCAGCCTAATACCTGCAGGTGGGCGCTACCAGAAGCAATACCGATTTCACCAGGCTTAACACTACATTTTTCATTTATTTCAAACACCTTGAGCTTACAGTCTAGCGCCAAATTATTAGCAAAATCTCGTGTAAAGCCCGCAAGCATGTGCTGAACAATCAGTATGGGTACAGGGAAATCGGCTTCTAATTGCGGTAAGACCTCTCTAAGCACATTGGGACCGCCAGTCGAAATACCAATAGCAACCAAGGCAAAAGGACGTAATTTCCTGTTTTCCTTCGGCTTCTCTTCTGTGTCATCTTTTGGACTACCAAACTGCCTCACCTTCTTACTGTCCGCCAAGATGTTGGCTAAGCGCTCTTTTAAGGCATCTGCACCACTCGTGTCTTCTTTAGAAGAAGAACTAGGCTGAACACGTGCGGGTGTAATAACTTTTTGAACGACGGGCGCTTCTTTTGGCGAAGGTGGAACGACGGCTGTTTCCGTGCCTTTTAACGCTTCTTCTTCCAATCTTTTTTTCTCAAGTATGATCTTGACTTCTGACAAAACATTTTGCACAGCAGAGCTTCTTTTGCTTTCAAGAGCATCTGACTCTTGCTCGGGGGCATCTGCCTCTATCTTTTCGATGAAGGATAAAAAAATCGAGGTTAAATTTTCTGTATTAAAAGTATCTAAGCTTTTATGCTCTTCTATAAAAAACCGCTTAAATTTAATTCTAAAATTAATATCACCAAGATTTTTTGAACCCAAAAGAGCAAAACTACGTACGTGAGATACCGCTATCTTATTCACAAATTCTAAGCAAAATTCTAAAGACGAGTGCAAATTATAGATGAGAACAGAAGGTCTATGCTGCTGATAAAGGGCTTCAGCCTCTGCAATATTGGAACACGTCAATAAAGACAAATCGCTAGAATTAAAGATGTTTTTTACCACAGACGTGATTACAAGGTCTGTGTCTAAATATAAAATTGTTTGGGGCATTTTTTTAACTTCTTTTTTATTTTAGTTTTCGATAAACGAAAATATCTTGCAATTTAGTAAGCTGAAAATCCGTTTTTAAACCAATGAGAGACTCTGAATGCCCTATAAAAAGAAAACCACCTACTGGCAATAAATTATAAAAATAACCAATAATTTTTTCTACCGTTACTTGATCAAAATATATTAATACATTTCTACAAAAAATAATATCTTGTCGCACAATTGTCGGTGGATGTATGAGATTGTGAAAATCAAATTTGACTATATCTTGTATTTCTTGAACTATCTTGTATTCAGTGTCGCTCACAATTTCAAAATATTTACTGACCAAGTTTGCTGGCATATGTTCATCAACCGCATTGCGCTTATAAACCGCTTTTTTCGCTTTTAACAAGGCTTCCATGCTTAAATCAGAGCCTGTAAGGGCCAGTTTAAAGTTAGATGGTATATTCTCTTTTACGAAAATAGCATTGGTATAAACCTCTTCACCCGTCGAGCAACCCGCAGACCATATTTTAAATGTACTGTCCCCTAACTTTTGTTTTTCTGCAATCATTGAGGGTAAAACCGAATGGATCAACACCTGATATTGTTTTTCATTGCGGTGAAAAAAAGTAAGATTTGTCGTAATAAAATCAAAAAATCTCTTACGTTCCTCTTCGTCTGTAAGAATGAGGCGATAGTATTCGCTCACATCGTCAAATTTAAATTCAATGAGCTTTTGCGATATGCGACTTGTCAAAATAGGCAAATTTGTTTTAGTAAAACTCAGCCCTGTTTCTGAAGAAATGAGTTTGACAAATTGCTGTATTTGTTGTGGGGTCGCTTCCATTCTTTTTATATTTCCTTTATCCTACGCAGTTTAACTTGTAGGCAAGTTCTGACAGCAACTGCCATCTTGGTCGTCACCGCAACAGTTGCTTGATACGGGTCTGAGAGTTACATCGTCTTCTGCCAGAAGTCGCAAAATTGTAGGCTTAGAAGCAAATTTCTTTACACAAAATTTCCCTAAAATAAAGGCAAAGGCCCCGCTCGCTAAAGCGATAAGTACAGACGTCAAGGTTGTCCCCATAGCGGTTAAAAGAATAACACAAACCGCAAGAGGAAAAAAGAAATAGAAAAATAATTTTAATTGCAATTCTTTGTCAGAAGATTCTATTTCAAGGAAATCTCCCGGTGTAAAATCTATATTAGCAGGATTCATCACTTCAAACAGGGGCATTTTCAATGAATTAATGCGCATAAGTGGTCTGCGGCTGGGTAAGTGCGATACAAATACAATATCGTCTGATGATGCGTGAGCGATAACGGGGAATTTCATAAGTTTACCTCAACTCCAATAAATTAATAAAACGGTACGTGAACGAACATATGCCTTAATTATGATATCGTCTGAAGTATACACAAAAAAGACTAAAAAAAAAGACTTAACAGACTTAATTCTCATTCTCATACTATATAATATAGGAATCAAAAGAAAGGAAGGAAGGTTCCCATGCAAAAGATTTTAGATTTAGTGGATATGCAAGTTGGCTTTATGCGTCACGAAGGAAGCTTGTTTGTTGATGGTGCAGAAGAAATAACAATGAAGGCGAATGAGTTTTTGAGCAAAGTGGACAAGGATTTTTTCCAGCTCGCTTTGCTGAAAATGGATACGCATTTTGCGACCATTTATCCTCACAATCCCGAATCGCAACAATTTCCCTTACACTGTCAATTTAATACGGCTGACTGGCAATTTGCCATAGATATTAACATTTTTGCGCAGCGTAATATTTGTCATAAATTTTTGCTGAAAAATCAATTTGATATGTGGGGCCAAGCCGTGGGAGAAGCGTCTTTATTAAAGAATGCAACCGAAACTGACGCTTTTGCCAGCTTGAACCACGTTATTTCTTCGCTTAATTTTGATGGAAGTGAACAGGGAGTCGACAGAGATTCTTTCTTCGCCAACTATCCCCCCGAAAAATATGAGATTTATTTGATGGGCGTTGCCAGTGATTATTGCAACCGTTATGCCATGGAAGGCTACCTCAAGCGCAATTACAAAGTCAACATCCTCACCGATCTGACCAAAGGAATTGCCGTCGATACAGAAGCGGTGTGCGCTGAGCCTCTCTACAAAAAATACAGAGACACACAGCAACTCAACTTGATGCTATCCAGCGATTTATGCCCATAGCCGAAGTAGCTCTTTAGACTATCTTTTGCGAACGAAAATAATCTCTGACCTCTTTGGTGGAGACTCTTTTTATTTTGTGCTGTTCCCAGTCGTAGCCTTTGACGTCCGCTTCATTCATATTGTAAAATTCAGCGACTATCTTCTTCACTCGACTTTCGCAATAACTGCCTTGACAAGCGCCCATACCCGTGCGTATTCTTCGCTTCACACCCTCAAGGTGAGTCAGAGGCATGGGGCTTTCTTTGAGGGTGTTGATGATGGTGGCTCTGCTGACTTGCTCGCAACGACAGACAATCTGCTCGTCATCGCTGTCGGGCAATTTTAACAGCGGTTGAATTTCTGCATAAGGGCGCATGTTTTCGAGGGTTTTTCTTTCTGTGAGTGAAGACCTATACGGGTCAAAATCACTGCGTTCAACCAATGTCATTTCGGGCATATCTTTGATCAGGGTGACAACGTGTTCTGCTATCGCTGGTGCCGACGACAGACCGGGCGACTCTATGCCTGCAACGTTGATAAAACCTGCAATTCTGCTTTCTTCGACAATGAAATCTTTCGCCGTGCTACTGGCTCTGATGCCAGAATAATTACGTATCAATTTTTCCAAGGGTAAGCTAGGAATGAGATGTTGCGCATCCTCGATAATTTTCACCAAGGCCTCTAATTCTGTGCCTGTATCTTCTTTGCTGGCGGCCTTCATGGCATCGGGGCCGACGAAAAGATTGCCGTGATACGTGGGCGAAACGGTGACGCCTTTTCCCGTCGATGAAGGACAACTGAAAATAAAACCCGAAACGAGTTTATTGGCGCCTTTGTTGAAAAGCAGGTAAGATCCACGTCGAGGAATTATTCTAAAGTTATCCGCATCTAACATAGCGGCAATGACATCGCTATAAAGCCCAGCGGCGTTGATCACGACCTTGGCTTTGATTTCTGTCTGAGGCGTGTTAATGATGAAGCCGCCCTCTCGTTTTTCTATGCTCTTCACTTCGTTATTCAAAAAGAGTTCCACGCCATTTTTGACCGCATTTTCAGCAAACGCGATGCAAGCTTCATAAGGTGCGATAATGCCCGAATGTTTGCAGAACAATGACCGTTTGAGCTTGGGATTGAGGTTAGGATTGCGCTCCAAGGTTTCTTCACGAGAATAAATCTGCGTGTGCAAGCCCCCTTTCTGGCCGTTATCTTGCAAAGAAAGAAGCGTCTGTTCATCTTCTTGCGTGAAGCCTATCACATAAGAACCTATCCAGTCTATGCCAAAATTGAGCTCTTGATCCAAACTGCGGTACAGCTGATTCCCTCTAATATTCAAGGTCTGTTTGATACTGCCCGCATGCGCATTGTAACCACCGTGTATCATTCCCGAATTGGCTTTGGTTGCCCCAAGACTGACGTCATGTCCTTTCTCTATAAGAGCGATATTGAGGTCATATTTGCTCAATTCTCGTGCTATGGCACAGCCACAAATCCCCGCCCCAACAATGGCTACATCAAAATTCTTCATTCATTTATCTCGCTTAATAATCTCATTTTTCTTCCCAGTCTCTTGTTCTTGTCACGGCTTTTTTCCAACCTTTGTAGCGAATTTCTCTGTCTTCTTCGCTAAAATTAGGCTCAAAGCGTTGATCTACCGTCCACGATTTTGCCACGTCTTCTTTGTTTTTCCAAAAACCAACGGCTAAGCCTGCCAGCAAAGCCGCACCGAGGGCCGTCGTTTCTGTCACCGCAGGTCTCACCACACTTTGGTTCAGAATATCGGCTTGAAATTGCATGAGGAAATTGTTAGCGCTGGCACCGCCATCAACCCTAATTTCAGATATATCTATGCCTGAATCGGCTGTCATCACATCTATCACATCACGTGATTGATAGGCTATTGATTCCAATGCGGCTCTGATAATGTGTTCTCTTTTCACGCCTCGAGTAAGGCCCACCATCACGCCACGCGCATACATGTCCCATTCGGGAGTTCCCAGACCGACAAAGGCAGGAACGAGGTAAGCGCCGTTGGTATCATTCACTTTGCCCGCAAAATATTCCGTATCTTTCGCATCATGAATCATTTTCAGTTCATCTCGCAACCACTGAATCACCGCACCTGCAACAAAAACGCTTCCTTCTAAAGCATACTGAACCTTGCCGTCTATGCCCCACGCAATAGTCGTGAGCAAGCCATTTTGCGAAACTTTCTTTTCTGGGCCTGTCTGCATAATAATAAAAGCACCCGTACCATAGGTATTTTTGACCATGCCAGGCGTGTAGCACGCTTGCCCAAACAAAGCCGCTTGCTGATCACCCGCTATGCCAGCAATGGGAATGGAGACACCACTACCGCCCACACTCGTTTCTCCGTAAACCTCGCTACTATTACAGACTTTGGGCAACATCGCCAAAGGAATATCAAGAATATCTAAGATCTTCTGATCCCACTCTAATGTATTAATGTTGAAAAGGAGGGTTCGCGCCGCATTAGAATAATCTGTAACATGCACTTTTCCTTTGGTCAAATTCCAAACAAGCCATGTGTCAACAGTACCAAAAAGAAGTTCTCCTTTCTGTGCTCTCTCTCTTGCGCCCTCGACATTATCAAGTATCCATTTAATTTTGGTTCCCGAAAAATAAGCATCCACCAAAAGCCCTGTAGCGTCCTTGATATAATCGTTAAAACCCGTTATTTCTTTGAGCTTATCGCAAATACTCGCAGTTCTACGGCACTGCCAGACAATGGCATTGTAGACAGGTATTCCCGTTTCTTTGTCCCAAATTATTGTCGTTTCTCGCTGGTTAGTAATGCCAATCGCCGCAATTTCAGCATTGGGAATAGCGCCTTGAGCCAGCACTTCCGTCATGACCGATCGTTGTGAAGCCCATATTTCCATAGCGTCATGCTCAACCCAACCCGCTTTCGGATAATACTGCGTAAACTCTCTTTGAGCCACTGACACCGTTTTTTGGTTTTGGTCAAAAATAATGGCACGAGAGCTTGTCGTTCCTTGATCCAAAGCTAAAATATATTTCTTCATTTCATTCTCCATCGCATTGATTTTAATGGCGTTTCCTGATTTTTATGCCTCACAACACAATGAAAACCACTAACTGCTCTTTTTTTTCGTCACACTATTTCTCAAAATCAATACAAACAAAAGTTAGACTCAAAATGACAAAGAGAATATTCAAAGAATTTATAATCGTTGTATTTTCATGATAAACACATTTATTACATTTTTCAACAAAAAAAAACATAATTTAACATTAATTAAGTTTTAATATATTAATATTTATGATTATTCTATCATTCATATTCCAATAAAGATAAAATATAGTCTGACAAACAATTATTTCCAACGCAACGCAAAGGCTGACAATGCAACGAAACTGGCTACCCAATTCACGCTATCACTACATTCTTGAACAGCTCAAAAAAGAGAAGACCGTCCACCTAGAAAAACTCGCGAAAACGTTTGACGTCACTCCCATGACCGTGCGCCGAGATCTCCTTGCATTGGAGAAAAAAGGGCTGCTCGAACGTGTTCATGGTGGCGCTTCTGTTTTGCACCCGATAGAGTCTTTTTATAGCGAAAAGGATAAAATTTTCCAAGAAGATAAAAAAGCCATAGCCGAACTCGCCGCAACAAAAATTTCAGCAAATGATACCATTTTCATCAACTCTGGCTCAACGACCTTTCAACTCATTCAGGCACTCGCCTACAGAGACGACATTCATATTATCACCAATAATCAAAGAGCCATGGCGGCTTTGCCCGAAGATGCGACCGTACCCGTCATTTTGATTGGGGGCAATTTGCGCAAAAAAACACGCTGCACCGTTGGCGAAACGGCCTTGGAGCAAATCGCTAGAATCTCTTGCAATAAAGCCTTTATAGGCACGGACGGTATTACTTTAGAAAATGGTCTCACCTCGCCCAATTTACAAGAAGCGAGTGTGGCAAAAGCAATGATTGCGCACACTTATAGTGAAGTTTTCATCTTGGCGCATCATACGAAAGTGGGCATAATCACCACACATTTCATCGCTGATATTAGCGAAATCAACTACCTTGTCACGACAAAAGGAAGCGAGTCGAGGCTATTTCAAGAACTCGACGAACAACTAGAAATATTGCTCGTTGAATAAGGGAAGATCGCAAGCCATCAAATCT